>JAZNSR010000054.1:0-11832 GCA_045591335.1 Faecousia sp.
CAACTCCTTGGCTCACAGAACGACATGGCTACGATCCGACTTCTCTGCTGGAGCCCGAAGTGGTAGAGGAAGAGGCTGAGGAAGTTGTCGAGGCTGCTGAAGAAGTAGTCGAGGAAGCTGCTGAGGTCGCTGCCGAGGAGACCACTGAGGAGTAATTATCCCATACATACCGGGGCAGGACTGCCCCGGTATTTTCATAACAGGAGGAATGCAGCGTGGTAAAACACATTGTTTTGTTCACACTAAAGGAGGGTACCAATAAGCCGCAGGTGATTGAAACTGCACGCTCTGTGTTAGAGCCTTTGGTGGGCGTGATCCCCGGACTTTTGCACTTGGAGGTTCGCCCAACTTACCAGGGCGGTACGGACTTTGCTCTGTATTCTGAGTTTACCGACCGTGAGAGCCTGGCAAACTATGCCCCGCATCCTGCTCACCAGGCGGCCAAATCCTATTTCTGGGACGATCTGGATGCCCGCTATTGTGCCGATTACGATTATTGATATTTCGTAGGGACACCCGTCCTCGGGTGTCCGCGGACACCCCGGGAGGCGTGTCCCTACAAGTATATGCAGCCATGAAAAGGAGAGAAACTATGAAAGCAGTTGTGACTGTTGTTGGTAAGGACCGGGTGGGCATTATTGCCCTGGTCTGCACAGAGCTGGCCCGGTATAATGTGAATGTTTTGGATATCAGCCAGACCGTCATGCAGGGGTATTTTACCATGATGATGGTGGTGGATGTGTCCGGCGCCAATGTGCCCCTGGCGCAGCTTGCCCAGGAGCTGGAAGAAAAGGGCAGGGAAGTGGACCTTTCCATTCGCCTGCAGCGGCAGGATATTTTCGATGCCATGCATAAGATCTGAGGTTGCGCCATGCTGAATACTCATGAAATTTTGTCCACTCAGGACATGATCGATAAGCGCCATTTGGATATCCGCACCATCACCATGGGCATTTCTTTGTTGGATTGCTGCCATGAGGATGTGAACGAGTGCGCCCGGCGGATTTACGATAAGATCACCCGCAAGGCAGAAAACCTGGTTAAGACCGGACAGGATATCGAATGGGAGTTTGGTATTCCCATTGTGAATAAGCGGATCTCCGTGACCCCCATTGCTCTGGTTGGCGGCAGCTGCCGCACGGATAGTTATGTGCCCCTGGCCATTGCGCTGGATAAAGCTGCCAAGGAATGCGGCGTAAACTTTATCGGCGGTTTTTCTGCTTTGGTGCAAAAGGGCGCAACCAAGGCCGACTGGATCTTGATGGATTCCATTCCCGAAGCACTGCGCTGCACCAATATGGTCTGCTCCAGCGTCAATGTGGGCTCCACCAAGGCGGGCATCAATATGGATGCGGTTGCCAAAATGGGTCAAATCATTAAGAAAACCGCAGAACTGACTGCGGATCAAGACGGTCTGGGCTGCGCCAAGCTGGTGGTGTTTGCCAATGCGGTGGAGGATAATCCCTTTATGGCAGGTGCATTCCACGGCGTGGGTGAAGCCGAGTGCGTGCTGAATGTGGGCGTTTCCGGCCCCGGTGTGGTTCATCATGCCTTGAAGAGCGTGAAGGGTCAGCCTTTTGATGTGGTGGCGGAAACCATTAAAAAGACCGCCTTCCGGGTGACCCGTATGGGTCAGATGGTGGGCGTGGAAGCCTCCCAGCGGTTGGGTGTGCCCTTTGGTATTGTGGATTTGAGCCTGGCTCCCACCCCTGCCGTTGGCGATAGCGTGGCCCGGATCTTGGAGGAAATGGGCCTGGAGGTCACCGGCACCCATGGTACCACCGCAGCCCTGGCACTTTTGAATGATGCGGTGAAGAAGGGCGGCGTTATGGCGTCCAACCATGTGGGCGGCCTGTCCGGCGCATTTATTCCCGTATCTGAGGACGAGGGCATGATCGCTGCCGCTTTGTCCGGCGTTTTGACCCTGGAAAAGCTGGAAGCCATGACCTGCGTTTGCTCCGTGGGCCTGGATATGATTGCCGTTCCCGGCGATACCTCCGCAGCCACCATTTCCGCAATCATTGCGGATGAAGCGGCCATTGGTATGGTCAACAGTAAGACCACCGCCGTGCGCATCATTCCTGCCCCCGGCAAAAAGGTGGGGGACATGGTGGAAATGGGCGGCTTGCTGGGCAGCGCTCCCGTGATGCCCGTTCACGCAGAATCCAGCGAGGCATTTATTGCCCGTGGCGGCAGA
Organism: Faecousia sp.; assembly: GCA_045591335.1. Taxonomy (GTDB): domain Bacteria; phylum Bacillota; class Clostridia; order Oscillospirales; family Oscillospiraceae; genus Faecousia. The sequence continues at coordinate 2,198 of JAZNSR010000054.1, forward strand.
ATCCCCGCTCCTTTGCAGAGTTTAAAGAATTGAGACAAGGAAATGGACAGGGAACTAACACATAGTACAGTAGTATTGTGGAGGTTTTATGGAACTTGTATATATTACCGGTAAATCGATTGATGATTGTATGAAGGCAATAGCTTGTGCTCCATGGACTTATCAATGTAAATGGGGTACAGAGATGTGGTACGAATGCAATAAACTTTCTGATGCTCATATGCTTGTCACATTTAAAGGAGGACAATTCAGGAGAGCACGCCGTACACAATATCTGTTAACTTTCGCAGCAAATGCAGAAACTACTGTAACACTAAAATTTCATAGAGAAATGTTTGGGTTTTGCGTACCGATGACACCTACAGAAGATATAGATTGCTTCATGAAAGAAAAGATCGGTGCTGTAAGACAGCCTAACTAGCACATAGATTCCGGACTGTCGAGCAAGCCGGTCCCTATAAGAATGGAAAATACAAAAAATACCGAAGCCGGGTGGCTTCGGTATTTTTATTTCGCGGATAGATCCACGCTTCTTCTGATAATGGTCAACGGTGGCACGGCTTGGGGCAGCTGCATAAAAAACTGCATCTGCGGTGTTCGGGGTTCTTCCAGATCGTTGCCTTCCACATCCTGCATCATAGGTGCGGAAAAGGGGAAGGGACGGGTGTCTGGGCCAACGGCCTCCAGGGCATCTCCTGCTTTGAATTTGTTACGAAGGCTGCACAGGGCAAGGCCGTTTTCGTCGCAGCTTTCCCCAATGGCGCAAACCTGCCATTCCCTTATGTAACGGGAATTTTCTGTATATTGCCCGGGGAAGCCGTAGTAAAATCCGGTGGAATAGATCCGGTGGGATACATGCTCCACCTCGTCCCGCCAAACCGGGTCAATGGGCTTGCCGGCTGCCAGATCGTCGATGGCGTGGCGGTATGCCCCGGTGACCACCGCAGCATAATAGGCGGATTTTGCCCGGCCTTCGATCTTGATGCAGTCCACGCCCGCGTCGGTCAGATCCTGCAGATGGTCGATCATGCACATATCTCTGGAATTCAAAATATATGTGCCTTTTTCATCCTCAAACACCGGGAAATATTCTCCGGGCCGCTTTTCCTCCATCAGTGCGTACTGATAGCGGCAGGGCTGGGCGCATGCGCCCCGGTTGGAATCTCTGCCGGTCATATAGTTGCTCAAAAGGCATCTGCCGGAATAGCTGACGCACATGGCACCGTGACCGAAGGTTTCGATTTCCAATTCCTTGGGCGTCTTTTCCCGGATGGTTCGGATCTCCTCCAAAGAGCATTCCCTTGCCAAAACCACCCGTTGGGCGCCCAGGTCATACCAGGCGCGTGCGCATTCGTAGTTGGCAATGGATTGCTGGGTGGAAATATGCCGCTGGCATTTGGGGGCATATTTACCCGCCAGGGTAAACGCACCCAAATCTGCCAAAATCAGCGCATCCACGCCTGCATCCTGCAGCTGCTCCAAATAAGCGGGGAGGCAGACCACTTCGTCGTTGCGGGGCATGGTGTTGACGGTCACATGGACCTTCACGCCCTTGTTGTGGGCGTATGCCACAGCCTGGGGCAGCTCCTGAGGGGTAAAGTTACCCGCAAAGGAGCGCATTCCAAAATCCGTACCTGCCAGATATACGGCATCTGCGCCGTAGGCAACGGCCATTTTCAGCCGTTCCATATCTCCGGCAGGGCTTAGCAGTTCCATCTTTCTCACTTAGGTGTACCCCAATTCCTTCAGACGCTGCTGGTGCTCCCGGTAGGTTTCAGAGAATACATGCAGTCCGGTTTTCTTATTCAAAACAAAGAAATGGAAGTCAGATACATCGGGATCCAAAGCCGCATACAGCGAATAGATACCGGGGTTGCAAATGGGTCCGGGAGGCAGACCCTTCTGGTAGCCGCGGGTATTATAGGGGCTCTTGGTGTCCAAATGGGTTTGAGTCAGCTTGGTAATGTCGTTGAAATAATCGCCGATGGCATAATGAACGGTGGCATCGGAATCCAGGAAAGGATAATCCGTGGGATCGGCCAGGCGGTTGTAGAACACAGAGGCGATCTGATAGCTTTCCGCATCGCTGGAGGATTCTCTTTCCACAATGGAAGCCATGGTAACCACTTGATGCAGGGTTAAGGGATTGTTGGCAATATAATCCGCGCTGTAACCGTTGGAAGACAGCATCTTTTCGAATCTGGCTTTGAATTCTTCAAAATCTTCCTTCATCAGATCGGTGAAACGGTAGTCAAAGTCGTTGAGGAATTTCTCGATTACACGGCGGGGCTCGTCGTTGGTGTAGAATTCGTAGGTGTCCGGGAACATATAGCCTTCCAGGCAATATCTGCTGCCCCGTTTCACGCCCTCCAGGAACCAATAATCCTTTAATTCGCCGTTAGCGGCATATTCTTCCAGCTCTTTTGCGGAGCAAACGCCCTTTTCTTCCAGCAGTGCAAACACCTGGGCGCAGTTGTAGCCTTCCGGCACAAGTACCGTGACGATCTCCCGAGCGGGAGCGCTGTAGGTCATGCCGTTGATCATGGCGTTGTAGTCAAAATAGCTGTTGAGGGTGTAGGTGCCGGCGGCAATATCCTGATCCTTGCCGGTGAGGGTGGCGAATAGCTTGAAAAGCTCCGCATGCTCGATCAAACCGGCCTGCTCCAGCTTAGCAGCGATGCTGTCGATATTCACAGTCTTGGTGTTGTCGGCATTTTTTTGGACTTCCTGGTCGGTAATGGTGATGGTAATTGCCTGATCCGGCTTACCAAAGGCCATCACATCCGAGCAGATCACCCAAAGGATCCGCCCAAGGGATACGCCGATCACCACGATAATCGCCATCCAGATAACAGAGGCAAGCAAGTGGGGAATGCCAAAGAAACCGTAAGCGCCTTCTTTCTTTTGCTTGATAGGCTTGGAGGGCGGGGATTCAGGCTCTTCGGAGCCGTAGATAACCGCGTCTGGAATTTCTTCAGCAATTTCCGGGGGTGCATTTTTGGGGGATTCTGTGGCAGGTTCATCTGCAAACAGGGGGGCCGGTTCGTCCGATACTGCTTTGGGGATTCGGCCCGTGACTTCCTGCATGATCTGCTCCAAAATGGGATTCATATCCTCAGAGGGATCGGCGGCGGGAATATCTGCGGTTTCCTGCATGATCTCCTGGATAAAAGGATCCAGCTTTCCGGTGTTCCGGGTGGAGGGTTCTTCAGCCCGGGTGCTGTTGCCCTCTAAAAGCTGATCCAGCATTTCCTCGTCAAAAATAAAATCGTCGTTTTTGTTTTCCATGGTAACCTCCAGTCAACGGATCACGATCTGATTCGCCACGGTTTGGGCAGCGGCCTCGCCTTTTAGAGCAGCGATCAGCCCAAGGCCGAAGGGAATGGCGCAGCCGGCGGAAGTGCCGGTGATCAGCCTGCCATCGGTAATGCAGGCGGCATTTTCTGCCACGAAAGCGCTGCCCATCTGCGCTTCGCAGCCGGGGTAGCAGGTGGCGTTTTTGCCGTCGGTAATGCCCAGGTCCGCCAAAACGGTGGGCCCTGCGCAAATGGCTGCCACATATTTGTTATTATTCCAAGCAAAAGCCAAAGCATCCATGGCCATGGGACATTGCCGGACGGAGTTCACGCCGCCCAGTCCGCCGGGCAGCACGATCATCTCCAAGGCGGTCAGATCCATTTCGCCAATTGTGATGTCCGCTTCCACGCCGATGCCGTGGCCGCCGTATACGGTCTTGCCGTTTACGCCAACAGTCTGCACCGCAATACCTGCCCGGCGCATCAGATCCAGAGGGGCAATGGCTTCGGTTTCTTCAAAGCCTGTGCCCAGCAGCATATATACCATTTGGTTTCACGCAACCTTTCAAACAGTTTTGTACGGCAGCATAGATTTCCTGGTGGATATCCTCCATGGTGCGCATGGCGCCGTCCTTCACGCACTGGATCACTTGCCAGCCGTAATGGGCGGCAGCAGCCCGTCCGGTCTCCCGGCAGGTGGCCAGGTACGCCATGTCCTTTTCATGGATGTCTGCCTGGGTGTTGGTGGCTTGCTCTCTGCCCCGGAGCATTTTTTCGGTGAAATCCGTGGGCACATCCAGATAGATGATCAGATCCGGGCGGGGAAGGCCCAGCTGCTCATATTCGAATTCATAGAGCCAGTCCAGGAATTTTGCCTTGGCTTCACCGGTCTCCTTGGAGGCTTGATGTACGGCATTGGAGGTGGTGTAGCGGTCAGAGACCACCAGACCGCCGCCTTCGTACCACTGGCCCCAATCCTGCTTATAGGAGGCATAGCGGTCCACCGCATAGAAAGAGGAGGCGGCGTAGGCGTTTACATCAGAAGGCTTGCTGCCAAACTCCCCGCCCAGATACATGCGGATCAGCGCAGAGCTTTCCTGGTCGTACCGGGGGAATACCAGCCGCTTGAAGGCGATCTGATCTTTTTGCAGATGCTCGGTCATTAAACGGAATTGGGTGGATTTGCCAGATCCGTCAGTGCCCTCAATCACAATTAGCTTGCCCATAATTCACAAGCCTCCTAACAATAAATTATCACTCTATAATATAACATATATTTTTACATTACGCAAGCAAATTTCAAATTTGACTGTTGGGGGAATATCTGTTATAATAACAAAAATATGCATTTTTTTAAGAGGTATTCTATGGAGCAGATCATGTTTAAGGACCTGGGCCTTTCTGATGCTATGCTGAAGGCATTGGAGAAAAAGGGCTATGGCTATCCTACCACCATTCAGCAGCAGGCAATTCCGCATTTTATGCAGTGGCGGGATGTGATCGCCAAAGCCCCCACCGGCACCGGAAAGACCTTTGCCTTCGGCATTCCTATGATCGAGCATGTGGACCCGGAATGCCCGGATGTGCAGGGCTTGATCTTAGCACCCACCCGGGAGCTGGCAATTCAGATCGGTGACGAGCTCCGTGGCTTGCTTACATATTACCAGGGCATCCGTGTGGCGGTGCTCTACGGCGGCGCGGGTATCGTGGGCCAGGCAAAGCAGATGGAGAAAAAGCCTCAGATCGTAGTGGCCACCCCTGGCAGACTCATGGACCATTATAACCGGAAAAATATCCGCTTGGATAAGATTCAGACGGTGGTGCTGGACGAGGCGGACCGGATGCTGGATATGGGCTTTTTCAAGGATGTGACCAAGATCATTGAAAAAGTGAAAAACCGCAAGAATCTTGGCTTGTTCTCCGCCACCATTTCCCAGGAGGTCATGACCGTTTCCTGGATGTATCAGCGGGATGAGGTGGAGATCACCGTTGAGCCCAAACAGGAGGACCGCCCGGATATTGACCAGTACAGCATCACAGTTACACCCTTGGAGAAAGCTGCTACCACCTTAAAGCTGATCCGCAGCCAGGGTTATGAGCGGGTGATGATCTTCTGCAACACCAAGCACATGTGCCAGCGGCTTTCAGACGATTTCCAAAGGGCCGGAGCGAATTGCGATTGTATTCATGGTGATGTTCGTCAGAGTCAGCGGGAAAAGACCATGCAGCGTTACCGGGACGGCAAGCTGGCAATTCTGATTGCCACGGATGTGGCATCCCGGGGCATTGATGTGGATGATGTGGATTGCGTGATCAATTTTGATATTCCGGAAGAAAACGAATACTATGTCCACCGGATCGGCAGGACCGGCAGAGCCAAGCGCAAGGGTGTGGCCTGGTCGGTGATCGGTAATTTCCCGGAAAAGGCTAAGTTGGATGAGATCGCAAAGTATTCCAATTACCGGATCAAGCCCATGCTTTTGGGTGATGACGGCAGCCTCACAGAAGAGCAGGTAAAAGAGCCGGTCATCAAAAAGCGTTTCCGTTGAATTCCCGGGAGCGTGAGATCCTGCTGCTGACCTGCCAGCTGGGCGATCCGCAGCGGCAGGTTTTGACCCTGTCCCAGCTGCGGAATCTGCTGCGGATAGGTGGAAATGGGGCGTTGCCCCGGTCCGCGCGGCAGTGGCGGGCTTTGGGCTGCAATGCAAATACCGCGGAGCGGTTTTCCGCGCTGCTGGATCAGCAGGAGCAGTTGGATTGGTATATCAATGAAGGTAAAAATCGTGGTTGCGTTCCTATTGTCCGGGGCAGCGAAGGCTATCCCCGGAGACTTATGGACCGCTTGGCGTGGGATACTCCGGCCAGCCTTTGGGCAAAAGGCGATCTTTCTTTGCTCAGCATGCCATGCGTTGCATTGGTCGGCAGTCGGGAGCTGGCGCTTGACAATGCCGTATTTGCGGCAGAGGCGGGAAAACAAGCGGCTTTGCAGGGATATGCCTTGGTGTCCGGTAATGCCAGAGGAGCAGACCGTACTGCCCAGGAAAGCTGCTTGCGCTATGGAGGCAAAGTAATTTGCGTGGTGCCGGATCGTTTGGAAAGCTGCCCCTGGAATGAAAATGTCCTATATCTTTCTGAAAACGGTTTTGATTTGTCCTTCAGCGCACACCGTGCGCTGGACCGAAACCGGGTGATCCACAGCCTGGCACCCATAACCCTTGTTGCGCAGTGTGCGGCAGGGAAGGGCGGCACCTGGGACGGTACTGTGAAAAATCTCAGGCATTGCTGGAGTCCGGTGTTTTGCTTCCGGGACGGAAGTGAGGGAATTGCCGCGTTGTGCGATATGGGAGCAGACTATATCACCATAGAGGATTTGGTGGATCTTTCTCTTTTGCGTCCGCTGGCGTCGGGAATGTTTCCGGATTGAAAATTAGTTGCGGCAGGCGGAATATTCCTATAAAATATGTATTGACGAACGATGTTACATCGTGTTATAATTAACAAGCTATAACAAACTATAACATATTCAAGAAATAAGGAGGAGCTATCTTGGCAAACGCAGTCATTATGCCCAAAGCGGGCATTACAGTGGAAAGCTGTATTATTGGCACCTGGGAAAAGAAAGTTGGCGATTCTGTTAAAATCGGTGATGTTTTGTTCACTTATGAAACCGATAAAGCCAGTTTTGAGTGTGAATCCACCGCAGAGGGCACTCTGCTGGAGATCTTCTACGAGGAGGGCGATGAGGTGCCCTGCCTGGTAAATGTATGCGCTGTTGGTAATCCCGGTGAGGATTGCTCCGGCTTGAAGGGCGGTAGCGCCGCAGAAGCACCTGCAGCCGCTGCTCCCGCCGCTGCCGCAGCCGCACCTGCTGCCGCTGTTGCATGCAACACCAAGGCCCAGGCTGTGATCATGCCCAAGGCGGGCATTACGGTGGAAAGCTGCATCATCGGTGAGTGGCTGAAGCATGTAGGTGACCAGGTTAAAGTTGGCGATATTCTCTTTACATACGAAACTGATAAGGCATCCTTTGAGTGTGAATCCACCGCAGAGGGTGAGCTGCTGGCCATTTTCTTTGATGAGGGCGAGGAAGTGCCCTGCATGGAAAATGTCTGCGCAGTGGGCCCCAAGGGTGAGCCTACGGACTGCCTGAAGCCCGGCGCTGCTCCGGCAGTGGTTGAGACCGTGGCTGAGGCTGCTCCCGTTGCTGCAGAAGCTCCTGCAGCCCAGGTGCAGGTGGTTGCGGGTGCTCCCGTTTCTCCCAGAGCGGCAAAGCTGGCAAAGGCTGCCGGTGTGGATGCCTCCCTGGCAGTGGGCACTGGCCCCAATGGCCGTATCATCGAGCGGGATGTGCAGAAGCTGATCGCAGAGGGCGTTCCCGCTGCCGCCAAGGCTGTGGCATGTGACGGTCCTGCTTATGAGGATGTGAAGTTCAGCGGTATTCGCCGCGCCATTTCCAAGTCCATGACTACCAGCCTGTCCACTATGGCGCAGCTGACCCATAATACCTCCTTTGATGCCACTGCAATTTTGAATTACCGCAAGGCTTTGAAGGCCGCCGGCGGTGAGTATGCTGGTATCACCTTGGGCGATATTATTCTGTTTGCGGTTTCCCGCACTTTGCTGAACCACCCGGATCTGAACGCCAATATGCTGGATGATAACTCCATCCGTCACTTTAAGCATGTGAACCTGGGCGTGGCAGTGGATACCCCCAGAGGCTTGATGGTCCCCACCATCTTTAACGCGGACCAGAAGTCCCTGCTGGAGATCTCCAAGGAGGTCAAGGAACTGGCTGCTCAGTGCCGTGACGGTGCCATCAGCCCCGACAAGCTCTCCGGCGGCAGCTTCACTGTTTCCAATCTGGGCAATTTGGGCGTGGAGTCCTTCACTCCCGTGATCAATCCTCCTCAGACCGGTATTTTGGGTGTCTGCGGTACTACCGACCGTGTCCGCAAGGGCGCAGACGGCAGCATTCAGATCTATCCCGCCATGGGCTTGAGCCTGACCTACGACCACCGCGCTGTGGACGGCACACCTGCCGCCAAGTTCCAGAAGGAACTGGGTCAGAATCTGGAAAACTTCACTTGCATGCTGGCACTGTAATAGAAGGAGGGACGAACAATGCCTAAGAGTTTATTTGTAGATCCTGCGGTGGTCCGTGCCCCCGGTAAGGTCACCTTCCAGGATATCCCCGTAAACCAATATAACAAAACCGTAAAAGAAGAGCTGGAATCCGGCAAGTATACCAAGGAAGATCTGGTTCGCATTTTCCGTGATATGACCGTTCTGCGTGAGTTTGAGACCATGCTGAACCTAATCAAGACCCAGGGCAGCTATAATGGCGTGGATCACACCTATCCCGGCCCTGCCCACTTGTCCATCGGCCAGGAGGCCGCATGTGTGGGCCAGGCGTATCTGCTGGATGAGAACGACTTTGCTTTCGGCTCTCACCGCAGCCACTCTGAGATCTTGGCAAAGGCTTTGTCCACCATTCAGAAGATGACCGATGATCAGCTGATGCATGTGATGGAATCCTTCCTGGAGGGCAAGTGCCTGCGTTCCACCCAGAAGCTGGGTGAAACCAAGGATGTGAAAGAGCTGGCCATCCGCTTCATTCTGTACGGTACGCTTTCTGAGATCTTTGCCCGGGAGACCGGCTTCCACATGGGCATGGGCGGCTCCATGCACGCATTCTTCCTGCCCTTCGGGATTTACCCCAACAATGCTATCGTCGGCGGCTCCGGCACCATCTCCACCGGCGCTGCCCTGTATAAGAAGGTTAATAACAAGAAGGGTATCTGCGTCTGCAATGTGGGCGATGCAGCCATGGCCCGTGGCCCCGTCTGGGAAGCTTTGAACTTCTCCGCCATGGATCAGTATAAGACTCTGTGGGAAAGCCATAATGATGGCATGCCCATTCTGTATAACATTTTCAATAACTCCTACGGTATGGGCGACCAGACCCGTGGCGAGACTATGGGCCAGGGCCACATGGCACGGATCGCCTCCGGTGTCAGCCCCACCCAGTTCTATGCTGAGACCGTGGACGGCTTCAACCCCCTGGCAGTGATCGACGCAATGGAGCGCAAGCTGGAGCTGCTGCGTAACGGTAAGGGCCCCGTCATGCTGGAAACCCTGACCTACCGCTTCTCCGGTCACTCTGTTTCCGACCAGAATGCATACCGCACCAAGGAAGAAATGGATGCCTGGAAGGCCGTCGATCCTCTGACTACCTATCCTGCAGCTCTGATCGAAGCCGGTGTTATGACTCAGGCCGAAGTGGACGCTATTCTGGAAGAGACCAAGGCTCGTATGACCACCATCTGCCGCGCTGCTGCC
>JAZNSR010000055.1:0-7769 GCA_045591335.1 Faecousia sp.
TGACGTTGCCCACGGCAGTCTGCGGCTTAGCTTAAGCCACTACAACACAGAAGAAGAAGTGGATCACATCCTGACTGTCGTGCCCAAGGTGGTGCAGCAGCTGCGAAATATGAGCCCTGTGTGGAGAGATCTGCAAACCGGCGCAAGAGAATACATTCTGTAATAAGGAGAAAATCATTATGGCACTTTATTCTGAGATCGTAATGGATCATTTCATGAACCCCAGAAATGTGGGTATTATCGAGGATGCCGATGGCGTAGGCTCTGTGGGCAACGCTAAATGCGGCGATATTATGAAGATTTATCTGAAGATCGAAAATGATATAGTTGCGGATGTGAAGTTTGAGACCTTTGGCTGCGGCAGCGCCATTGCATCATCTTCCATGGCAACGGAAATGATCAAGGGTAAGTCCATTGGGGATGCCTTGCAGCTGACCAACAAGGCTGTTGCCGAAGCTTTGGAGGGTCTGCCTGCCCACAAGATGCACTGCTCTGTTTTGGCAGAGGAGGCCATCAAATCTGCCGTGAAGGATTATTACGACAGAAACGGCATCGCCTACGATGCGTCTCAGTTCCCGGACTGCGACCACTGCGAGCACTGCGAATGATCGTATCCACCAAGGGTCGGTATGCACTGCGGGTGATGGTGCATTTTGCGCTCCACGGCGGCGAAGGTTATATCCCCCTGAAGGAAATTGCGGAAGCCGAGGGCATTAGCCAGAAATATCTGGAATCCATTATGACGGTTTTGAGTAAGGCCGGGTTTGTGGATGCCGTCCACGGCAAGGGCGGCGGTTATCGGCTGAACCGTGAGCCGGAGGCGTATACCGTGGGCAGTATTTTAAAATTGACAGAAGGCTCTCTGGCGGCGGTGTCCTGCACAAGCCAGGGTCCCTCGGCCTGCTCCCGCAGCACCTGCTGCCAGACCAAGCCCATGTGGGACAAGCTGGATGCCATGATCGACCAGTTCTTTGAAGGAATCACCCTGGCAGACTTGCTAAAAGAAGCAAAATAAAACAGAGGTGTTGCAGTTATTTTGCAACACCTCTTTTCAGAAGGGAGGAAGGCCCGTGAAGAAAACCCTGCGCTCTGCGTTTATATCCACCATTCCCGTACTGACGGGATATGTGGTTTTGGGCTTTGGATTTGGGATTGTGCTCAAATCCGCCGGGTACGGTATTTTACTGACCTTTGTTATGAGTCTTTTTATATATGCCGGTGCTATGCAATATGTGGCGGTGGGGTTGCTCACCGGAGGCGCATCCTTGCTCACCGCTGCGCTGACCACGCTGATGGTAAACGCAAGACATTTGTTTTACGGTATTTCCATGCTTTCCAAATATAAGGGGATGGGAAAAAGAAAACCGTATTTATTTTTTTCGCTGACCGATGAGACTTATTCGCTGGTGTGCAATGATCTGCCGAACATTCCCCAGGAGCAGAAAAAGCATTATTATTTCTTTGTCTCTTTGCTCAACCATATTTACTGGGTGGCTGGGTCTGTGGCAGGTGCGCTGGTGGGAACGCTGGTGAAATTCAACACCGAGGGTATTGATTTTGCCCTGACCGCTTTGTTTGTCACTATATTTTTGGAGCAATGGCTCACCAACAAGAAGCATTTTTCCGCCATAGTGGGTGTGGCGGTGTCGGTTTTTTGTTTGGTAATTTTCGGCAGTCAGCAGTTTTTGATTCCCGCCATGCTGATTATTGCGCTGATTCTTTGCTTGCATAAGGAGGAATCAAAAAATGCCTGATTTACATACCTGGGGTATTGTTGCGGTCATTGCCCTGGTGACGGCGGCACTGCGGTTTTTGCCTTTTCTTATATTTAATGATAAGCGGAAAACCCCAAAACTGATCGAGAAGCTGGGTAAGACCCTGCCTTATGCCATTATGGGAATGCTGGTTATATATTGCTTGAAAGGCATTTCGTTTGCCGGTGTGTCCGGGTGGCTGCCGATGCTGATTTCTTGCGTGGTTGTGGGCGTGTTATATATCTGGAAACGCAATACGCTGATCAGCATTATCAGCGGAACGGTTTGCTATATGCTTTTGGTGCAGTTGGTATTTTAAAAGGAGGTGCAGCAGCACCTCCTGTTTTTATTCGGTTGGATAATGTTCTTCTTTTAGGGTGTGGTAGGCCAGAGCGTAGGTGGCTTCTACCATGGGGCGCAGGAACCAGTCGGTTGCCAGAACGATAGCACAGAAAACAAGATAAATGAGAATGCCGGTCACCTGCTCCGGGATGGGCAGATTGAAGGCGGGGGTAAATAGCTGCAGCATGGAAACGCCCATAGCCACACCTTGCAGAAGGTAATATAGCCAAAAGCTGAGATCCAGCCGGATCAGTGCCCAAATATTGCCCTTGGTCAGCCGGAAGCTTCTGCCCATAGCCTGGAAAGCGCCGATTTTGGGGTCGTCTAAAATCAGATAATCCGCAAAACGCATCCGCAGTCCGAAATAGGCCACGGCAGCGCCGTAAAGAATAAAGAAAACAATCAGTATAGGTGCAGCCGCAGGCAGTAGGGTTTCCATGGGAAGCTCCATCATGGCGGTGGGATCGAAATTGGGATTGGTCTGCATTTCTATGACTATAGGCTCCATCAGTTCCATTAACTTGCCGGAGAAAGGCAGGGCAACAAAGCTGCTGATATAGGAAATGATAAAGCTTAGGCTCATAATGACCAGCATTTCCAGAGTCATCAGCCGCAGCGCAGGACCAAACCGGACAAAGCCCCGGAGTAAGCTGTTGGGGGCTGCATACTGCTTGCGGATAATGTTCAAAAATGCAAATAAAATGCCCAGCTGCCAAAAGGGAGTCAGCAATACCTGCCCCATTTGCAGGGCGGTTTGGGCGGTGAGCAGCAGGTTGCGGGCACCGATGCCGCTGAGACCGCCGGTGGAGGCAATGCCTTCATCCAGCCCCAGAGAAATCAAAGAGATCAGTAAAGACAAGCCTACGATCAAGCCCCGGTGAAGCAGCGTCAGCTTGCGGGGATCATAGGAAGCAGACTGCAAATGACCGGCAGCCGCTTGTTTCAGTGCCTTGCGGTCACGAATGTTCATGATAATCACACCTTATTGGAGTATTACTCATATACTATTCCATTTTATGGAAAATAGCAATATTTTTATGGTGGAAATTTGCTGTCAAATATGTTATAGTGAGGTAAATATAAATTACCCCCCCATTTAAGGAGAAACTATGCAATTCGGTGAACGGTTAAAGCAGGCGCGGCTGGAGGCGGGCATGTCCCAGCGGCAGCTGTGCGGGGATGTGATCACCCGCAATATGCTTTCGCAAATTGAAAACGGCTCTGCAAAGCCCTCTATGGACACCCTGCGGTATTTGGCGGAGCGGCTGGGGAAACCCATGGGCTATTTTTTGGAGGAACAGGCGGTGACCTCTCCCAATCAGGCGGTGATGGCCCGGGCAAGAGCCGCTTTTGAGGGTGACTCGGCAGAGGCTTTGCAGATTTTGGAGGAATATCGGGGGGAAGACCCGGTGTTTGATGCAGAATACTATTATTTGTGCGCATTGTGCCGCATGGATATGGCAAAACGCGCATTGAACCAGGGGCGCAATGCCTATGCTTTAACTTTGTTGGAAGAAGCGGCCGCCCAGGGTAAGCGTACGCCTTATTATACTGCGGATACGGAGCGGGCAAGGCTGCTGCTGTGCTTTGCTGCCAGGCCGGAGTTGGCGGAGCAGCTGGTAGCGCAGCTGCCGGAGCTGACACCGGAATTGATACTGCGGGCCAGAGCGGAAAAAGATCCCGTTCGCCAAGGAAAACTATTGGATGCAGCCCCGGAGCAGACCGGTCAATGGCACTGGCAGCGGGCGCAGGTGTATTTGTCCCAGGGCAATTATGCCAAGGCGGTGGCCCATTTGGAGCAGGCCCCTAAATCCCGGGCGGTTTATTTGCAGCTGGAGCTTTGCTGCAGGGAGCTGGAGGATTATAAAAGCGCGTATTATTATGCGGTGAAGGCGAGAGAAACGGAATGAGAATTGCGTTATGAGTTATGGGGCGTGCTCTTGCGAGCACGCCCCATGTGCGAAAGGGATAAAAAGAAGAGAGGTAGAAAAAGAGAATTGCGGGCATTTCTGCCCCATTCCCGAAAGACTGCGGCTCACGGCTTCCGCATTCTTTCTGTTATCAATATATCCCGGGCTTTTTAACACCCCATGACAAAAATAAAAATAAAATATGACTTTTTTGTAAATGAATATATTTGTTGACATGGGCAAAATCTGGAGATAATATTATTACATATAAACAGAAAGTAGCCGATAAAAGATCCGCTGATAATTGCAGTGGATTTTTTGGGGGTTACGGAAGAAAAAAGGAGGGAACATCATGGACGCTGGTGGCAGCGGCAATATACCCGGTCGAAGTTGGCACTGCGTCTATGGGTGCAGTGCTCAGAGTGTCATAAAAGCCGTCAATCGTCAAAAAGCAAGATGATATTATTATCTTCGTAAAGCCTTCTCCTTGAGGAGAAGGTGGCAAAAATCTTTGATTTTTGACGGATGAGGTGTCACAAAAAAGCTTGCTACGCAAGGCTTTTTGACTTACTGCGCAACTCTCCCCTCTCGAGTATCCATATACACTTCGGGGTCGAGTTGCTTGTCTTGGCGGCTTTAATGACCTCTGTGACCGGTATACCTAAAATCAAATAATACGGAGGTATATCATGGCTGAACGATATGAAATTGTGGAAAAAGCCCTGATCCGTATGCTGGAGGAGAAGAAATATTCCGCTTTGCGGGATGTTTTGGTGACCATGAATCCTGCGGATGTGGCGGCGCTTTTTTCCGGACTGGAGGAGCAAAAGATCCCTCTTTTGTTCCGCTTGCTCACCAAGGAGCAGGCGGCAGAAACCTTTGCGGAAATGGAATCCGATGCCCAGGAGGTGCTGATCCAGGGCTTTTCCGACAATGAGCTGAAAGAAATTCTGGACGAGCTGTATGTGGACGATGCGGCAGACTTGGTAGAGGAAATGCCCGCCAATGTGGTCAAGCGTATTTTGAAGCAGGCAGACCCGGAAATGCGAAAGACCATCAATCAAATTTTGCGGTATCCGGAGGATTCTGCCGGGTCAGTGATGACCACGGAGTATGTGTCCTTGCGCCCGCAGATGACGGTGGAGGAGGCAATCCTGCGGATCCGTCGCCAGGGCATTGATAAAGAGACTATTTACACCTGCTATGTGACCCAGGGCAGAACGCTGATGGGTTTTGTAACGGTGAAGACCTTGCTGCTTTGCGAGGACGATGAAACCAAAATAGAAGACATTATGCAGCCCAATGTGATCAGCGTATCGGCCTATGCTGACCGGGAAGAAGTGGCGCAAATGCTCAGCCACTATAACTTTTTGGCACTGCCGGTGGTGGATAAGGAAAACCGCATGGTGGGTATCGTCACCTTTGACGACGCTATGGATGTTTTGGAAGAAGAGACCACCGAGGATATGGAGATCATGGGCGGTATGCTGCCCTCTGAAAAGACCTATCTGAAAAGCTCCGTGTTTGAGCTTTTCAAAAACCGTATTCCCTGGCTGATGCTGCTGATGGTGTCTGCCACCTTTACGGGCATGATCATCACAGCCTTTGAAAACGCTCTGGCTGCTCAGGTGGCTTTGGCTGCCTTTATTCCCATGCTGATGGGCACCGGCGGTAACTCCGGTTCTCAGTCCTCAGTCACGGTGATCCGTGCTCTGAGTCTGGGTGAGCTGCAGTTGCCGGATGTGTGGCGGGTGATCTGGAAGGAGATCCGCACAGCGGTGCTTTGCGGCCTGGTGCTGGCAGCGGTTTGCTTTGCCAAGATCTGGCTGGTGGATAAGCTGCTTTTGGGCAATGACAGCATCACCCTGGCGGTGGATGCAGTGGTATGCCTGGCGCTGCTGGTAACGGTGCTGATCGCAAAGGTGGTAGGCGCGGTGCTGCCCCTGGGCGCAAAGGCTTTGAAACTGGACCCGGCGGTTATGGCAAGTCCTTTTATCACCACCATTGTGGACGCTGTATCTCTGTTGATCTATTTCCTCTTTGCCAATTTGTTACTGTTTTCATAACCACAAGGGCACAATTTGTGCCCTTGTTTTTTATTGGAATAAATGATCGAGGCTTTGGAAGGTATAGCCTTCGGCTTTCAGCCGGGTGAGCAGATCGTCCAAAATCCCGGCATTGGTTTTGGAAGTGGAGTGCAGCAAGATTACCGCCCCATTATGGACTCGGGGCAGAAGCTTGTCAAAAGCGTATTGGGCGGAGGGCTGGGCGTTGTTGTCCCAGTCCGCATAGGCCAGGGACCAAAACACGGTCTTGTAGCCCAGCTGCTTGGCCATTTGCAAATTTTCCTCACTGTATACCCCTTGGGGCGGGCGGTAATATTTGAGCATTTGCTGGCCTGTCACAGAGTAATAAAGCTCCTCCAATTGACGCAGTTCTTTTTCGAAGGCCTCCAAGGTCTGCAGCTTACTCATATCCGGGTGATGCATGGTGTGGTTGCCCACAATATGCCCCTCCTCCACCATGCGTCTGACAAGGTCCGGTTGGGTATTCAGATAATTGCCTACCAGGAAAAAAGCGGCAGGTACCTGGTGCTTTTGCAGAGTGTCCAAAATCTGCCGGGTGCAGCCGTTTTCGTAACCGGCGTCAAAGGTCAGATACAGCACCTTTTCCTCTGGATCCCCGGCGTATGCCGCATCATATTTTTGCAGCTGTATCCGGTCTGCCGGGCCTATGGGGGTCTGCCCCGGGGTACGGTAGCTTAAGCCCCAGGCGGCAGTGGGAATGGCTGGGGGAATCAGCTGGAGCATGGCAAGCACAATGGCCAGGAAGATGGCTCCCGCACCCAGCCATAGATCTCTTTTTTGCATAATATCACCTCAGAAAAGCTTACGAAATGTTTTGGGAATATATGCAGTCAAGCTTGTCAAGTAAAATTTTTCCGGCAGCTTTTTGACCCTTGTGAATATTGATTTTGTCGAAAAAATTGGGAGTTGGTTGAGATTTGTCGAAAAAACTTATGTAAACCAAACTGCATAGAAAAATTGGAAATTACCCTGGGGAAAGACCCTGTGGAAAAACCTGTGGAAAGTGTGGAAAACTCATATTTATCAACAGTTCCAACAGACTTTTTCACAGGCTGAACGGCTGTGGTTGAATGCATAAAATTCTGTATAATTTGGGAGAAACCGGTTACATAACAGGGTTATGTTGCCATTGTTTTCTGGTTGACTTATGAGCGAAATTTTGCTAAAAAGTTGACAAATTCCATAAAAGATACCCTCAAATGGCAGCTTGCAACAAGGGTTTACAAATATTTTTTGTAAAAATTGCACAAAAACCGCCTCCACGGTCTTTGACCTGCAAGGTCAGCCAATGGAGACGGTTTTTTTGTATTCTTTTTGTTTTGGCAGTTGCGTTTTTCGTTTCACAGAATGCTTGAAATTTCTTGATTCCAGATCAGTTCTGTAAAGGTGAGCAAAAGGGATGTTTCGCACCAGCAGGAAACATCAAACACTCCGCCGATGTATTCCGGTCCTTCCCAATCGCTGGTGTTCACCCGTTCACAAATGCAGCCGGGCAGAAGCTTACGGGGTGGTTCATCCCAGGAGTATATGGGCCGATCCTCTGTGGAAACGCATTGGGGAATAAAGGATACGATATCCCGCAAAAGCTGCAGATAATCCTGATTGCCGGTGTAGCGGTAGAGTTTATAGATGGCATCGCCGGAGGCTGTGCACAGACCGGGGGCAGAGTGCTTATT
>JAZNSR010000056.1:0-2540 GCA_045591335.1 Faecousia sp.
AGATACATTCATTTTTACAACTATGAGCGCATCCAGATAAAAACTGGAGTGGCGCCACTAACGCTGCGCCACTCCGCTTAAAACTAAATATTCCTATACAGGGCCTCTTTTTGTACTGTCCGCACAAACTGGGGCAGTCTAATACAATCGGTGCCTTTTTTCTAATAAATCCACCATGGTGAATTTCAACGCAATTATTCGCTCTTTTTCTTTTTTAATGCCAGCAGTGCCACTATAAAAGCTGCCACAATAGCCGCAACTGCAACCACAGTAACACAAACCAGTGCAATGATCATCCAATGCGCATCAATGGAGCCGCTGTTATCTCCGGAATTTTGAATAAACACATCAGCAGCTTCCGTGGTCACTTCAGTTTTTTCAACTGTAGCTTCCGTAGGTATCTCAGTAGGAAGCTCCTCCCACACCGCAGTAACCACAATATCTGCTACTACTGTGATCACATCACCGGGCTGTTTTTGCTGCCCGTCAACCAACCATGCCTTAAAACGCTGCCCATTAGGAGCAATAAAGCCACATTCAGGCAACGCATACTCATTCTCTGTTGCCACAGGATCCATAGTTTCAGCGCCGCCGTTAGCTGCAAAGCTAACAACAGGCAACGGCTCCCAAACAGCAGTGATATATGTACGCCAATCAGTATAAGTTTGATCACCGGGCTGCAAGTATTCCTCCCCATCAATCATCCAACACTTAAAACGCTGACCTTCCGGAGCGGTATAAGGGCATTCCGGCAAGGTATACAACCCCTGAAACCAGATAATTTCCTCATGGCCCATTCCATCCTGCATAATAATTCTAGGATCATCTTCAGAATGCTCCTCCGTTGCAGAAACAGCAATACGCAAACCCACCGTTAAGCTTATGACCATTACCACAGCCATAAATAAGCTAATAATACTTTTTTTCATGCATGCTCTCCTTTATATCCGTATGTTGATCCATTATTCTTGCAGAAGAAATATACTATCCTGTATTCATTATACATCAATACTAACTGATGTCAAATAACATTGCAGTTATACCATATATTACGGCAATAACACAAATCACCTTAATAATTGGTTAAAAAGCACACACCGCAAGCCGGAAACCAGTAAAAAATCGTTAGACTCTCTAATCCCCTTTTCATTGCTTTTTCGATAATTTTTTTTATAATATTCCTATACGGTTTCTTAAAAAATACATTTTGATGGAGGATTATCATGGCATTTTACTATTCTGAACCCAGCCACACTTTCAGCGAGTATTTGCTGATCCCCGGCTACACCTCTGAAAACTGCATCCCCGACAATGTATCCCTCAAAACGCCTCTTGTAAAATTCCGCAAAGGGGAAGCATGCCCCATCAGTCTGAATATTCCCATGACCTCTGCCATTATGCAATCCGTTTCCAACGACACTTTGGCAATTGCCCTGGCAAAGGAAGGCGGTATCAGCTTTATTTTCGGCACTCAAAGCATCGAGTCCCAGGCTGCTATGGTTGCCAAGGTCAAAGGCTACAAGGCAGGCTTTGTAGTATCTGCATCCAATTTAACCCCGGAGCATACCCTGAACGATGTTCTGGCTTTGAAAGAAAAAAATGGTTTTTCCACCGTTGCCATCACCCATGACGGCACCGCCCACGGCAAGCTGCTGGGCATCGTTACCAGTAGAGATTACCGTATCAGCCGCATGACCGGCAATGAAACAGTCGCATCCTTTATGACTCCCCGGGAGAAGCTGATCACTGCCCCAGGCAGCACCAGTCTGAAGGAAGCCAACGATATTATTTGGGAGCACAAACTCAACAGTCTGCCTGTAGTGGACGAAAACGACTGCTTGATGTACTTTGTATTCCGCAAGGACTACGCTTCCCATAAAGCTCACCCTCTGGAGCTTTTGGACAGTCAAAAGCGCTATTTGGTTGGCGCAGGTATCAACACCCGAGATTATGCCCAGCGGATTCCCGCCCTGCTGGAAGCAGGTGCGGATGTGCTTTGCATCGATTCCTCCGAGGGTTATACCTGCTGGCAGGAAAAGACCATTTCCTGGGTACGGGAAAACTACGGTGACAGCGTAAAGATCGGCGCAGGCAATGTGGTGGACCGGGACGGCTTCCTGTTCCTGGCCAAGGCAGGTGCGGACTTTGTAAAGGTTGGCATTGGCGGCGGCTCCATCTGCATTACCCGTGAGACAAAGGGCATCGGCAGAGGCCAGGCCACCGCCTTGATCGAAGTGGCTGCTGCCCGGGATGAATATTTCCGGGAAACCGGCATCTATGTGCCCATCTGTTCCGACGGCGGCATCGTCCACGATTATCACATGACCCTGGCACTTGCCATGGGCGCAGATTTTCTGATGCTGGGCAGATATTTTGCCCGCTTTGACGAATCCCCCACTCCTAAGGTCATGGTTAACGGCGCTTATATGAAAGAATACTGGGGCGAAGGGTCCAACCGTGCCCGGAACTGGCAGCGTTATGACCTGGGCGGCTCCAGCAAGCTGAGCTTCGAAGAAGGCGTTGACTCCTATGTGACCTAC
>JAZNSR010000057.1:0-14826 GCA_045591335.1 Faecousia sp.
TGGCCTCCAGCCGTTTGGCATATTCCGTGTTTTCAAATTCCTTCTGTACCCCAGGTGCGGTGGTAAACACCGTGGGGATCTGCACCTTTTTCTTGCCGGAAGCCTTTAATCCGGCCTCCACACGCTCGGTCCAGTCCTTCAGCTGCTGCAAGCTCATGTGAGGGCAGCCCACAAAGCAAAGCTTGGGCTTGGCATCGGGGTTCTTCCAAATCACGGGATATTCCGCCTGGACTCTCGCCAATTCGGCATCATCCACCACATAAACCTGGGCATTTTCGCAGATCAATGCACTCCCCTGCTCCTTGGCCTCGGGAGTCAAATTCTCTATATGGTAAAGACCCACAGCACCGTTGGACGCGGTAGCTGCGCCAAAGTCCTTCAGATAGGTACAGGCGGCATCGTTCAGCTCTGTGCCCAGCCACTGATCCATGCCCTGGATATAGGGCACATCCTCCATGACCTTCATACCAATAGCAGAACCCAACAGCTGCGCCTCGGGCTTCTTGGTGGTTTCCACCTTTACGATCCAGGTTGCCTTTCTGCCCTCGTCCGTGACCAGACCGAAATGGGGCACGCAGCCGGCAATAGAGCCCATAATATCCATAATGCCGGAATTGCGGTTGCACCGTGCGCCCAAAACAGAGTTGGCATACACCACCGCAGAGGACTCTGCCCAGCTGAGCACATCGCCCTTCTTGGGCACATTGCCCACCTGGTCCAGATAGCAGGCGCAGGTGAAGGCATCCTCGTTAAGCATGCCCAGCTGCTTCAGCTGCCCCTCATAGAAATCCTGCTTGGAATACATGAACTTGTTAAAAATCAGCTTTTGCAGCAAATTGGCAGGAACTTTGGGATCCACCGGGCGGGGGTCCAAAGAGAATTTCTGCTTGGAAACCGCACCGGCTTCGATAAGCTGATTCATTAAATCATACACTGGCCCGATCATTTTCAGACCAAAGGATGTGACCAAATGGTTGTATTCCGAGGTCACAGGGACCATTTTGTCCGCATCAAAGGCTTCGCCATACATCACCAGGGTCTTCATGACCTTGGCCATGGTTTCCCCCTGGGCGCCATCCAAAATGGCTTGTTGTTCCGGTGTTAAGTACATAATACCCTCCTTAGATCTTCATGCAGGTATCCCATGCACCCCAAATAACGGTGCGCAGGTTGCCAACGCTCTGGGCATCGCCCACAATATGCACATGGCGGGATTTTTCTGCCAAAGGTGCGCTGCGGTAGCCGGTGGAAAGAATCACGGAATCCGCAGAAATCTCAATCACATTACCGGCTTTATCCGCAGCAATCACCACGCCGTCCTTGATTTCCTTCACGCCGGTCTCCAAATGCACAGGCACATTGTTGGCCTTAAAGAAATCCCGAAGGAAGCTGGTGTTGGCCAGGCAAATACCGGGGGTACAGATCAGATCATCCAGCATTTCCACAATGGTGGGATTCTTGCCCTGCAGATACAGCTCATAGGCGATCTCGCATCCGGTAAGGCCGCCGCCGATAATAGTCACATTCTGACCGACCTCTTTCTTACCCAGGAGGAAATCAATAGCCTGGATACCCTTTTCCACACCGGGGACAGGAATTCCTCTGGGTGTGGAGCCGGTGGCAATGATCACCTCGTCAGCGTTCAAGGCTTTGATATCCTTGATCTCGGTGTTCAGCTTGATCTCAATGGGATATTTGGTGATCTCCCGTCTGTACCAGGCGATCAGATCCCGGTCCTTTTCTTTAAAGGAGGGTGCAGCAGCTGCAATAAACACACCGCCCAGCTCGCCGCTCTTTTCATAAAGGGTGACCTTATGCCCACGCTTTGCCAGCACCAGGGCGGATTCCATACCACCGATACCGCCGCCGATCACTGCCACATTTTTGACTTTCTTGGCAGGCTTGATATAGTGCTTCTTGCTCTGCATGGTCTCCGCATTCAAAGCGCAGCGGGCAAGCCCCATGGTATCTTTGAGATCCTGGGTGTTGGCATGGCCCTTGGAGGAAGAGAAGTTAAAGCAGCCAGCATGGCAGCAAATACAGGGCTTAATATCCTCAAGGCGGTCCTCGATCAGCTTGGTGATCCATTCCGGATCCACCAGGAACTGGCGGGCAATGCCCACGCCGTCGATCTTGCCCTCAGCAATGGCCTGAGCGCCCACATCCGGCTCCATTCGCCCTGCGCAAACCACGGGAATGTCCACGAATTTCTTAATGTGCGCCACATCCTCGAGATTGCAGTTCTGGGGCATGTACATGGGCGGATGCGCCCAATACCAGGAGTCATAGGTGCCGTTATCCGCATTAAGCATATCATAGCCGGCATCCTGCAGGTACTTGGCGGCTTTCTCGGACTCTTCCATGCAGCGGCCCACTTCCGTATACTGCTCACCGGGAACTGCGCCCTCACGGAATCCCTTGACCTTGGATTCTACGCTATAACGCAGAGAAACGGGGAAATCCTCACCGCAGACCTTTTTAATAGCCTGGACGATCTCCACCGGAAAACGGTAACGGTTCTCAAAGGAACCGCCGTATTGGTCGGTACGCTTATTGGTCCATTCCATGGTGAACTGATCCAGCAAATAACCCTCATGCACTGCATGGATCTCCACGCCATCCACGCCTGCGTCCTTGCAAAGCTTTGCAGTCTTGGCAAAAGCCTCAATGATCTCATGAATCTGCTCTAGAGTCATTTCCGGGGTGGTGATCTCCGGATCCCAGCGGGAAGGCAGCGGACTGGGAGATGCCAACTCATGATTGGTATCCAAAACGGGCTTGATCAAGGTGCGGGTAAAAGCATTTTTATGCAGCGGTGCAACCAGCTCCGTAATAGCCCAGGACCGGCCCATGCCGGCAGTAAGCTGAATAAAAAGCTTTGCGCCGGTTTTATGGATCTCATCCATAAACACCTTTAAATCATCAAACATTTTGGGATTCTGCCAAAGCCATTTACCCCAGAAGGTATCCCGCAAAGGGGCAATACCGGGAATAATCAAACCAACATTATTATTGGCTCTTTCCAAAAACAGCTTGGCTGCTTCCTGGTCGAAATGGCAGCCGCCCAATTCAAACCAGCCAAAGAGAGAGGTGCCGCCCATTGGACACATAACAATGCGGTTTTTGATCTCCACATTGCCGATTTTCCAGGGAGTAAATAAAGGCTCGTATTTTGGATCCATACTATGTAGACACTCCTTTTCTTTTCTGCGAAAATCTCGCAAAATTTGATATTATTTTATACTTTATTAGGAAAAATGTCAATGAAATATACCCATTTCTCCACAAAAGAAAATATGAAAAGATTTTAAAATAATGCTTGACAATTCTATGCCCGTCCTATATAATACATCTGTTGCCAAAGACAGCAGGTGACTTAGGTCATAAATCCTGCCGAGGTGCGTAAATGGATTTTTTGCGTGTCTTTCTGTCTGTTGGCAGAAGGACTTTTATTTTTTTCGGAGGTGAAACACACATGCCCAACGCAAAGGTTCTTGAGAGCAAAAAGGCAACCGTAGCAGCTCTGGCCGACAAGATCAAGGAGTCTTCCTCCGTGGTTTTCGTTGACTACAAGGGTATTACCGTTGCTCAGGATACCGCACTGCGTAAGCAGTTCCGTGAAGCTGGTGTAGAATACACCGTCGTTAAGAACACTCTGACCCGTTTCGCTGCCAAGGAAGTTGGCTACGATTTCGACGAGGTTCACAATGGCACCACCGCTATGGCCAGCACCACTGAAGATCCCATCGCTCCCGCTCGTATCGTATGCGAGTTTGCCAAGAAGAACAAGCTCCCCCTGGAAATCAAGGGCGGCATCGTTGAGGGTTCCGTACTGAGCGCCGCAGAGCTGAACAGCTTTGGCGAACTGCCCAGCAAGAACGCTCTGGTTGCTTCTGTCCTGGGTACCTTCCTGGCACCTATCTCCAGCCTGGCCTTCGTACTGGATCAGATCCGTATCCAGAAGGACGGCGGCGCTGCTCCTGCAGAAGCTGCAGAAGCCTAATTCATTCGTAAATCAACAAACAAAACATTTATTTATTTAGGAGGAAATTACAATGGCTAGTGAAAAGATCACTGCTCTCGTTGAGGAAGTTAAGGGTTTGACCGTTCTGGAGCTGTCCGAGCTGGTTCACACTCTGGAGGAAGTTTTCGGTGTTTCCGCAGCCGCTGCTGCTGTTGCTGCTCCCGCTGCCGGTGCTGCTGAGCCCGTTGAGGAGAAGACCGAGTTCGACGTCATCCTGAAGGATGCCGGCGCTTCCAAGCTGAATGTCATCAAGGTTGTCCGCGCTGTTACCGGCCTGGGCCTGAAGGATGCCAAGGATCTGGTTGACAACTGCCCCAAGACTCTGAAGGAAGCTGTTTCCAAGGAAGATGCAGAGAAGATGGTTGCCGATCTGAAGGAAGCTGGCGCCGATGCCGAGATGAAGTAATTTATACTTCACTTGAGAAACATAAACGCAGCCGCCAGCAATGGCGGCTGTTTTCTTATATTCTAACGGGAAAGGAACTTCCATGGAAGCTATCGTATCATTTTTTGCATCCTTGGGCATAGACCTGTGGGAGCTGCTGATCACCGCAGCTGTGCTGCTTGTTGGCTCAATATTATTCAGTGCTATGGGCCGATTTGTCTTTGGTAAGAAATCCACCTTTAATGTAGCGGTTTCTTCTGCCATTGGTATTGTATTTATTTATCTTGCCTTCGTGCTGATGAATTTAGGCGGCGAACAATTCCGGGTGCTTTTAGCTCCCCTGCCCTTTGTTTCCATTGAAAACAACACCCTTTATTTTCAGGTCATGCAAGGGCACTACGCCCAGATTTGCTCCAATATTCTAAGTATGATCATTCTGGCATTTTTGGTGAACCTTGCAGACCGTTGGCTGCCTACCGGCAAAAATCTGTTCACCTGGTTGTTCTTCCGGGTATTAACAGTGATCATCGGATATATACTGCACTGGATCGTAGTATATTTATTCCATCAATATCTGCCCCAGGGGTTAGTGATCTACGCCCCTACTGTGCTGCTGGCAATCTTGCTGCTGATGATTCTCACCGGCGCATTAAAGCTGATCGTTGGCACTTTCCTATCTGTTAGTATGGGCCCGGTGATCGGTGGATTATATACCTTTTTCTTTGCCAATGTGATCGGCAAGCTGGTAACCCGCGCCGTTTTAACTACGGCTATCTTGATAGGGATAATTGCGCTCTTAAACTATTTGGGCGTGTATTCTCTGAGTATCGGTTTTTCTGCGCTGATTGCCTATATCCCCTGCTTTTTGGGCTTAACCGGTCTTTGGTATTTTGTGCAAAAAACATTTTAATATCTGCAAAAACTGCGTTGCATAGCTTTATGCAACGCAGTTTCTTTATGCATTTTCCACTGCCCTGACCACATCCGCCAAAGCATCAATATTAACCTGCTCCATGGCTCCGGAATCAAAGCACTCCGCCACCGCAGGATCAATAGGCAGCTTTGCCAAAACAGGCAGATTAAAGGAGGCTGCAATTTCCTCCAGCTTACTCTTGCCGAACACCTGGATCTGCTTGCCGCAATCAGGGCATTGCAGATAGCTATAATTCTCAACAAAACCCAAAACAGGAATATGCATCATATTCGCCATTTTTACGGCCTTGGAAACGATCATACTCACCAGGTCCTGGGGACTGGTAACGATGACAATACCGTCCACCGGCAAGCTTTGGAACACCGTAAGCGGCACATCACCGGTGCCGGGAGGCATATCCACAAACAGATAATCCACATCCTCCCAGATCACATCCGTCCAAAACTGCTTGACCGCTCCGGCAATCACAGGGCCACGCCACACCACGGGATCTGTGTTGTTATCCAAAAGCAAATTGATAGACATGATCTGCATGCCGCCCTTGGTCAATGCCGGATACAAACCCTCCGGGGTTGCCCCCTGGCATTCGGTCACGCCAAAGGCCGTGGGAACTGAGGGGCCCGTGATATCCGCATCCAAAATGCCCACACGCTTACCCTGCCGGGCCATGGCCACCGCCAGCATGGAGGTGACCGTGGACTTACCCACGCCGCCCTTGCCGGAAACCACAGCAATCACTTTTTTAATGCTGGACTTATCATTGGGTTTTGCCAGCAGGCTTTCCTGCTTGCGGTCTGCACAGTCACTGCCGCAACTGGAACAATTTCCGTTACAACTACTCATACATTCTCTCTCCTTATCGATTATAATGCTTCCTGGGCAGCTTCCCACTGCTCCATTAAGTTCATAAGATTCGCTTCTTCCTGCTCTTTTTCCCCCAGCAGGCGGGTGAGCTCCTGGTAATCTGCACCGGATCGGGAAATCTTTTCTTCCAGCTCTGCTACCACCAGCTCTTGCTTTTCAATCTCTCTTTCCAACCTGCGAACCAGCTTATCCAATTCCTTTGTGCCGCCTTTAGGCTTTTCTTTTTTAGGCTTTGGTTCTACGGGTTTTTGCTGCCGATTGGCTGCTTCATGCTCCATAACGGAACGGTATTTTGCATAGCCAAAGGGAAAATCCCGGATCTTTTGATCCTCCAGCAGCCAAATGCGCTCTGCAAACTTCTCAATAAAATAGCGGTCATGCGAAACGAAGATCAGCACCCCTTCAAATTCCTCTATGGCAGCCTCGATCCACTCCCTGGATGCAATATCCAAATGGTTGGTAGGCTCATCCAAGATCAGCAGATTGATCTTCTCATCCATGAGCATGCACAGACGCAGCCGGGACTGCTCACCGCCGGAAAGATTCCCCACCGACTTGAACACATCCTCCCCCTGGAACAAAAAAGCACCCAAGCGGTCTCTGGCCATCTGCGGTGTGCAATTTTTCTCATAGAGCATGGTATCATATAAGCTGCGCTCCGGATGGTCAAAATGAATGATCTGGGGCAAATAGCCGAATTTGACCGTTGGACCGAACTGGATTTTGCCCTGGCAGTCCTCCTCACCCAGCAAGCACTTAATAAAAGTGGATTTACCGGTGCCGTTATCACCCAAAAGGGCAATCCGTTCGCCACCCTCCACCAAAAGCTCCACATCTGAAAACAACGTCCGTTCCCCAAAGCTTTTGGCAACATTTTTCATCTTAAAAACCACATCACCGGAAAAATCCTTTTGTCCGAAGGTGGCTTTCATGGTCTTTTCCGTTTTTGGTTTTTCAGTTTTTTTGATCCGCTCCATACGGTGCTGAATGGACATGGCGCGGCGGTATAAGGTGCGGTTGTTGATACCCCAGCCCTTCATACGCTCCACCGTATAACCCAGCTGCTTCAGCTTAGCCTGCTCCTGCTCATATTGCTTCAGCTGCAAATTAAACCTGGCCTGCTTTTCATCCATATAAAAAGAATAATTGCCAGAATACAACTCCGCATGGCCGTCCACGATCTCCACCACCCGGTCTGCCACCTGATCAAGAAAATACCGGTCGTGAGAGATAGCAAGAACCGTACCCTTAAAACTATTGATATAGCTTTCCAGCCATTCCACGCTGCGCAGGTCTAAATGGTTGGTAGGTTCATCCAACAGTAAAATGTCCGTTTTTTCCAAAAGTAAACGAGCAAGATTCATTCTGGTCTTTTCGCCGCCGGAAAGGCTGGAAAATAACTGCTGCCTCTGCTGCTGGGTAATGCCCAGGCCATTGCAGACCTTATCTGTCTGCACATCCACATCATAGCCGCCACCGGCTTGAAAACGGGCAGAAAGATCATCATACTGGGAAAGCAATACTTTATCCGCTCCCGCAGCCATATCGGCCTCCAGACGGGACATTTTATCCCGGATGGCATCCAGCTCAGCAAATGCAGAACGCAGCACCTGCTCTACCGTATAGCCTTCCGGAAAAACGGGGATCTGGGAAATCAGCCCAATACGCTTATGAGGATTCACAAATACCTCGCCTTCATCGTAATCCTTTTCCCCGGTCAAAATTTTGAACAAAGTGGTTTTTCCGCAGCCGTTACGCCCCAAAATGGCAACACATTCCCCCTCCTGGACTTCAAAGCTTAAGCCGTCCAGCAGGTTTTCGCCAATCACGAAAAACTTTGTTAAGTTTTTTACGGAAATATCAATCATCTTTTTCTCCAAACATCGCAAAAAATGCTTCTCGGGAATATAAAACATTCATCGCCTGAAGCAAAGCATTTGCACTCATATTCTCAGGAAAATTCAACTTTTTCATCAATTCTTTGCGCATAACACTGCTGTTTGCACCGCCGGACAATCCAAGCTCCGCAAGATCCTGCTTCGTAATTTGCCCAGGATGAGATGTACACTCCCCCTCCACCGTTGCGCCGCAACGCAAAAGGCAATCGGTGATCATCTGGGGGGTCATGCCCTCAACGCCTAATAAGCCCTCTTTCCCGGAAGCAGTTTTCCTGCGCTCCTTGCCGGGAATCTGTGGAATATATGCATGCTTCAAATACTGCGGCTCTATGGCGCTTTTCAAAAAATTACGGATCAACAATCCTCCCCCATCGGAGTCAGTAAAAACGATCAATCCCCGCTCCCGCGCAACTACCCGGAGCAAATGAATCAAATCCTTGTCTTTTCGGATCCCAAATCCGTTTGTTTGAAAAACAGGAGCATCAACGATTTGACTTAAGGTATTTTTGTCGTACTTTCCTTCTACTACGATTGCCTCACGGATCTTAAGCATGGCGGGCCTCCTGAGCAAGCTGCAGCAACAATATCTCCAATAACCGCTCCGGTGCGTCGTAGGAGGTTTTGATCCGTACATCCGTCTGCAAAATCAGCTCCATGGCTTTTGCGTAATATGCCTGAGAGAACTTCTCTGCCGCTGCCATGGTCTTTTTTGCGCCATACTCATTCATGCGATAAAGGCGAATCAGCTCTCCGGATTGCTTGCCATGATCCCGCAAGGTACGGGCCATGCCCAGCTTGCGAAAATGTGCACCAATCGCACCCAGAATCAAAAGCGGTTCTTCCTGCATTTTGATTAAAGTGCGCAGCTTAATCATCGCAGGACCATAATTACCCTGGGACAGCATATCCGTCATTTGAAACACAACCGCATCCAACACTGGCTCGGTAACTGCGTCAATATCGCTTTTGACAATATCATCTGCGCCGGAAAATGCACAAACCTTATTAATCTCACCAGCCAGCGCAGTCATGGTGCCGCCGGTAATATCAATCAGATAGGCGCAAAGATCCGGGCTGATCCGCTTTTTTTGTGCTGCAAAATGCCGGGTGACCCATGCGATCAGATCCCGCTGCTCCTGCTTGGCAAATTCCACCATGCAGCCATGCTCCTGCACCACATCCCACAGTTTTTTCAGCCGCTTATCCGGCTTCCACGCGGTGGTTTCATAAGTGAATACTACCGTGCAATATTCGGGAATATCGGAAAGAATGTCCGCCATCTTTTCCCGGTCATCCTCTGTAAACTTAAAAATATCGATCTCATCCACCACTACCATGGTGTTTTCTGCCATCATAGGCAGATTTTCCACAGCATCGGCAAAATTCCGGATATCAAAGGTCTCCACCGTCAACTTATGATAATTAAAAGACTCCGTTAATTCGTCAATCAGTATCTTTTGCATTTGCTGCAAATAATGATGCAGCAGGAAGGTTTCCTCACCATAGAAAAAATACAACCGGGAAAGCTTCCGTTCTTTGATCTCCGCCTTCAACGCTTGCAATGCGCCAGTATTTTCCGGCGATTTTTTTGCCATGGTCTCACCCCCTAAATATGATCGTTCCATGCAGGTCTGTACGCAACACCCTGCAGCCAAAAATTTCTAATCGTGTTAATGTGCCGGAAGCAGGATGCCCATACTGATGATTCCCGTCTGCACTGACCACCACCAGCTTAGGCCGGGTAGCACGCAATAATTCCACAGAGGTAGAATCAGCTGAGCCATGGTGGCCTGCTATCAGCACCTCAATTTGCGGTAACACAACCTCCTGCAATAGCTGCAGCTCCTCCTCCCGGTCCTTGTCGCCGGTAATCAGTATATCATAATTCCCAGATTGAAACAAGATACACATGCTGCTTTCATTACCAATTTTTCCAAATTCTGCCGGATAAAGCGTGAGCATCGCTTCTCCAAAGGAAATATATTGCCTGTCACGAACCCATATAATTTTAGAATCAAAGGATTGCACTAATTTTCGATGCAGGGTCGTGTCATGGTCCGCATCCGGCAAGTACAAATGATCTGTAGGTATCTGCGCCATCAGATCATGAATCCCACCGCCGTGATCATAGTCAAAATGCGTCAAAATAATGCCGTCAATATGGGTGACGCCTTGATTTTTCAGCTGATGGGCCGCCAAATCTGCTGCGGCGGACGCAGAATCTCCACCGCAATCCACCACATAGCATTGATCGTCACTTTGAAAAATAATACACTGTCCCTGTCCCACATCCAAAACTGTGGCCTGAAAGCTACACATTTTATTTTCCACCAAATTCAGCAGTAAGGCAACACATAAAGAAGCGATCAGACATCCACCGGTCAAAAGAAACCTTTTTCGTTTCAGCAGCACATGAGCAAGCAATAAAACATAAGCAAATACCAACCAGATAACGATATAGGTATTTTGGATTCCCAAGGACGAATATGGCAATTGGGACAGCATTCGGGCAACCCACAACACATACCGCACAAGCACAGATAGAATCTGCGCCAAAATCATACCCAAAGGCGCATAAAGCGCCCCCAGCAGACAAGCTATCAGCAATCCGCAGAAAATATAAGTAACCGCCCACAGTGTCAACAAATTCGTTAACACACTGACTGTGCTGATCACGCCAAAATAATAACTACTCACCGGCAAGGTCAATATCATTGCACTGACAGAAATCGACACCGACATGAGGATGGTTTTGCATATTCTTGTCATAATACTCTTAGGCTTCACATCTCGAATCAAAGGCAGATTCAGCAGATATTGATAGATTTTATCCCCAAACAGTGTGATTCCCAGCACACACAAGGCAGATAACTGGAAGCTGATGCTGGTAAAAGTAAAAGGATCAATGCCAAGCAAAATTAACACAGCTGCTGACAATGCAGAAAGGCTATCATACTCCCGCATGGACACATAGCTGACCAAAAGCACCGTTTGCATCAAGCAGGCCCTTAACACCGAGGGAGTAAAACCCGCAACTGCAGCAAACGCAAACAGTATTGGTACTCCCACCATAAGAGAGTACCACTTTCTTTTGCCGCTTACAAAATGGACCATACCAAATACCATGGAAACATGCAAACCAGACACAGCAATAATATGCCGAATCCCGCTATTTTGCAGAGCATTGTCCGCTTCCGGACTAAGGCCGGAGCTGTCTCCCAGCAAAAGAGCCACCGCAAAGCCCCGGGTATCCTCCGGGAACAGCTGGGTTATCATGGCTTTTATCCCATGCCGCAGTCCGACCGCCGAAAACAAGCTCAAAGACACTTCTGCCTTATTCACAACAGCGTCACCTTGACTGTAGGCCACGAGCATAATTCCCTTGCTCTGATGATAAGTAGTACTATCTATCCCATCATATCCCACATAATCCAGAATAAACCATCCGGTAACCGTATCTCCGGGGGCCAATTCCTCATAATTCGAAATATGAAAGATCGTCTTGTACTTCTTCCCGTCTATATGGAATGTGCCCTCTGCAGATGAACCATGCGTACCCACAGTACCGTAGTCGGATACGGTAATCTGCATATACTCCAGCCGTTCATCCAGGGCCATCGCCGGTTCAGAACGAAATTTCACTGCCAGAAACATCCAAATAAGCCCCGCAGTGCAGCCCAGCATCACGCAACCAATGATCCGAAAATACTTTCCAGGTAAGGGCAAAAAGGAAAGCACTAAGCCCGCAAGCAAGCATACTGCCGCAGCAACCCAAAGCCAATTGCCGGTCAAAACCCAAAATCCGGCCCCAATGCCAGCCAGTACGCCCAGGGTAAACCACATAAGCTTGCGCATGCTTTCACTTCCCTTCTGTAAGCAATGCCGCCCTATGAAAGGCGGCATTGCAAAATGATTATTTAGATTTTGGAAGCAACATAGTTATCCACCAATGCCAAAGCATCATCCAGCTTGGTGATATCCTTGCCGCCGCCCATGGCAGAATCCGGCTTTCCGCCGCCACTGCCACCGCAGCAGGTGCAAGTCAGCTTCACCAGTTCGCCGGCCTTCATACCCTTAGCAACGGCATCCTTGCCGCAAACTGCCAGGAATGTGATCTTATCCTCGTTAACCGTGGACAAAACAGCCACCACATTGGAAGCCTTATCCCGCAGCAGGTCGCCCATCTGGCGCAGCTTGCCTGCGTCCGCATCAGGCACATTGGCAGTGATCACATGGAAATCGCCAACCTTTCTTGCACCCACCAGGAAGCGGTCGGCCTCACCGGCAGTTTCCTTAGCCTTCATGGATTCCACAACCCGTTTCAAGCTCTTGATCTCCTCCACCTGGCTTTCCAGCTTAGATGCCAGCTCCGCAGGCTTGGTCTTGAGAATAGCGCAGGCGTCATACACTCTGCGGCGGGTCAGCTCCATTTCCTCCAGGCATGCCTTGCCGGTAATTGCCTCAATACGGCGCACGCCGGATGCTACACTGCCTTCACTTTCAATGCGGAAAGGACCAACCTTTGCAGTGTTATCCAGGTGCGTACCGCCGCAAAGCTCAATGGAATATCCACCCATATTTACCACGCGGACCGTATCACCGTATTTTTCGCTAAACAGGGCCATAGCACCCATTTCCTTTGCCTGATCAATGGGCATTTCCTTAACCACAATGCCATAGCCTTCCAAAACAGCAGCCTGGACCATAGCATCGATCTTTGCCATTTCCTCAGCAGTCACTGCACTATAATGGGTAAAGTCAAAGCGCAGATGATCAGGTTCCACCAAGCTGCCGGCCTGGTGCACATGGTCGCCCAATACGCTCTTAAGTGCCTTCTGCAGCAGGTGGGTTGCGGAGTGGGCACGCATAATGGCTTTCCGACGCTCCACATCAATACTGGCGCACACCAGATCCTCCACCTTCACGGTGCCGGACACCATGACACCGGTATGCAGGTAACGGCCTGCCTTATCCTTCTGAACATCGGTGACCTCAACGCGGCTCTCTCCCACCAAAATCACACCGTGGTCCGCACACTGGCCGCCCATTTCTGCATAGAAGGGTGTCTTTTCCAAAACAATAATACCCTTTTCGCCGCCGGTGATAGAGCCGGTGACTTCCTCGCCCACGCAAACAGCAACCACCTTGGCGTTGCAGGTGTTCACATCATAGCCCACGAAGTCCGTAGCTACCACATCAGAGCCGAAATCAATACCTGCCCAGCCCAGATCGCCCAAAGCCTTACGGGCCTCACGGGCGCGAACACGCTGCTCCTCACGGCAAGCCACATATTGGTCCATATCCACGGACATATTCTCATCTTCCAACATTTCCACAGTCAGGTCAATGGGGAAGCCGTAGGTATCGGAAAGCAAGAAAGCATCCGCACCGGAGAATACGGTCTTGCCCTCTGCCTTATGGGCAGCCAGCTTTTCGCCGTAAATGCGCAGGCCGGTGTCGATGGTGCGGGCAAAGTTTTCTTCTTCGGTCTTCACCACACGGACAATGAAATCCGCACGCTCACGCAGATAGGTATAGTGGGATTCATTTTCTTTGATAACGGTGGAAACCACTTCATACAAGAAAGGCTTGTTAACGCCCAGCAGCTTGCCATGGCGGGCAGCCCGGCGCAGCAAGCGGCGCAGCACATAGCCGCGGCCTTCATTGGTAGGATTCACGCCGTCAGCGATCATAAAGGTGGAAGCACGGATATGGTCGGTGATCACACGCAGGCTCACATCAGTCTTAACGCTCTGACCATAGGATGCGCCGGTAATGGCGGTCACATGATTGGTGATGTTCATAACCGTGTCCACATCAAACAGGCTGTTCACATCCTGGCAGACCACTGCCAGACGCTCAAGGCCCATGCCTGTATCGATATTCTTCTGCACCAGCTCGGTATAGTTGCCGTTACCGTCGTTATCGAACTGAGAGAACACATTGTTCCAAACTTCCATGTAACGGTCACATTCGCAGCCCACAGTACAATCAGGCTTGCCGCAGCCGTACTTTTCGCCCCGGTCATAATAGATCTCAGAACAAGGTCCGCAAGGGCCTGCGCCATGCTCCCAGAAATTGTCCTTC
The DNA here is from genome assembly GCA_045591335.1 of Faecousia sp. GTDB lineage: Bacteria > Bacillota > Clostridia > Oscillospirales > Oscillospiraceae > Faecousia. The sequence goes on from JAZNSR010000057.1 coordinate 14,193, forward strand.
TTGCCAAAACGGAAGATGTTTTCAGCGGGAATGCCGATCTGCTTATTCCAGATCTCAAAGGCTTCCTCATCGTTTTCATAAATAGAGGGGAACAAACGGTCCTCCTCCAGGCCCACAACCTTAGTCAAAAACTCCCAGCTCCAGGCAATAGCCTCGGTCTTGAAGTAATCGCCAAAGGAGAAGTTGCCCAGCATTTCAAAATAGGTGCCATGACGGGCGGTTTTGCCGATGTTTTCAATATCACCGGTACGGATGCACTTTTGGCAGGTGCAAACTCTGCGTCGGGGCGGCTCCACCTCGCCCTTAAAATAAGGCTTCATGGGTGCCATACCGGAGTTGATCAGCAAAAGGGATTTGTCGTTCTGAGGGATCAGCGAAAAGCTGGGAAGGCGCAAATGATCCTTGCTTTCAAAGAAACGCAGGAACATCTCACGCAGTTCGTTTACGCCGTATGCTTGTTTGGCCATTGGAAAAACCTCCATAATAAAATACAAAAAAATAAACTCCGCCCACAAATAGGGGCGAAGCAAGCCGCGGTACCACCCTAATTCACCGGCAAGCCGGCATCTTAGCTGCTCTGTAACGGGAGCGCCCGTCCCGGTCATCCCGGGCTGCTTGGAAGTGGCATAAGGAC
>JAZNSR010000058.1:0-18740 GCA_045591335.1 Faecousia sp.
CTCTCTTTATTTTTCTGTGTCAAGTTGCCCATATTATTAAGCAAGCTTATTATACCACTTATGGGCAGAAAAAAGCAACACAGAATAAAAAGAAATAGCACCAAAAAAACGCCAGGATCCGCCTTATTCTTGCACCAAACATACAAAGGCGCTCCTTACAAGAATGGAAAATGCAAATCGGGGAATATGGGGACACGGGGACAACAGAACCAATACACGGTTCTCTTGCCTCCCGGAAAAACCAACCCTGCTAAAATGCCATAATACATAAAAACCAGTCCTGCCGGAATAACTTCGACAGGATTGGCTTTTATTTTTTGTATTGTCGAAAAATGTCACCTTTGGTCGATATTGTTACATATATAAACAGTTAACACCTCGAACTTGCTGCGCAGCTTTGAGATTGGCTATTTGCAGTACTTTCAAGGAAGCATCCCGGATCACCCCTTTGCGTTTGCATGAAAAAGCAAAATTTTGTTTGCATTTCTGCTTGTGCATTGGGCAGAATCGTGGTATAATATAGCACACGAATTTTTAAGGCGGGAGCATGCTATGAACCATAAGATCGTGATCCAGGGCGCAAGAGAAAATAACTTAAAAAATGTGAGTTTGCAGATTCCAAGAGATCAGCTGGTGGTGTTTACGGGGCTTTCCGGCTCCGGCAAGTCCAGCCTGGCTTTCGACACCATTTACGCAGAGGGTCAGCGGCGGTATGTGGAGAGCCTGAGCTCCTATGCCCGGCAGTTTTTAGGGCAGATGGATAAGCCGGATGTGGATTCCATTGATGGTCTTTCTCCCGCCATTTCCATCGATCAGAAAACCACCTCCAAGAACCCCCGTTCCACGGTGGGAACGGTGACGGAGATCTATGATTACCTGCGCTTGCTGTGGGCACGGGTGGGCATTCCTCATTGCCCCAAATGTGGCAGAGAGATCAGCCGCCAAACCATCGATCAGATCGTGGACCGGATCGAAGGGTTGGGGGAGGGCACCCGGTTTATTGTGCTGTCTCCCATTATCCGCCAAAAAAAGGGCGAGCATGTGAAGGTGTTTGAGGATGCACGGAAATCCGGCTTTGCCAGAGTGCGGGTGGACGGCATCGTTTATGATCTGACAGAGCAGATCAATTGCGAAAAAAATAAAAAGCACACCATTGAGCTGGTGGTGGACCGGTTGGTGATCCGGGAGGGTCAGCGCCGCCGTTTGACCGACTCCATTGAGACCGCCTGTGCCCATTCCGGCGGCCTGGTGACGGTGGAGCTGCCGGACAGCAAGCAGGAGCTGACCTTTTCTCAGAATTATGCCTGCGAGGATTGCGGCATCAGCCTTTCGGAGCTGGAGCCCCGGATGTTCTCCTTTAACAATCCTGCGGGCGCTTGCCCCACCTGCACCGGCTTGGGCTTCCAGTTGGTGGCGGACGAGGACCTGGTGATCCCCGATAAATCCAAATCCATTTTCGACGGCGCTATTCAAGCCAGCGGATGGTCCAGCGCACGGACGGATTCCATTTTCCGCATGTATTTTGAAGCCCTGGCGCAAAAATACCATTTTTCTCTGACCGATCCGGTCAGCACCCTTTCCCGGGAGGCTATGGATGTGATCCTCTATGGCACCAAGGGTGACAAGCTGCGGATGTCCTATAACCGGGGCAACGGCATGGGCGTTTTGGAGCAGCCCTTTGAGGGCATTTTGAATAATATCAGCCGCCGGTTCCGGGAGACTCAGTCAGATGCTGCCCGGAAGGAGCTGGAAGAATGCATGGCTATGGCGCCCTGCCCCGGCTGCGGCGGTGACAGACTTTCGGATATTGCCCGGGCGGTGACCGTGGGCGGCATTGGCATTATGGACTTTTGCCGGATGCCGGTATCCAAGGCACTGGACTTTATGAACAACCTGCAGCTGGAAGGCAATATGGCGCTGATTGCAGAGCAAATTGTCCGGGAGATTCAATCCCGGCTGCAGTTTTTGATGGATGTGGGGCTGCAATATTTGACCCTTTCCAGAGCTGCTTCCACCTTGTCCGGCGGTGAGAGCCAGCGCATTCGTTTGGCTACGCAGATCGGTTCTTCGCTGATGGGCGTGGTGTATATTTTGGACGAGCCCTCCATCGGCCTGCATCAGCGGGATAACGATAAGCTGCTGGCAACGCTGCAAAAGCTCCGGGATCTGGGCAATACACTGATCGTGGTGGAGCATGATGAGGACACCATGCGGGCAGCGGATTATATTGTGGATGTGGGCCCCGGCGCAGGCAGCCATGGCGGCGAGATCGTGGCGGCAGGCTCTTTGCAGGACATTATCAATGCCCCCCGTTCCATTACGGGCCAGTATCTTTCCGGGGTGAAGAAGATCCCCGTGCCCTCCCGCCGCAGAAGTGGCAACGGCCATTGTCTGACGGTGCAGGGAGCGGCAGAAAATAACCTGAAAAACATTGATGTGCAGATCCCTCTGGGCACGCTGACCTGTGTCACCGGCGTTTCCGGCTCCGGCAAGTCCAGTCTGGTGGGCGAGGTGCTGAATAAAACGCTTCTGGGCAAGCTGAATCATGCTCGCACAAGACCCGGCGCTTGCAAGCAGGTGTTGGGCTTGGAGCATTTGGATAAGGTCATTGACATTGACCAAAGCCCCATCGGTAGAACGCCCCGGTCCAATCCCGCCACTTATACGGGCTTGTTTAACGACATCCGGGATCTGTTCGCCTCCACCGCAGACGCAAAAATGCGGGGGTATGGGCCCGGACGGTTTTCCTTCAATGTGAAGGGCGGCCGGTGCGAGGCCTGTAATGGTGACGGTCTGGTGAAGATCGAAATGCACTTTTTGGCGGATGTGTATGTGCCCTGTGAGGTCTGCCGGGGTCAGCGGTATAACCGGGAGACCCTGGAGGTGCAGTATAAGGGCAAAAATATCTCCCAGGTGTTGGATATGACTGCGGAGGAAGCGGTGGAGTTCTTTGAGAATCTGCCCAAGATCCGCAGAAAGGCCCAAACCCTGGTGGAGGTGGGCCTGGGCTATGTGAAGCTGGGTCAATCCAGCACCACTCTTTCCGGCGGCGAAGCGCAGCGGGTGAAGCTGGCAACGGAGCTGGCAAGGATCTCCACGGGTCGAACCATTTATGTTTTGGACGAGCCTACCACGGGCCTGCATGCGGCGGATGTGCATAAACTGATTGAGGTTTTGCAGCAGCTGGTGGATGAGGGTAATACGGTGCTGGTGATCGTGCACAACCTGGATGTGATCAAAACGGCGGATTATATTATCGACCTGGGCCCCGAAGGCGGTGACCAGGGCGGCTATGTGGTGGCCCAGGGTACACCGGAGCAGGTTGCCCAGGTGCCGGAAAGCTATACGGGCCAGTATTTGAAACGATGCCTATAATAAAAACCGACCCGCTTAGGCGGGTCGGGAAAAGGTCAATATTCGCTGGGGGGCAGCACATCAGAAAGCTCTGTCAGTACAGTATCTCTGCCGCCCAAATAATCTAAATACATCGTGGGGGAGCGCAGGAGCAGATTCTCGTCCGTACGGCTGGAAACCGTCAGTGTTACGCTGAGTCCGCCTTCGGCTTTGTGTTCCATTAAAACAGTGCCCTGGTGGACATTGGCGGCGGTTTGGACGATCACCATGCCCAGGCCAATGCCAAATTGGATATCCTCCATGGTGGGTTCCCGCTTGAAACGGTCCAGCATTTCTGTGCGCAGGTGTATGGGAACACCCTTGCCGTTATCGGCTACGGTGATGCTGAGCATGTCACGGTGCTGTTTCAGGCGGATGTTGATTTGGGTACTGCCGGCTTTGATGGCGTTGGAAATCAGATTTAGAATTGCCCGTTGTAAAAGCTCTTCTTCAATGGGAAAGAAGGCGGGGGCGTCCAAAAGCTTGCAGGTAAGCGTGACGCCAATGGACTGGGTACGGGCATCCACAGCTTCCACCAGCTCCCGGAGCCATGCGTTTATTTCGCAGACCCGCAGCTGGGGGGATTGATCGGAGCAGTACCGGGCAGCGTCCGACATATTGCTCACTGTGCGGTGCAGCTGGCAGAGCAGACGGTTCGTTTGGGGATTGCCGGTGTCACTGGCGCTCAGAAGCCCCGTCAGAGGGATACGCAGCTGCGTAGAGGCCATGGCCAGAGTCAGCAGTTTGGCTTTGGTATCCTCCCGCTCCAAAAGGAACAGATGGTAATCCTCCAGCTTTTCTACAGTGGCGGGGATGGCTTTATCCCGCAGCTGAAGCTGCAGCAGCAGACAGCCGCCGGTAAAGGCTACATAAGCCTCTTGATGGCTGCCTAAAAGGGAATATAGAGGGGTATCTTCCTGGATGTGGAGCGCCTTTGCCTGGCGGTTGCAATGCTCGATCTTACCATTTTGCACCAAAAATGCAGGCCGATCCATCAGCTCCAGCATTTGCCGGATCATATTTGGCAATTCCATAGGATCCCTCCTTTGACATTAGGATACGCAAAAAACTGAAAATATTGCATCGACGGATTTCGACGGCGTTTTTGTTATTTTACCCCATTGCCGGGTAAATGGCAAGTAGAAATTTACTGAGGTACGAAACATGGCATACGAACATGGACACAGGCGGCGGGTGAAGGAACGGTATCTGGAGGAAGGTCTGGAGAATATGGCCAACTACCAGGTGTTGGAGCTGCTTTTGTTTTATTGCATACCCCGGGTGGATACCAAGCCCATTGCCCACCGGCTTATTGATACCTTTGGCAGCTTGTCCGGGGTGCTGGAGGCTTCCACCGATGAGCTGCAGAAGGTGGAGGGTATCGGTCCCAATGCTGCAGTGTTTTTGAATATGCTCCATGGGGTCACCCGTTACGAAAAGAAAGAGAATGCTAAAACCAACAAGCCTCTGAAGACCACTGATGATTTTGCGGCAATTCTGGCACCGCAGTTTCTTGGCCGCAGGCGTGAAATGGCTTATTTGCTTTGTCTGAATGCAAAAGGAAAAAAGATCTGCTGCAGAATGGTCAGCGAAGGCAGCGCTAATGCAACGGAGATGTCCGTGCGCAGGATCGTGGAGCTGGCGCTGGCGGTGAATGCTTCTGCGGTGGTGCTGGCCCATAACCATCCGGATGGGGTGGTAACTCCCTCCCAGGAGGATATGCGGACCACCAGCCGGGTGTTGCAGGCATTAAGTGGCGTGGGTGTGGTCCTGCTGGACCATTTGATCATAACAGATGAGGAATATATTTCCCTGAGTGCCACCGGGGCGTTTCGTTTTTCCGGTGGAAAGTATTAAAAAGGCGGTGCGATTATGAGAAAATCAGCCATTTATCCCGGCTCCTTTGATCCCTTTACCAACGGACACTTGGATATTGTGAAAAAAGCAGCCATGCTGTTTGACCATGTATATATCGTGATCGGCGTGAATTCGGAAAAGCGCCGAACCTATGACCCAAAGGACATGCAGGGGGCTATTGAAAAGACCTTGCGGCAGCTGCAGCTGGACAATTGCTCTGTCTGTATTCATGAGGGCTTGGTGGCGGAATTTGCCCGGGTTAATGAGATCGGGTATATGATCCGCGGACTGCGCAATAATATGGATTATAACTACGAAGAAAATATTGCTGTGGTCAACAAATTGATCAATCCGCAGCTGGAGTCCATTTTCTTCCGGGCGGAAAATGCGGCGCTTTCTTCCTCTATGGTTAAGGAATTGCGCAGCTATAATCTGGATATTTCAGAGTATGTGCCGGAAGCAGTGCGGGAATTGATCTGTAAATAAAAACTGCGTTTTTTGGGGAAGGAGGTTTTGCTGTGGATCGGTTTGAATTGGTGGCCCCTTATGCGCCCACCGGTGACCAGCCGGAGGCCATTTCCAAATTGGCAGCGGGCGTTGAAAACGGCTTGAAGGAGCAGGTGCTTTTGGGCGTTACCGGCTCCGGCAAGACCTTCACCATGGCTTCGGTGATCGCAAAAGTGAATAAGCCTACCCTGGTCTTGGCGCACAATAAAACCCTGGCGGCGCAGCTGTGCAGCGAGTTCCGGGAATTTTTCCCCAATAATGCGGTGGAGTATTTTATTTCCTATTACGATTATTATCAGCCGGAGGCTTATATTGCCCATACGGATACCTATATTGAAAAGGACTCTGCGGTCAATGAGGAGATCGACCGCCTGCGTCACAGCGCCACTTCTGCGTTGTTTGAGCGGCGGGATGTGATCGTGGTGTCGTCGGTCAGCTGTCTTTACGGCCTGGGCGACCCCATTGATTACCGCAGCATGGTCATTTCCCTGCGGGTGGGGCAGCAAAGACCCCTGGATGATATTTTGCGGAAGCTGACTGAGATCCGTTATGAACGCAATGATGTGGACTTTTCCCGGAATAAGTTCCGGGTCAGAGGTGATACTCTGGAGGTATATCCTGCTTATTGGGCAGGCAGAGCCATTCGTGTGGAATTTTTTGGGGATGAGGTGGACCGGATCGCGGAGATCAATGCGGTTTCCGGCATGGTGGAGCGGTATGTGGAGCATGTGGCCATATATCCTGCCAGCCATTATGTGGCACCCCGGGAGAAGCTGGAGCGGGCCATGGCGGAGATTCGGGCGGAATGCGATCAGCAGGTGGCGTTTTTCCAATCGCAGAATAAGCTTTTAGAGGCCCAGCGGATTGCCCAGCGTACGAATTATGACCTGGAAATGCTGACGGAAATTGGATTTTGCACGGGAATTGAGAACTATTCCCGGGTGATCCAGGGGCGTGCCCCCGGCACACCGCCCACCACCCTGCTGGATTATTTCCCCGAGGATTTTTTGCTGTTTGTGGATGAGAGCCATGTGACCCTGCCCCAGTGCAGAGCCATGTATGCCGGTGACCGCAGCCGGAAGGATGCTTTGGTCAATTACGGCTTCCGTTTGCCCTCGGCCTATGATAACCGCCCTTTGAATTTTGAGGAATTTGACAGTAAGCTTAACCAGGTGGTGTATGTTTCCGCCACCCCGGCTGAGTATGAAAGAACCCGTTCGGCCCAAACGGTGGAGCAGGTGATCCGTCCCACGGGCCTGCTGGATCCGGTGGTGGAGCTACGCCCCATTGAGGGGCAGATCGCCGATCTGATTGGCATGATCAATCAGCGCACGGCCCGGGAGGAACGGGTGCTGGTGACCACGCTGACTAAGAAAATGGCAGAGGATCTGACTGCCTATCTGATCAAGGCCGGCATCCGTGTGCGGTATATGCACTCGGATATTGGTGCTATGGAGCGAATGGAGATCATCCGGGATCTGCGCATGGCGAAATTTGATGTGTTGGTGGGCATTAATTTGCTCCGTGAAGGCCTGGATTTGCCGGAGGTCAGCCTGGTGGCCATTTTGGATGCAGACAAGGAAGGCTTTTTGCGTTCGGAGACCAGCCTGATCCAAACCATTGGCAGAGCCGCCAGAAATGCTGACGGCCTGGTGGTGATGTATGCCGATAACATTACGCCCTCCATGGCCGCTGCCATCCGGGAGACGGAGCGCCGCCGCCAGCTGCAGGATGCCCACAATAAAGCGAACGGGATTGTGCCCAAAACGGTGATCAAGTCCGTCAGAGACCTGATCGAGATATCCTCCTCCGGCGCAGAGCGCAAGGGCCGAACCGGGGTGAAGATGACCAAGGCAGAAAAGGAAAAAGAGATCGCCAGACTGGAAAAGCAAATGAAGGAAGCGGCCCGCATGATGGAGTACGAATATGCGGCGGTGCTGCGTGATCAGATCATTGAGCTGCGGGGTAAGGATTAAGCTTGTCGATATTTGTCGATAAATAGTATCCCCGGATTTGTTGCATTTTGCCGAAGCCTGGTGTATGCTAATGACCGGAATTTTTTCAATGAGGTTGATTGTATGGATACAATACTCATATATGACAGTGAGCCCCTTTTGTTGGAGGCTTTGCGCAAAAGCCTGGAGCGGGATTATCATGTATATTGCTGCAGCAGCCGGGAGGATTTTCTGGCCTTGGCAGCAGAGCTGGAGCCCTTGGTTTTGGTGGTGGATCTGACCTTTTCCGGGGAGGATACCGTTGCCACGCTGCAAAGCCTGTTTATGTCCGGCTACCGCACCCATATTGTGGCCAGCGGCAATTATTGCAGCCGTTATTTGACAGACCGCCTGGAACGGCTGAATGTGCACAGCTATATTTGCAGACCTTGCACAGCCAATGCTGTTTTGCGGGGGATCATGGACGCTGTCCTGGCAGATTCTCTTGCAGACACCGACCGGCGTAGATGCATCAACGATCTTTTGCTGAGCCTGGGACTGCGTATGGATCTGCAGGGCTACCGGTATGTGTTTGATGCTATTGTGTATACCATAGAGCATCCGGATTGCGTGCTGACCAGTCAGCTGTACCCGGATATTGCCAAGCCCTACCACACCTCTGCAGCGCAGGCAGAAAAGGCCATTCGGGATTGCTTGTTTGATGCATGGAAACGCCGGGATCCCCGGATCTGGAAGCGTTATTTCCCTGAGGGTATTCAAAAGAACAGATTTGTGACCAACGGTATGTTTTTGAAACGGATGGCTTATGCTGTAGAGGATTATTTGGGTTTTGTGAAAAGTAAAACCGGCACGGATTAACGGAAAGGATGAAAGAAATTGCTTAAGCAACTTTCCCGACACCGGGTATTGCAGCTGCAGGCTTACATAGAGCAGCATTATACGGGAATTGAAATGCAAAAGTGCAGGCTTTTGCAGGAAGATACCTGTCCGGCGGACAGGACAGAGGCCAGAAGATCTGCGCCCAGCGCGGCTTATGCCAGACCCCGCGGCCTTGAGGAAATGCTGCGGTTGGAGGACGCAGGCTTTACCCAGACCCTTTTACGCTTGATCGATGAAAAGGGGGAAAAGGATTCCGCCATTTATAAAAAGGCCAATATTTCCAAGCAGCATTTCTCCAAGATCCGCAATAACTCCCAGTACCGCCCCACCAAGGCAACGGCCCTTGCCCTGGCCTTGGCGTTGGAGCTGGATATGGAAAAAACAAAAGATCTTATCGGCAGAGCCGGGTATGCGCTGACCAACAGCAGCAAGTTTGATTTGATCGTCCGTTATTATATCGAGCAGGGAATTTATGATATTATGGAGATCAATCTGGCACTTTATGAATTTGACCAGCCCTTGCTGGGCGCTTAAAAAAGTCCCCTGCCAGTTGACCAAATGTAAATGGAAATCTCCTATAATGCAGGTGTTAGCAAAAACATCTAGCATTATAGGAGGATTTTATTATGCAAAACAAGTTAACAGAGATCGTATTCATTTTGGACCGTAGCGGTTCTATGGCGGGCATGGAAGCCGATACCATTGGCGGGTTCAATGCTATGCTTAAAAAGCAGAAGGAAGCGCCGGGACAGGTGCTGATCTCCACCGTTCTGTTTGATAATGAATCGGAGGTGATCCACGACCGGGTGCCCTTGGAGGACATGAAGCCCATGACCGAAAAGGATTATTGCGTGGGTGGATGCACAGCGCTGCTGGATGCGGTGGGCAGCGCAATTAAGCACATTGCCAATGTGCATAAATATGCCCGGGCAGAGGACCGCCCGGGAAAGACGCTGTTTGTGATCACCACCGATGGCATGGAAAATGCTAGCCGTCAGTATGATTATCCGAAGGTGAAGGAACTGATCACCGCTCAAAAGGAAAGGTTTGGCTGGGAGTTTTTGTTCCTGGGGGCCAATATTGACGCAGCCAAAGAGGCGGCCCGGTTTGGCATTGACGAGGACCGGGCAGCGGATTATCATTGCGATACTCAGGGAACCCGGCTGAATTATGAGGCGGTATCCGAGGCCATTTGCGCAGTCCGGGCCTGCAAGAGCGTGCCCAAGGGGTGGAAAAAGCGTATTGATGCGGACTATAAAAGCAGAAAATGATCAAATAGCCAGCAATAAAAGAATCAATGTCACATGAATAAACAGCATAACGGGGACACCCACGGTGAATTTCAGATGCCTGGTTTTATGGCGTACAATATACATACCAAGAAGACTGCCTAAGCTGCCTCCTAAGGCTGCCACCATTATCAGATTGAATTCCGGAATTCGACGCCCTCTTTTTATAGCTTGTTGCTTGTCTCTAATCATAAGGAGCAAACCAAGCGCATTCATTACTAATAGATAAAGTGATAATATTTCCATAAAACAAATTCCTTAGGAGGTAATCATGTGAAAAAATTATGGGTGGTTGGGGTGTTGACGCTGCTGCTGTGCGGCTGCGGCGCTCAGGAGACTTTTGAAACTATTGGACAGGTGCAGCAGCCGGAGCAGGCAAAGCCCTGGACGGTTATGTTTGCGCTGCCGGAGGATGCGGGCAAGCCGGTGATGGAAGGAGAGGAAACCGGAAGCCTGTATATGTGCAAGGATTATTCCTTAAGTGTACAGACCCTTCCCGGAGGGGATTTGGACCGCACTTTACAGCAATGCACAGGCTTTGACCCAGACCGGCTGCAGGTCATGCAAACCCGCATGGAAGCAGCTGACCGTTATGAAACCGCCTGGGCAACCTCCGGTGAAGCCGGAGACCAGGTGGGCAGGCTTGCCATATTGGATGACGGGAATTATCATTATGTATTGACAGTGATGGCAGATGCGGGAAAAGCGGGACAGCTGGCAGAGAGCTGGCAGACGCTATTCCGGTCGCTGCATATTGCAGACCCGGAGACCATTGTCAATACTGGCTCATAGTATCCTTGCAAAGCTGCACGCATTGCTCCACAACGGATTGGGGATACAGGATCTGCGCATCGCTGCCAAAGCCGATGATCCAGCTTAAAAACATGGGAGAAACGGCAATGGGCATGGTGACGGTGAAATGGTCCGGTCCATCAGGAATGGGCATCATTTCTTTGCCGAATTTATCAAATACCGCATTGAGCAGCTTTCTGCGGAAGCGCATTTTCACCTGCACTGCATCGCCGGCAAACATTTGAAACCGCCGGTTGGCATGCTCGATCAGCCCTTTTCCGGTGAGCTCCTGGCAGGGGGTGCGGGGCTCGTCCAAAACGGTGATTTCCGCCATGCGGTCCACCCGGTAGGAGGTGATGCCGTGGCGCTCTGAAAGGGCCAGCAGGTAGCAGTTTTCGTTGTCCTGGCAAAGGCCGTAGGGGCTGGCAACATAGTCCTTTTCCCGGTAGACCCGGTTGCCCTTCAGATCCCAGTCAAAATACCGGAAGGAGATCTTTTTGCACTTGGAAATGGCCTCCTGGATGCTGTCCACATTGTATAGAATGGTTTCGTTCATGCTTTTGACCCGGCCGGACACCATTACATGGCGGCTCATAAGGGCGGCATCGTGCTCGTTGCATTGTGCGCAAAGCTTTTTGATCAGCTCCCGGGACTTTTTCTCCGTCAGATATTTGCTGGATTGCACCGCATCGATCAGCAGCTTTAATTCAGAGGGCTCAAAATTCCGGACGCCCACATAGTAGCCGCCGTTTTTGCCGGGAACGGTGATGATGTCGATGCCGTAATCCTGCAGGGCGCGGATGTCGGAATAGATGGTTTTTCGGTCGCACTCGATCTGCTGGGGTGTATTGCGCAGCATGGCGATTAGTTCAGAAGCTCTCACGGGGCGATCCTCGTGAGAGTTTTTTTCTAAGTAATGCAGAATATAAAGAATCTTCAGTTTTTGGTTTTCTGATTTGGGCATACCGTCACCCCTTCACAGTGTTGTAACAATTGTAGCATACTATTTTGGGAAAAGGAATCCTAATTTGCTTTTTTTTTCGAAATGTGGTATGGTATTGTAAAATCAGAAAGGAGGTGCCGGTATGGGACAGTCTGAGGCTATGGCCACATATTTGCATGTTTATATTACAGTGCTGCGCTGGATCATGCCGGTGCTGGCGGGATTTTTATTGGTGCGGTGCATTCAGCCGCTGCTGTTTTTCCGCAGAGAGCCGGAAATCTGGGCCTGGATCTGCATGCCCGGAAAGAAAATCCCGGTGACCCATTGGGAGAGTGTCATCGGCAGGCATAAAAAAAGCGATATCGTTATTGATTTTCCCACGGTTTCCCGGACTCACGCGGTGCTCACCCGCTATGACGACGGCAGCTGGGGTATCAGCGATGCGGATTCTGCCGGCGGCGTGTATGTGAACGGGGAATTGGTGCAGGCTGCGGCCATTTACCCGGAGGATGTGATCACCATTGGCGGGGTGGAATTGACCTTGACCCCCATTTCCCATCGGCAGGAAAGACGCCTTGCCCAGATCCGTACCAAAGCCTCCTCGTTCATGAGCAGCTTTTTGAATGTGATTTTGCTTTCCATTATGCAGCTTATGTGCGCCCTGGGCTTTATGCTGGGGGCAGAGGCAGACGCGGTGCAGTCCATTTTGCTGGGCTTTGGTGGCATTATGATCGCTCAGTGGGTGCTGGTTTTATTCTATGCCTGCATCCGCAGAACGGCCTTTGAGGTGGAGACCATTGCCTTTTTCCTCTGCACCATGGGCATGTGCGCCATTGCCACCATTTGCCCCCACGAGGCCGTGAAGCAGCTGATTGCCATGGGGCTTGGTTTGGTGCTGTTTTTGACCATCGGATGGATCCTGCGGGATATGAAGCGGGTGAAGATCACCCGGTATATTGCAACCGTTGCCGGTATTGGCTTTTTGGTGATCACCTTGCTGTTTGGCCAGGAGTATTACGGCGCAAAGAACTGGATACTAATTGGCTCTATGTCCTTCCAACCCTCCGAGCTGAGCAAGCTTTGCTTTGTGTTTGTGGGCGCTGCCACCCTGGAAAAAATCGTCACTAAGCGAAACTTGTATTTGTTCATTGGGTATTCTGTGTTGATTTGTGCCTGCCTGGCACTGATGAATGATTTCGGTACGGCTTTGATCTTTTTCTGCACATTCCTGGTGATCGCGTTTTTGCGCTCCGGCAGCTTTGGCACTTTGGCCTTGGCCTGCACTGCCTTGGGCTTTGCGGGCGTGGTGGCCTTGAAAATCGCCCCCCATGCTCTGGACCGGTTCTCCAACTGGCGGCATATTTGGGCAGATCCCTTTGATGGCGGCTTCCAGCAGACCCGTGGATTGCTTGCCATGGCTTCCGGCGGTTTTTTGGGCCTTGGACCCGGTCAGGGCTGGCTGCGCACCACCAAGATCTTTTCCCGGGATGCGGATATCGTCATTGCCACTCTGGGCGAAGAATGGGGCCTTTTGATGGTGTGTATGATCATTTTGGCGGTGGTAGCCCTGGCGGTGTTTGTGGTGCGCTGCGCATCCGTGGGCCGCAGCAGCTTGTTCACCATTTCCGGCTGTGCAGCCGCTGCCATTTTGTTGATCCAGGCGATTTTGAATGCTTTGGGGACGGTGGATGTGCTGCCCTTTACGGGTATGACCTTCCCGTTTTTGTCTAACGGCGGCTCCAGTATGCTTTGCGCCTGGGGCTTGCTGGCTTTTATTAAAGCTGCAGATACCCGGCAAAATGCCAGCTTTGCGGTGAGAATGAATAAGCTGACGGGAGGGGACGAGTATGAATAGAATCGCTACCCGCTCCATGATTTTGCTGGTGTTCATTTCTGTTTTGGTTTGCGGCTTTGGCTTTTTTGTTTGGGAGTATGTGACCCAAAGTGACAATTGGCTCATTAGTGAAAGCTCCCCCCATTTTGACCCCCGGGGGCAGATTAAAGAGGGTATTGTGGTGGATTGCCAGGGGCAGAAGCTTTTGGATCTTTCCAATAACCGGGTTTATAGCGATGATCCCCAGGTCCGCAAAACCGTTATGCATTGGCTGGGCGGACGGGATGGCAATATTGTTGCGCCCCTGCTTTCCAATTATAAAGAACAGATGCTGCACTTTAACCTGGCAACGGGCACTTATGTTTACGGAGAAAATGTGCCCCAGATCCAGCTGACTTTGTCTGCCCAGGTGCAGAAGGCTGCCTTGGAAGCTATGGGCAATTATAAGGGTACGGTGGCGGTGTATAATTATAAGACAGGACAGCTGCTCTGCGCTGTGACCACTCCCACCTTTGACCCGGATAACAAGCCTGCGGATTTAGAGAATGATCCTTTGTACAAGGATGCCTATTTTAATAAATTCACTCAGTTTACCTATACCCCCGGCTCGATTTTTAAGATCGTGACCCTGGCGGTTGCTATTGAGGAACTGGAGGATTTGCAGACTTTGGAATTTGATTGCACCGGCAGCTATCAGATGGGCGTGGATAAGGTGACCTGCACCGGCACACACGGTAAGCAGAATATCCAGCAGGCCTTCCGCAATTCCTGCAACTGTGCCTTTGCCCAGCTTTCCGAGCATTTGGGTACGGATGCGCTGGCTGCTTATGTGGAGCAATTCGGTATCACCCAAAGCCTGAATCTGGACGGTATTACCACCGCTTCGGGCAATTATGACAAAGACCCCTCGGCGGTAAATGTGGCTTGGAGCTCCATCGGCCAGTTTACAGACCTGATCAACCCTTGCGCATATTTGCAATTTGTGGGCAATATTGCAGCCGGCGGCGCAGGCGGGAAAATGTATCTAATGGAGAAGATTTCCGTGGATCATTCTGCGACCTACCAGGCGCAGACCGCAAAAAATCCCGCCATTATGGACCCGGAAACTGCTCAATTGGTAACGGAATATATGCGCAGCAATGTGGCGGATAAATACGGTGACTGGAATTTCCCCGGCATGACCGTGTGCGCCAAAACCGGAACAGGTGAGGTGGGCGGCGGAAAAAAACCCAACGCTATGCTCACGGGCTTTGCCGTGGACGAACAGTATCCCCTGGCTTTCATCGTCTGCGTGGAGGATGCGGGCTTTGGCGGTACGGTTTGCATGCCCATTGCCTCCAAGGTGCTGGCAGCTTGCAAAGAAGTTTTGGATTCGTGATAAATGCATACACCTCCTGCATAAGCTTTTGCAGGAGGTGCTTTTTATGTGTCGGTATCACCAGCTTTGGGGCAGCAGTCTGATCGCCTTCGGTTTGGGTGTGTGGGCAGGACTTTGGCTGGAATGCGGAGTGCTCAGCATCGGGTTTGGCTTATTGATGGTTTTATTGGGGTGCTTGATGCTCAAAAGCCGAAAAATATAAGGCATAAACAAGCATTAGGGCTCGTATACTGCATTAGCATCGTGGCATAAGGAGTGGATACTATGGAATTGGGTTTTGAAAAAATGCAGCTGCCCTATTTGCGGCAGGTGCTTTGCCAAACAAAAGAATTGGAGCTGACCCAGGAGGTCAAGCTTTCGGAGCAGCTGCAGGATGTGGGTAATATTTTGGGGGCTTGGGGGCAGGTGTTGATCCGCAGCAAGGAATGGCGCAGCAATAGCCTGGGCATTAGCGGCGGCGTGCTGTGCTGGGCCATGTATATGCCGGAGGAGGGACAGCCGCAAACGGTGGAGGGCTGGCTGCCGTTTCAAATGCAACTGGATCTGCCGGAAACCACCGATGACGGGCAAATCTGCGTAGATCCTGCGCTGAAGCTGGTGGATGCCAGGGTGACCGGAGCGGGAAAGCTGATGCTCCGGGCCTGCGTGAATCTGCAGGTAAAGGCGGCAGTGCCGGCAGTGGCGCAGGTATATACCCCGCCGCAGGCAGAGCCGGATATTCAGCTTTTGCAGAAAACTGTCAGTTTGCAGCTGCCCTGCGAGGCAGGAGAAAAAGCCTTCACCATGGATGAAGAATTCTCCCTGGAGGGAGAATCGGCAGAGAAGCTTTTGTATTTTTGCCTGCAGCCGGTGATCACAGAAAAGAAGGTCATGAGCGGCAAGCTGGTGTTCCGTGGATCGGCTTTGATCCATGGGCTCTATCAGGCGGAATTCGGGCCCAAAAGCTTTTCTATGGACATTCCCTTTGCCCAATATGTGCAGCTGGATATGGATTATGAACCGGAGGCAGAGGCTTGGATCTGCCCGGCGGTGACGGGACTGGAAATGGAGCTGACCGGGGAAAACCGGGTGCTTATGAAGGCCGGCTTGGTGGGGCAGTATGGGATTTTTGAGAAAAAGCAGCTGCCGGTGGTGGAGGATGCATACAGCACCCAGCGGCAGCTGAATATGGAAACACAGCTGTTGGAGCTTCCTAATTTGGTCAAGGCGCAGACGCAAACGGTATTTGCTGATTTTGCGCCCCAAGCGGAGGGGATATTTGTGGATGCGGTATTCTATCCGGACCATCCAAAGCTGCAGCGCAGCCCGGATGGGGCTCAGGTGGAGCTGCGGGGCAGGTATCAACTGCTGCATAGGGATAACAGCGGCATGCTGCAGGGAAAATCCGGGAAATGGGAACAGAATGTTCCGCTGGGGGCGGATGAGGTCGCGCCGGCGAATATGCGGCTGTATGCTGCCGCACCTGTGCAGGCGGAGAGCGCAGAGCTTTCCTGGGATTCCATGGCCCTGGAGGAAATGCAGCTGCCCATGGTGACGGCACTGCAGCTTTCTGAAAAAAAGGAGACCGGGGAGGAGCGTCCCAGCCTGATCTTGCGCAGAAAAGGGGAGGAGAGTCTGTGGGCCATTGCAAAGGCCACCGGCTCAACCGTGGAAAAGATCATGGAGGCAAACGGTCTGGAGCTTGACCCTCCCGCGGATAAAATGTTGTTGATTCCAACTTAAAGTGAACAGCCCGGCACTTTTCGTGCCGGGCTGTTATTATATTATACATTGAACAGGAAATTGACGATGTCGCCGTCTTTCATAATATATTCCTTGCCCTCGCTGCGGACAAGACCCTTGGCCTTGGCGTTGGCCATGGTGCCGCAGGCTTTCATATCCTCAAAGGCAATGACCTCCGCCCGGATAAAGCCCCGCTCGAAGTCTGTGTGGATCTTACCGGCAGCCTGGGGAGCCTTGGTGCCGTTTTTGATGGTCCATGCACGGCATTCGTCCGTACCGGCGGTGAGGAAGGGGATCAGACCCAGCAGGGCATAGGAGCTGCGGATCAGCTTATCCAGACCGGATTCGTTCACACCCAGCTCTTCCATGAACATGGCTTTCTCATCAGGATCGTCCAGCTCTGCAATGTCAGCCTCCAGCTTGGCGCAAATGGGGATCAGCTGGCTGCCTTCCTCGTCGGCCAGGGCTTTCACTGCCATGTAGTGGCGGTTGGATTCCGGCTCGTTGATCTCGGCCTCTGCCAAATTGCCCACATAAATGGTCTTTTTCAGAGTCAGCAGGTCGGAGGTGGCGATCAGAGCTTTGTCGTCATCACTGCAGTCAAAGGTGCGGGCCAGCTTGCCCTCGTTCAGATGCTCCAGCAGTTGGGTAAAGAGCTCAGCCTCATGGACGAATTTTTTGTCGCCGCCCTTGCAGGCCTTTTGGGCTTTATCGATCCGGCGTTCCACCATTTCCATATCTGCCATGACCAGCTCCATATTGATGATCTCAATGTCACGCAAGGGGTCGGTGGTGCCTTCCACATGGGTCACATTGGAATCTTCAAAGCAGCGGACCACATGGACGATGGCATCGGTGGTGCGGATATTGCTCAGGAATTTATTGCCCAAGCCTTCACCCTTGGATGCGCCCTTGACCAGACCTGCAATGTCCACAAATTCGATCACCGCGGGGGTGGTCTTTTTGGGAGCATAGAAATCAGACAGCCATTGCAGCCGTTCATCAGGAACGGACACCACACCTACATTGGGGTCGATGGTACAAAATGCGTAGTTGTCGGCAGGCACACCGGCGTTGGTGATGGCATTAAACAAAGTAGACTTGCCAACATTGGGAAGTCCCACGATACCTAATTTCATTTTTCCTCTATCTCCTTAAAATCCTTTATTTATCAAGGCTTTTTGGTTCTCTGGTGTTTCTGTGTACACCTTTTACATATCAAATTGTATCATGTTGTCTCATTATTTTCAATAGAAATAACGCATTTCCTAAAGCGGATTCATTTATTAGTGATTTTGCGGTGAGTAGCTTGGTTGCTGCGCAGCAGAAAGGGCTTGAGATGAAAAGGAAAAAATGATATACTGTCAACAGGGAACAGAAAACCTTACAAATATAGGATGAACTGCGAAGGAATATGGAAAATACGCATACTGCAACATTTAAGGAGCTACCATTATGGAACAGAAAACAACCGGCACAGTAATATCCGTGAAAAAGCAATGGTGGTTGAAAGTGAATACAAAGCCTGTGAGAATGCATGCGCTTGACGGTGCTACATTCCCTCACATGATCAAGGTTAGTTATATGGTTAATGGAACGGAGTATTTCAAAAGAAAGTGGATTCGTGCATGTGATCAGCCACCGGCAGTGGGTGCAGAAGTAACTGTACTCTACGATGAAAACAGACCGAGCAAAAGCAAAGTGCTATAAAAGCTGAAGGTAAGGAGGGCTGACGATGGGATTTTGGATTTTTATGTTGGCAACGGGACTTTTATTTCCGGCTATTATGATTTTGTTTGGCACAGTTTTTATGAAAACAGCCCCAAAGAAAATCAATTATATTTTTGGCTATCGTACTGATATGTCCATGAAGAATCGGGAAACCTGGGAGTTTGCTCATAAGTATATGGGCAAGCTGTGGTTCCGATTGGGCTTCTTGCTTATCCCGATTACAGTGATACCAATGCTGTTTGTGATCGGTAATTCCGAGAATGTTGTTGCTACAGTGGGACTAATCGTGGGTTTTATAAATACAATTGTATTAATTGTTCCTATTTTCTTTACGGAAAAGGCTCTTAACAGGACTTTTGACAAGGACGGCAAACGAAAGGCGGAATGAGATATGAAAACAAAATGGAAGGATGCACCCTTAATACATAAGATCGTCACAGTAGTGTCCATAATCGTTGCC
>JAZNSR010000059.1:0-2626 GCA_045591335.1 Faecousia sp.
CGATATATTTGCCTAACGGCAAATGCGATATAATCTTCGATTGCGATATATCCTCGCTGCGCTCGGACGCGATATGATATAAATCCTTCACGCCCCGCAGGGCATATCGCAAGGCTTTGCCTTATATCGCTCCCATAGGGAATATCGCAAATCCGCATAACGGATTTATATCGCTGGAGCGCCAAAGGCGTTCCTTAAGGCATATAGTTTGCCCGGATGCTTTGCAGGTCCGTTTCCGTCTGTGCAGGCAGGTTAAACCTCCAGGCCAGGGCAAGCTCCGGCTTCAAAAGGCCCTTTTCCACCATGGTCAGATAATCCGCCCAGGTCTTATCCTCGTCATAGAGCACCCCGTTGCCCCAGTCCACTGTGGGCAGCTTGCCGGCAGGGACCCGGTAGCCCTGGGCTTTCGCCAGCAGCCTGCAAAGCTCCACCGCCTGGATCACCGCCTCCTGCCATGCCTGCTGCAAAGCGATCACCGTCAAATTGTAGTCACCTGCAGAGGAGGTGATCTCCGTAGCAGTCTTTTGCTGCTCATTAAGCTCCGAAAGGGTGCCCCGCTTTAAGCCGATGACGCTTTCCACATTCCGCAGATACGCCTCCTTCCGGCGCAGATAGGACTGCTCCCGCAGCTGGGGAGAAAACACGG
Organism: Faecousia sp.; assembly: GCA_045591335.1. Taxonomy (GTDB): domain Bacteria; phylum Bacillota; class Clostridia; order Oscillospirales; family Oscillospiraceae; genus Faecousia. Next base: position 647 of record JAZNSR010000059.1, read on the forward strand.
TGATGCCCACCTCCTCCGGGTCTGCATCCAGGCCCACAAACAGGTGGTCCGTCAGCTGCTTGTCCCGGTCCAGCATATCCGCAGAGGCAATGATCCGGCTTTCCCCCCGGCGAAATTCTCCCTTCAGCTGCGCCTCGTTTTCGTCAATGCCGCGGATCAGCCCCACCGCCGCCGCGTAAATGCTGACGCCGTCCGCAGAGCCATCCACACAATTGATGGCGGGGGTCTTCAGCTTCACCAGTCCCAGCCCCACAGGGATCTCATAGCGGAACTTGGCTGGCAGGCTGGCATACCTTTCCACCTGGGAAAGCGCCACCGCATTGCCCAGGCTTTGGGAATTCAGGGACTGAAACAGCCGGTTTTCAATAACCAAACAGCCGCTTTTGTCCAAATACCGCCGCTCCAGCAGGGTGAAATAATACTTGCCCTGGATGGTACGCTCCACGGTGCCCATGTCGGTGATGTTGCCGTCCGCATCTCTGCCGAACACCAGCAGATTGTTCCGGGGTATCACCCCAAAGCCCATGGCATCCGCGGAAAACCAGGGCTTTAAATAGCATTCTCCGCCGATCAGCGCCAGCTGCACAGCCTCCAGCCGCTTTTTGTCCAGGGCCGCCGCCACCTGCTGCTCAAAGGGTGTTTGGGCAGACAGCCGGTACTCTCCAAACATGGTCTTCACCAGCTTATTCACCACACAATAGGCGATTCGCTGGCTGGGGTCCGCGCTCTCCGTCTCCGTGCCGTCATAATAAAGAGAAAACCAATCACGGATGGCATTTTTCATGGCGGCGGTGGTCTTGTCCGCAGCCCCAAAGGCTTCTTCATACCTGTAAATACTCATTTGCTGCCTCCTTTCTCTTGATTTTTCCGGCAGACCGCAGCCCGGATTCCAACCCCCGGATATAGGCCTCCCGCACCTGCAGCCGCTGCTCCAGGGAGCGCAGCTGCCGTTTCAGCGTCCGGTTATCCCGCAGGACGCTTTCCTTTGCCCACATGGGCAAAAATTGCTCCAATAACCACTTTTTCATACATTCTCCTTTCTGCGCATGACCGTGGCGCAAAAATAACGCACATCGTCCATGGCGTGGTCATTTTCTTTTTTGGGGCGGTCCGTACCGTCGGCCTCCCAGCTATACAGAGAAAACTCGCGCAGGGTATCGGCGCAGCAGGGCATGAAGCCCAACCGCTCTCCTTGCAGTAACGATGCCACCAGCCGTATCCCCTCACCCACATTGTTTTTTGCCTTGCGCACGGAAAACCGTCCCCGTTTCCGGATCAAAGCAATCAACGATGCCGCCGATGGGTCCACGATCACCTGCTCCACCGGGTAATCCCCCGCCAGCTTTTCCAGCTCCCCGTAATACTCCTCGTCCGTTTTACAAACCAGACGGTCTCTGCCGCAGTAGTAATACTCCCGCAGCCGGACCGCTTTCCCCTCATTCACGCACCACAGCCCGGCGGAAAACGGATTCATGGTGCCATAGTCCACGGAGATGTAGTACCTGCCGCCGGGTGGGGCTTGGGTCACCAAATGCCTGTCCGGATCAAAGTGATACACCAGGCCCTCCGCCATGCACCAAAGCCCCTGCACATACCGCTTATAAAACACGCCGGTGTAAAGGGTCTCATACCGCTGGCGGATCTTAGGCTCCAGGCCGGGATTATCCGCCATAGTAAAATGCAGCCGCAGCATATTCTTCTGCCTGCGCTTCAAGATCCACTCCTTGTAAAACCAATGCTCCGGCCCGGCAGGATTGCAGTTAAACCACATCTTCGACCCGGGCACTGAGCACCGGGCACAGGCCTGCTCCACAAAGGACCGGGGCATCAGTGCCACCTCGTCCAGCAGCACCCCCGCCAGGGTGATGCCCTGGATGTTGGCATAGGAGCTTTCATCCTGGCCGCCGAACAAATAGTAATCGTTGGTGACCTCTCCCCGCTGCACCCGCAGCATATTGCGGCTGCGGTGCTCTGTGATGG
>JAZNSR010000060.1:0-11475 GCA_045591335.1 Faecousia sp.
TAAGACAGAGTACCGTCCCCTGTCTTATTGTCTTATTAATCCCTTTTTTTAAAACTTATAATCCCAAAATGCTAAAACTTTTCCATCTTTTTCAGAAATTAATATATACGGACCTGATGGGATTATTAAAAATTTGTTCCCCTTAACCAACCACACACGATTTGTGCTATCATAAAACACAGAACAAGATAAATAATTATAGTGTTTTTTCCAAAATTGTTTTGCAACACAAATGGCTTCCTGGGCATTATTAATTTCTCCATATTCGCTGTCTTCCATGTTTCTCGAAGATTCTGCAATTATTTCGCTGTAATCTTCTACGGAGAACGACTCAACATTTACTCCTTTATGGTATAATAACGCGAAAAAAAGCACGACAAACCCGATAATGACAATTGTGATAATTGTGATTATATATTCTTTTCTCATTTTGCACCTCGGCGTTTTGGATGATTTGGATCGAAGGGGATACAGTGCACAGGGGACGGTACTATGTGCTACGAATGTTCAATACCTGAAATCATAATATATTCGTCTGTGTGATAGATATAATAAAATATGCCCGTTATTTTATTATCAATTCCGATGGAAATTGTGGCATATTTATCATTATCATACTGTTTTTCTTCGGAGAAAAAATCTTTGTTAGTAGAATAAAAATCATACAAGCAATTATAAGCCTGTTTGGATATGTTATCATCATTACCATTCCACTTAATAGTAAAATCGGTTAACTGCTTATCGTTTAGAAAATAGCATGTAACGATAGCATCATAACCAAGGACTTTAGCTTGGTATGAGTAGCTAGTTTTGTCCGAAATGCCATCATCAAGACAAGCATCATAATACTGACCGAGTTGCTTGTTAACCTGTAAGGGTGTCATGCCAAAATACATATCGGTAAACAATGGGATTTCTTTATTATCTCGAATTTTCCGCATAAAAACACCGATGATTACCGAAACGATGATTATCAAAATGAGTGTAATCACGCTATAAGGTAGTATTTTCTTAAACATTCTATCACATTCCTTTTACGCAGTGCACAGTGCACAGTGCACAGGGGACGGTACTATGTGTTGGTTCTGCTGCACACAGAACGTCCCCTGTGCTATAAACACAAACTCGGTGAGAAAAAGGCTATTATTGCAGTTGCAAGAAAACTCCTGAAATTGATTTATTTACTTCTTAGTACTGAGCAATTCTACAGGTCTCCGATTCCGCTGCCGTAACAATTGGGATACATTTTTTCGTCCTGCTTGACAGGGCAAACCTTTTGCGCCCTTTTTTAGACGCTCCCTTAGATTTTTCCTCGGTTATTTTCGCATTAACCGTCCCCTGTGCTACAAACCGTCCCCTTGGCCCCCCTCTGCCGGTCCCAAACCGCCACCTCTGCTATAAAAACAAGTTCTGTGGTCAGATATATCTGTAATATACATTATGTTTTGAGCATCTAAAGAAAGCAGTAAATTGTATAGTTGATTACGCAGTTTTGATTCTTTTACATATATGTCTATCATGCCACAATCGTAGAAGATTAAAGAACAGGAACATTGACTACTTATAAAATTATCGTAAGTATCAATTTTTTTGGTTATAGCACCAGTAGGGTAAATATGCATAACGATTTCCCATATAGTTTCGTTGGCCATATTTTTTAATTCATTTGGCGTGACATAAAAGTTTTGTGATACTTTGGGCATAAGTGAATGTTTAGAGTCAATCTTCATACACCAACTAACATAGAAATTAAAAGGTTTGTCGGATAAAAAAAGTAACAAATCTCTAAACTTGCCATTATATAAGGAACACTCGATTCCTCTAATATTTTCCGCCATTTATTTCTCTCCCCTTATGGTGCAAGTGCTGCAAATGCGAAACTACTACCATATGAAGCTGGAGCTAAAGCAGCAGCAATTACCCATTTTACGATTTGATATGTAGCACATGTAGCACATGTAGCACAGGGGACTAGCACAGGGGACGGTACTATGTGTTGGTTCTGCTGCACACAGAACCGTCCCCTGTGCTACTGCTACTTCATTGGTTCTGCTGCACACAGAACCGTCCCCTGTGCTACTGCTACTGCTACTATACGGTCCCATGGTTATTATTGTATCCGGGTTTATCCATGTTCCCATTTCAAAAACGCGAATTTCATACATTTGATAAATAAAATCATATATTATCTTATTATCTTTGATAAACAATACTCGATTGTGTGCACCTGTTTCTAATGTGGGAATATCGATGGTCGTTTCAACATTAAGCTTTTCTAAGAAATATTTATCATCTGCATAAACTGCATCAGATACATAAGCCTTATCAAAGTCAAAATCAAATACATCTTTGACAATCAAGTTATCCGATGTTTCGAATAACTGCAACATTTTCTCGCTATAATATTCGCTACTATGATATTGTAAGCACCTAACTTGATTACACGCACACATAAATGTAGTCAAAATTACGATAAATACGAGTATCGTAATAAACATAAAACTTCTTTTAGTTCCCCTCATCCCATGCAATAACATATTCCCTATTCTCCTTAATTGCCTCCTGGATTTTTCGAGTGCACGAGTGCACAGGGGACGGTACCATGTGTTGGTTCTGCTGCACACAGAACCCTGTCTTACCGTCCCCTGTCTTATGTGCTAACTGGAGCTTCATCCCTCAAAGCAAACACTAGGGTATCTATATGTATATTTTTTTTAATTTTACCTCCGAGATATTCTCCCCGAAAAACAAATATTACTGATGTCTTCGTATTAGGTGGAATTAATGTGCCATTATTCCCATCTTCTGTTTCAGCAACAAATGCTTTTTTATATTTGATCCATCTCCTGCAATCGAATCTGGTAAAGCCCCCAGTAACAGACGATACCCAAAAACTATTATCATAACGATTATCAAAACATAACGAATAGTATAATTGAACTTCGTTATCTACAATCTTAACATCTACAAGCTTACTTTCATCTTTTACCCAAGTGAAAGTTTTCCCGTCCGAAGCGGATTCTGTATCCGCAGGAGTGCAACCGGCAATAAGGCTCAATGTGAAAACTATCAACAAAACATAAATCAATACTTTTCTAGAAAATGTCATTATAGCTACACCTCCAGGGCTTTTTTGCATTGCACAGGGGACTTGCATTGCACAGGGGACGGTACTATGTGTTGGTACTGCTGCACACAGAACCATCCCCTGTGCTAGACATTATTCGACAAGTGCCAATGCTGCATCTTACCATATATAATATATCACAGGATTATGCCAAGTGCAATTTCATTATTTTAAATCAGTAAATTATTGTAATACTTTGCTAATTTATAACTGTTTTTAAAGGAAAACATCTCCGTATAATTTGTAAAAAATCCACAAGTAAAAAATGAAGTGCGCAGGGAACTGTATAACGGGCGTCACAATGGTCGCCCCTACTAACAACTCATCGCTCATAACTATATGTAAACTAATTATGTCAACCATCAATTATCAATTATTAACTAAACACGCAGGCGCCGATATATTTCTCGGTGCCTGCGTGTTATTCTTCCATGTTTATTTGATTTTTTCGCCGTTGAGGACCGCCTCCACCAGCTTATCGCCGTCATAGCGCAGCTTCAGCAGGAAAAAGAGCGCATCCTGCCACAAAAGGTCCAAAAAGATCTGATCCCCCTCCCATTTAGGAAGCTGATCCAAAAAATCCCGGCTGATCCACTGCAGCTGGCCTTCATCGCATTCCTTAAGTTGCCCCTCAAAGCCGTCCGCCGTAAACAGATACATAAACTCCCCTTCCCAGGGGCCATTGGTCAAAAAGGTGACCACACCCCGGCAGCGCCAGGAGGTCAGCCGCAGTCCGGTCTCCTCATAGGCCTCCCGTAACAGGCATTCGTCAGGGCTTTCGTCCCCTTCAAACTTGCCACCAATACCGATCCATTTATCTTGATTTAAGTCATTTTTCTTTTTGATCCGGTGCAGCATCAACACCTGATCATCCTGCAATACATAACAAAGCGTCGTATTGATCATGTCTGCGTCTCCCTTGTAAGCAGCCGGATGGCTCTATGACGATTGGTGATCTGCACATGGGTAACCCCGGGCTGATACTCACCATCCAAGGTCCAGTCCACCGCCTCATCCATGGTGATCTTCACATTTCTTGCACTGAGGAAGGAGAGCATTTTGCAGTTATAGGTCTTATTCTGCACCGCCTGGATGCACTCTGCCACCTCTGCAAAATCGCTGGGGGCGCGCACCAAAAGGATCTCGAATTTTCCGTCCTGCATATCCACCTGGCTGGGGTCCAAAGTCAGAATACCCGCCACGCTGGTGGAATTGCACACTGCTCCGAACAGATAATGCCCCTCCAGCACCTTGCCGTCCAGCTCCAATTTTGCAGAGATTTCCCGGATTTGGGAAATTTCCTGAATGCCGCTGAGAATATAGGCCGTATGACCCAGGGCATTTTTCACGCTCTGGGGGGTGGTGTAGCTGGTGCGGGTGAATGCGCCAAAGGATGCCACATAGGAAAAATACCGGTCGTTAAACTGCCCCACATCGTAGGCTACCGGTTGCCCCTGGACAATATTTTTAGCAGCCTCCACCGGATCCAGCGGCAGCTTCAGACTGGTAGCAAAATCATTGGAGGTGCCGGCGGGGATATATCCCAGGGGCACATCCGCGCCTGCATACAAAAGCCCGGTCAAAGCTTCATTAAAAGTACCGTCGCCGCCGCAGCAAACCACGGCATCTGCTTCCTTGGCCGTCTGAAAGATCTTTTCCGCAGCATCGCCCTGCTTTTCGGTAATATATACATTCACATCATAATTTGCCCGGTTGAATACCGACACCATCTCTGCCAGGCTCCGGGCTGCTTTTTTCTGCCCCGCGTTGGGGTTGATCACAAACAGCATCTTCTTCATGGAAACCGCTTCCTTTCTTTCTTAATTATACCACCGGCAAATAAAATGGCAACCCAAAATCTGAAAGTTTACAATTCCTTTAAAGGAATTTCCAATATTTGCGCTTTTTTATAGAATATGATATAATAGAAAAAATATAATTCAGAAAGAAGGGCTTTTATGAAAAAATTATTAGCAGCCATCCTGATCATAGGTGTTTTACTGAGCCTTGGGGCTTGCCGCCTTGCTCCCGGCCAAAACGCCCAGCCCACAGCTCCATCCACCGATCCCACAGACTCCCCCACCGAAACAACCGTTTCGGATGTGCTCTACACCCAGGAGATCTGGCGGGCAGATTTCCCCGTACAGCTGCAACCGGGCTATGACTATACCGTCACCGGCACTGTAGGGCAAGCCGGTACATACGACATTGTGGAAGAATTCACCGACGAAGAAGGCAACCTTTGGGGCAAGCTGAAATCCGGCGAGGGCTGGATCGACCTGACCCTTTTGCGTACAGAAGAAATGGTCCCCCCGATTCTCACCATCGGCTATGCCTCCCATCAGGAATTGGACGATCCCTATATCTGCGAAGCAGACACCTCCAAATACGCCATTGGCATCGCCATCCATACCCACGAGGAATTGACCGATGTGTCCTTATTCCCCATGACCTGGGACGAAACCTACAAAGCCGGCGAACCGGTGTTCCGGCTGGAACAATGGATGCCGGGCAAAGCCCTGGTTGCCCATCTGGCCTTCCCGGGAGATCTGAGTGCCTACGGCATCCGCTTTACCGACAGCCAGGGGCAGACCCATGGCTACACCATTCTGGAAAGCGGCAGAAACGGCATGGTTTATTTGCAGGAATTCATCGGATAAAGCATAAGAGGCTGTTGCAATTACTGCAACAGCCTCTTTTGGTTTAATTCAGAGCTTCTTCTACCGCGGCTTTTAGGGTCTCATATTCCAAGGTGCTGGGGAACACACCGGTGATCACACCGGCTTCATCCAGCACCACGGTGTAGGGATAACCCGCCGCGCCGCCGTTGGAGATCACGGTATAATACTCGCTGGTATTGCCCGTGCCATAGTCTGTAACAAATATCATATTGGTTTCGGGATAGTGCTCGCCGATATAAGCCGCCATGGTGTTGTTGGCAAGCAGCGAATGGACCGCCACCACCGCGACAGAATCGGCATATTCCGTTGCCACCTGGTCAAAGTACGGCAATTCGTTAACGCAGGGTGTGCACCAGGTGCCCCAGAAATTGATCACCGTGACCTTGCCCAGCTTGGAAGGATCGATCACATCCCCGGTCTCACCGCTGCCGTCCACAATAGCCAGCTCCGCGCCGGGGCAAAGGTTGCCTACCTCCGTACCCATCTGGAGAGCATCGGGGGCGGTATGCCAATAATAAGCAAAGGCGCCTGCCAGCAGACCCAGCATCAATGCCGTCACAATGCCGCGGGTGATCCACTGCCTGGTCTTGGGGGTATCCTGCTTGGGGAGCAGGATTTTCGGCCCTTTCCAGGAAATGGCCTTGGTTGGGCAAACCTTCACGCAGTCGCCGCAGCTGATGCACTCCTGGTCACCCACCTTGCGGATATCCACCTTACATTGGCTGTAGCACAGTCCGCATTCCACGCATTTGGAATTGTCCACCTTCACACCGAACACGGAAAACCGGTTAAACAGTCCGTACAATGCGCCCAAAGGGCAGATAAACCGGCAAAACAGCCGGAAAATAAACACACAGCCCACCAAAATACTCACCATGAGCATGAATTTCCAGGTGAACAAATAGCCCAAGGACTGGAAGAAGGTGGTGTTCACAAAGGAGTTGGAAAGCAGCAGCATGCCGCCCTCCAAAGTGCCGGCGGGGCAAATGTACTTACAAAATGCCGGCAGAGGAATATCCCGGATGGCGTATGTAATCGGCACGATGAACACAAAGAACACCAAAATTACATACTTTAAGTAAGAAATCAGCCGGGTCACGGGGCTTTTTCTCAGCTTGGGGGTCTTGATCTTATAGATCAGATCCTGGATAAAGCCAAAGGGGCAAAGCCAGCCGCAGATCATTCTGCCGAACATCAGGCCATAGAGCATCAAAATGCCGCCCACATAGAACAGGGTGCTTTTGCCTGCGCTGAATGCGCCCTGCAAAGAACCCAGGGGGCAAGCACCCACCGCACCGGGACAGGAATAGCAGTTAATGCCCGGAGCGCACATGATCTTTGTGTTACCCTGGTAAATATTGCCGGAAATAAAGCCCTTCAGGTTGGCATTGAACAAAAGAGCAAAATACAGCTGCATCAGCTTGCGCTTGGTGGGCAGCCAGCTTAATATCTTTTTCATACGGCTCACCCCAATCCTACGCATTCCCGGCAGATATTCACTGCCTTGGTCAACACATCTGCATACCCGCTGCCGATCACGCCAACCACGATCAGCACCACCGCCACCATCAGCACACCCAGCTGGAACAGCTGCAGGCTTCTGGAATCCTCTTTAATGGCAACCTTGATCCGCTGAACGGGGGCTGCCACCAGCTTCATAAGCTCCAGCTCCTTGCGGATGCTGTAACGGTGGAAATAGGCGGTGAACACCCCGTAGCCAAAAGGCACTGCCAAACACGGGATCATCACATACATAGCCCGGATCATGGATTCGGTGATCTGGGTGGAATGAAAATTGCTGCCATTGCAGGCATACACCAAAAACACGATGCCGCTGATCACCAAAAGCCCAAAGGAAATCATACTGTGCAGATTCCGCAGCTTGGACTGCTTTTCAATGGCAGCCACCAGCTTCCGGTCACCGCAATCGGAAAGGTCATTTTTAAAATGCAGTTTCCGCAGCAAAAGCACATAATTCTTTTCTGACCTGCGCTTTTGCTCCATGGGCAAAAACAGGTGCAGGATCAAGCCGCCCACTACCAAAAACCCCGCCGCATACACCACAATGGCAATGGGCGCAAAGGCTGCTGCCACCTTCTCGGCAGTGTAGATCTGCGGGCCGCCGGAGGTATATACGCCATAGCAGGCAATCATCAGCAAAACCCCGGCAGCCACCAGCGCAAGGCTTGTGAGGATGCCGTAAATCAGCCAAATTATCTTTTTTGCCATAATTTCGCCTCCAAAGCACAAACTATCAAGTATAGTATAGCAGAAAATTGTAAAATGTAAATTCTAATTTGTCGTAATGTTCCCGTAGGGGCGACCATTGGTCGCCCGCCCGATTATTTGATTAAATAATTGGGATTTTAAAAGAAAATATCCCATTATCCCATAAATGGGATGTGATTTTGTTTGCAAAATCACCGGGCGACCAATGGTCGCCCCTACTCGCTAAATTAGAATTTACAAAAAAAGGAGACTGCCAAAGCAATCTCCTTTTTAATCAGCAATAAAAATCCTTGATCTTCTTTGCACGGCTGGGATGGCGCAGCTTACGGATGGCCTTGTTTTCGATCTGGCGGATACGCTCACGGGTAACGCCAAAGATCTGCCCCACTTCTTCCAAAGTATGGGTGCGGCCGTCATACATACCAAAGCGCATACGCAGCACATCAGCCTCACGGTCGGTCAGCGTGTCCAAGATCTCTTTCAATGCCTCTGCCAGCAAGGCATTGGAGGTGGCATCCGCGGGACCGGGGGTGCGCTCATCCTCCACGAAAGAACCGATGGAGGTGTCTTCTTCATCGCCCACGGGGGTATCCAGGCTCAAGGTATCCGCAGCGGTGCGGGTAGCCTCAATAATCTTTTCCACAGGCAAATTCAGCTCTGCCGCGATCTCCTCCATGGTGGGCTCACGGCCCAGCTCCTGCACCAGCTTACGGTTGCAGCGGGTGGCTTTATTGATGACCTCTACCATATGCACCGGTACACGGATGGTACGGGCCTGGTCGGCAATGGCTCTTGTGATGGCCTGCCGGATCCACCAGGTGGCATATGTAGAGAATTTGTTTCCCTTTGTCCAGTCGAATTTGTCGACTGCGCGAATCAGACCTGTGTTGCCCTCCTGAATCAAGTCCAGAATGTGCAGGCCACGGCCGGAATATTTCTTGGCAATGGAGACCACCAAACGCAGGTTGGCCTCAGTCAGCTTATTTTTGGCAGCCTGGTCACCCTCAGAAACCCGCTTTGCCAACTCCACTTCTTCATCAGCGGTAAGCAGGCGGATCTGACCGATCTCCTTTAGGTACATACGCACCGGATCGTCCAGATTGAACTCTGTGGCGAGGTCCACCGGGTCTACCAGCTCCTCATCCTCCACGCCGCTCAGGTCAATATCGTCGCCCAGGTCGTCGTCCAGCACCAGATCCACATCATCGCCCAGATCCAGGTCCAGGTCACCGGTGATGATTTGGATGTTCATTTGCTCAAAACGGTCATAGATCTCCTCGATCTTTTCTGTGGAAAGATCCAGCTTTTCCAGCTGAGCATTCAGGTCTGTGGCACGGATCATGCCATCCTTCCGGCCCTGGGCAATGAGCCCCTGGAGAACGGCCTGGATATCCTCTGTGCTTTTGGCAGGTTTTTTCGTCGTACTCATAAAAAACTACCCCTTTCTCTTCATGTCTTGTCAACTATATCCTCAATTGCAGAATACGACAAGGGGTTTTTGAAAAAATTTCGGGAAAATTCGATTTTGTTGCCCCGTTAGACAGTATCTCCGTAAATCAACAAAAACATACAGTTTACAATTGGCAAATTATCCTATATAATGTATGCGAAAAAATATAAACATAAATTCTAATTTAGCGCACAGTCGCGTAGGGAACGCTGTCCTCAGCGTTCCGTAAAGATTTTTGACCTCAATGGGCAAAAATCTTTATCATGCACGGTGTTTGTAACAAAATTGGGGCATCGAACCCCAATTTTGTTGCGGAACGCTGAGGACACCGTTCCCTACAATGCATCGAAATAACAGTTCGATAAATTAGAATTTAGATGGAGTAACCCTATGACTGAGCTTTCTAAAATTCGTAATTTTTCCATTATTGCCCATATTGACCACGGCAAGTCCACCCTGGCAGACCGGCTGCTGGAGGAATGCAACGCCATTGACCAGCGGCAGATGGAGCAACAGATTCTGGACTCCATGGACCTGGAACGGGAGCGCGGCATCACCATTAAGGCCACCGCCGTACAGCTGACCTACACCGCTGACAACGGGGAGACCTACGCGCTGAATCTGATCGACACCCCCGGCCATGTGGACTTTAACTACGAAGTCAGCCGCAGTCTGGCTGCCTGCGAGGGCGCTGTGCTGGTGGTGGATGCATCCCAGGGTGTGGAGGCCCAGACCCTTGCCAACACCTATCTGGCCATTGATGCCGGGTTAGAGGTGCTGCCCGTAATCAATAAAATCGACCTGCCCTCTGCCAGACCTGCGGAGGTCAAGGCCGAGGTGGAGGATATCATCGGCATTCCCGCGGAGGATTCTCCGGAAATCTCCGCCAAAAACGGCATTAACATCCACTCCGTTTTGGAAATGATCGTCAAGGATGTGCCCGCCCCCACCGGTGACCGGGAAGCCCCTTTGCAGGCGCTGATCTTTGACAGCCAGTACGATTCCTACCGTGGCGTTATTGTTTACACCCGCATCAAGCAGGGCACCGTCCGGGCAGGTATGGATATTAAAATGATGGCCACCGGCGCTGTATATAAGGTGGTGGAAGTAGGCACCATGAACCCCCTGGGTCTGACTCCCCGGGAGGCCTTGGGTGCAGGCGAGGTTGGCTATATCACCGCCTCCATCAAGACCGTGGCGGACACCCAGGTGGGCGACACCATCACCACTGTGGAAAATCCCGCTGCCCAGCCTCTGCCCGGCTACCGGCAGGTGCAGCCAATGGTTTTTTCCGGCGTGTATCCCGCCGACGGCGCAAAGTACCAGGACCTGCGGGAGGCTTTGGAAAAGCTGAAGCTGAACGACGCCTCCATGTCCTATGAGCTGGAAAGCTCCATTGCCCTGGGCTTTGGCTTCCGCTGCGGATTTTTAGGTCTGCTGCATATGGAGATCATCCAGGAACGCCTGGAACGGGAATATAACCTGGATCTGATCACCACCGCTCCCAATGTTATTTACCGCATCACCAAAAACGACGGCCAGGTCATGATGATCGATAACCCTCTGGAATACCCCGACCCCATGGAGATCCAGCTGGCAGAAGAACCCTTTGTAAAGGCCAGCCTCATTGCTCCCCAGGAATATGTGGGCAATATTATGGACCTCTGCCAGCAACGCCGGGGCGAATTCAAGGATATGGTGTATTTGGATGCCAACCGGGTGGAGCTGCACTATGAAATGCCCCTGAACGAGATCATTTACGATTTCTTTGACGCCTTGAAATCCCGGACCCGTGGCTACGGCAGTCTGGACTATGAGCTCATTGGCTACCGTCCCAGCCATCTGGTAAAGCTGGACATTCTGCTCAACGGTGATATTGTGGACGCGCTGAGCTTCATTCTCTTTGCGGACAACGCCTATCCCCGGGGCAGAAAGAACTGCGAAAAGCTGAAGGAAAATATTCCCAGGGCGCAGTTTGAGATCCCCGT
>JAZNSR010000061.1:0-22416 GCA_045591335.1 Faecousia sp.
TACCCAGAATTTCTTTGCCCGCAACAAGAAAATGCAGAAGCGTGGCGCGATCATCGCCGGTGAGGGCGGCATTGTGGAGTTTGATTGGGATACCAATGAGATCGTGGTCCGCAAGCATTATCAGCCCGGTGAAATGCGCTGTAAGGTAGAAACTGCGGGCAACCACGGCGGCGGTGATGCAAAGCTGGTGGAAAACTTTATCGGCATTATGCTGGGCACGGAAAAATCCAAAACACCTCTGGAGCAGGGCTTGCTCAGCGCGCACATGTGCCTGAAAGCCAGGGAATCTGCCCAGAATCATTGCTTTGTGAAGATCGATTATTCTGGAGAAAAATAAAATGCGGTTGTCAGAATAGGCAGATCAATCCGCTGGATCATGTGCAGGCTGCCGGGGCGATTTAAGAACAAGGAGAGAGCATGATGAAAGAGTTTTGGAAGGATACTGGACTTTGCGTGGAAAAAGAACTGGTTTTGCCGGTTTCCGTAAAGGATTGTCACGGCGTGGACTGTAGCGGGGAGCTGCTGATTCCCAAGGCTGCCTACATTCCTTTTGCCATGGATGGGGTGGCCCGTTTTTTGGGGAAGGGGTCTTATGTGGTTTTGGATTTTGGCAAGGAGCTTTGCGGTGGCGTGCGTTTTATCACGCGTTCTGTGGAGGAGAATTATGCTAAGCTGCGCATCACCCTGGGAGAATCTCTCACGGAAGCCTGCAGCGATGTGGGTTATAAAAATGCGACCAATCATCATGCGCCCCGGGATTTTGAGGTGGATGTCATTCATATGTCCGATCTGACCTTCGGGCAAAGCGGCTTTCGGTTTGCCCGGATCGAATTGCTGACGGAGACCCCCATGACTGTCCGCAATATTTACGGCGTGAACATCCTGCCTGCCTTCCCCCGTCAGGGATATCTAAAAACCGGTGATGTGCTGCTGGATCAAATTGCGGATACCGCTGCTTATACCTTGAAGCTTTGCTGCCAAAATGGGCAGATTTGGGATGGCATCAAGCGTGACCGGCTGATTTGGAGCGGTGATTTAAACCCGGAAATCCTCACCTGCCTGTATTTGTTCGGCGATAACCCGAATATTCCCAATGCCTTGACTGCTCTGCGGGAATCCACCCCCGCTGACCGTTGGATGAATGATATCCCCAGCTATTCGGCATGGTGGGTCATGAATCTTTGCGATTATTGCCGCTTTACGGGAAACACCGCTTTTTATGAAGCCAACCGGGATTATGCCGCTGCTGTTATGAAGCGGATCAACGGCTATGTTGCTGGGGATGGTAGCTTTGATTTTGACGAATCCCCGGAAACCTGCATGATTTATTTTTTGGACTGGCCTACCCATGGCAAGGAGGATGCGCAGGTGGGCACAGCGGCTATGCTGATGTACACAGCGCAAAAAATGCTGCAGATGGAAGAAAATGAGGATTGCCGCCAGCTGTGCCGCAAACTGCAGCCCTGGCTGAAAAAGGATGCTCTCCATAAGCAGGTCCGGGCCTTCCAGATCCTGGCGGGAAGAAATGAGCCCGGAGATGCGGAGTTTTTGGAAAAGGGCGGCGCTGAGGGTATGTCCACCTTTATGTCCTATTATATTCTGAAGGCCGATGCTATGGCGGGCGGTAAAAATCAAATTGCCATGATCAAGGATTATTACGGCGCAATGCTGAGCCGGGGCGCTACCACCTTCTGGGAGGATTTTGACATTTCCTGGCTGGAGGGCAGCGGAAGGATTGATGAATTCCCCGCCCCCGGGCAGAAGGATATCCACGGAGATTACGGCGCGTTTTGCTATGTAGGTCTGCGCCACAGTCTGTGCCATGGCTGGTCCTCCGGTGTGTTGGCGTTTTTGTATGAGTATATGCTGGGCGTAAAAATGCTGCCCGGCGGCAAGTACCAGGTAGAGCCCTATGATCTGGGAAAGGCAGAGGGCGTGGTGCCTGTTCCGGGCGGTATGCTCAAGGTCACAACAGAAAATGGTATTGTGAAAGAAAACCATTGTCAATGATATATGGAGGAGTAGAATGCCGCAGCAGCGGGAGGCTTGCGGCAAGCTTCCTCTTGATTAAAAAATAAGTATGGTCCGCTGCACTGCTTGGCAACGGACCATTTTTATGGGACCAAATCATAGCTCCGGCTGTTCATCAAACAGTAAAAATAGATATTGGCAATTTTCCAGGTAAAGGGTTATGGATTATTTGACGATGGAGCGCTTATATTCTGTGGGGGTCATGTGGGTGCTTTGCTTGAAGCATTTGGAAAAGTACTGGGCAGAATCGTAGCATAAAAGCTCTGCGATCTGAGCCAGGGTGTGCCGGTTTTCCCGGATCAGCCGTTTGGCCTCCCGGATCTTCAGATGGTTGTAATAGCGCATAATGCCGCCGGGCTGGAATCGGGCGAACAGAGCCTTTACGGTACTTTCGGATTTGCCCACCTGGCGGGCAATGTCCCCAATGGTCAGCTTGCTGTAAATATGGGAATGGAGCACATCCAGCAGCTCCCGAATCTCGAAATTCACATCTACGCCGTCGATGTGTACGCTTTGGCGGCTCGTTTTTGTGACGCTCTCCCGGTGGCGGTACAGGCTGATCAGAAAGATCTCCAGCAGATTCCGGATCATCTGAAAGCCGCCGAAGGGGGCATCCGGCTGCACATGCAGGGTTTGCAAAAGGGGATTGGTAGGGTCTTTCATGCGAAAGCAGCTCAAGCCTTCGGACATTAGCATGGATAATAGCCGCTTTTCTTCTGCACTGAGCCGGTAGATCTTGCCCTCAAAATGTTTCATAGCCACACTGTCGCACTCAAATGTCAACACGCTGACATTGGGTGCGCTTTTTCCATCTCCAGAAAGATTGTGGTATTCATTGGGCTTGTGGAAGGTGACCTCGCCGCTTTTGAGGGTGAAATGGTGCTTGTCCGCGGTGCAGAGCATCTCTCCCTTGTCGATATACACCATTTCCCAGAAATTGTGCTGCTCGCCGTCGTAATGGAAGTCCTTGGAAAGCTCCATATAAAAGATGGTGATGATCCTGCGGATGTGAATCACACCCGGCAGACCGTGTCTAATAAATTTATCCATAGCGCAAAACACCTTTCGGCTGATTTTGTTAGTATTATATCTGATTTTCCATTTTCCCGCAAGGGCAATTATTTATACTAATAGTAGATACTGTGAAAGGAGTTTAGCAATGTATACTGTTTTGGTTATTTCCTGCCATCCGGATGATATGGAGATCGCCTGCGCCGGCACGCTGCTAAAGTGCAAGGAGCGGGGAGACCGGGTGGTGATCTGCCATTTGTCCAGCGGCAATTTGGGCCATGTGGTGATCCCGCCGGATGAGCTGCGTGTCATGCGGGCCAGGGAGGCAGAAAAGAGTGCTGCTATGGGCGGCTTTGAGGTGATCCACAGCAGCTTTGACGATCTGGAGATCTACGATAACAATAAGGAAGCCAGAGATAAGGTGGTGGAGGTGATCCAGCAGGTGGATCCTGACTTTATCATCACCCACGACCCCAACGACTATATGCCCGACCACACGGCTGTATCCCGGCTGGTGTTCGATGCCAGCTTCACCGCAACCCTGCCCAATTATCCCACGAAAACCGGGAAAGCCGCCCGCCTTGTGCCTATTTATTATATGGATACCCTGGCGGGTGTGAACTTTAACCCTACGGAATATGTGGATGTGTCGGATCATATCGATACTAAGCTGCAGATGCTGGAGTGCCACGAAACTCAGGTGGTTTGGATGCGGGAGCACGATGGCATTGATTTCCCGGACATGGTGAAGACCTGCTGCCGTTACCGGGGCTTCCAGTGCGGGGCGGAGTATGCTGAGGGCTTCCGCCAGTGCCAGGTTTATTTAAAGGGTACAACCAAACGGCTGCTGCCGTAAATATTAAGGAGGAAATGATTATGGACTTTAATTCTACTGTAAAAGGCTCTGCCCTGGAGGGCTTCTATCCCGCCGGTTGGGATTTTGAAAAAATCGATGCCTGCGTAGGCGCACCGGAGACTGTTTGCGACCGTCAGAGCTTCTGGAATCCCGAATTCAATCCCGTTATGTGCGAAAGCCTGGGCGAGTTTGAAACTTATATGGGCCATGAGATCGCTATGCAGATCAAGAAGGCCGCTGACCGGGGGGAGAAGATTGCCTTTATTTTGCCCGTGGGTCCCATGGGTATGTATAAATGGGTGGTCTATTTCCTGAAGGAGTGGAATGTTTCCTGCGGCCATGTTTACACCTTCAATATGGACGAGTGGGCAGACGCAGAGGGCAACAACCTGCCTTCCACCAACCCCGGTTCTTTCCAGTATGCCATGGAGCAGGCATTGTTTAACCCCCTGGGTGCGCTGACCGTTCCCGTGAATCAGCGGAATTTTGCCACTAAGGACAATCTGCCCACTTATCCCGAAAAAATCGCTGCTTTGAAGGCAGAGGGCGCAAAGCTGGTGCTGGTGTACGGCATCGGCAGAATGTGCCATATTGCATTCTGGGAGCCCACCTTTGCGGCAGATTATGCTTCTGCTGAGGAGTGGGCAAAGGCTCCTTACCGTATCGGCGCCAAGATCCATCCTTTGACGGTGGAGCAGAATGCGCTGACCAGCTTCAAGTCCCGCACTACTTTGGTGCCCTGCCGCGCCAACACCATCGGCCCCGGCCTGTTTTTGCAGGCGGATTATGCCATCGGCGGCGCGGATGGCGTGCTGGGCAGAGGCATGCAGTGGCAGGGTCTGAGCCTGTGGATGACTCTTCGCCACGGCACCACTCCCTGGATCACTTCTTCTTACATTCCCACCCTGGCAGGCAGACTGTTCTTCCTGAAGGAACTGGCCGGTCCTCTGGAAGCTGAGTGTAACTAATGGCAGCCATAGAGAGAAAAGGCATTGCCGTTGCCGGCAGTGTGATCGTGGATAAGATCAATCAGATCGACGCATATCCCAATGCCGGAGAGCTGACCCAGATCCGCGGTATTCAAAATGCGGTGGGCGGCTGCGTGCCCAATGTGGCGCTGGATTTAAAAAAAATCGCTCCTGCATTGCCTGTGACTGCTATTGGCAAGATCGGCAGCGATTCTGAGGGGAGTTTTGTTACACAGATTTTGCAATCCGGCGGTGTTTGCACCCAGGGCTTGCAGGTGATGGATGGGGAAAAGACCAGCTTCACCGAGGTTATGAGCATTTTGGGCGGGCAGAGGACTTTCTTTGTTTACTCCGGTGCCAGCGCGGATTTCGGCTTTCCGGATGTGGATTTTGAAAACCTCAATGCCAAGCTGCTGCATTTGGGCTACTTTTTGCTTTTGGAAAAGGTGGACGGCGGGGACGGCTTAAAGATTTTGCAAAAGGCAAAGGAAATGGGCGTGGAAACCTCTATTGACCTGGTCAGCGAAAGCTCTGACCGGTATAGCCTGGTGCTGCCCTGCCTGCCGTACACGGATTATTTGATCGTCAATGAGCTGGAAGCCGGAAAGCTGGCTGGCATGGAGCCTGTTCCCGAGAATCTGCGCGCAATCGCTCAAAAGCTGAAAGATTTGGGCGTGAGAAAAAAGGTGATTATTCACATGCCGGAGCGGTCTGTATGCGTCAGTGATCAGGGGTATTCCTGCCTGGGCTCTTATGTTTTGCCGGAGGGCTATATTCAAGGCACCACCGGTGCAGGAGATGCCTTCTGTGCCGGCGCGCTTATTGGTATTTATAACGGCTGGACGGATATGCAGATTATGGAGTTCGCCTCCGGCTGTGCGGTGATGGCACTGAGCAGTGCGGATGCCACCAGCGGTATGCAGGAAGCGGACAAGATCCGGGAATATTGCAAGCAGTTTGCAAGACGGGAGGCAGAGTAATGAAAGCAGTTATGTATGGCGGCGGCAATATCGGCAGAGGCTTTATTGGCCAGCTGCTGAGCCAGTCCGGCTATGCGGTCACCTTTGTGGATGTGGTGGATGCGGTGGTGGACACCCTGAACCGGGAGCACAAATACCCTGTCCGCATTTTGTCCAACGAAGGCCACAAGGATGTGGAAGTGCTGAATGTCAGTGCCGTTAACGGCAATGATATGGAGGCGGTGGCAGATGCCATTGCCAATGCAGACATTATGGCAACAGCAGTGGGCGCAAGAATTCTGAAATTTATCGTTCCCAATATTGTTGCCGGTTTGCGCAAGCGTTGGGCCATGGGGAAAGCACCCTTGAATATCATCATTTGCGAAAACCTCATGGATGCCAACAAGGTGCTGGAGGGCATGCTGAAGGATCAGCTGACCGAAGAAGAAAAGAGCATTTTCGACCAAACGGTGGGCCTGGTGGAAGCCTCCATCGGCAGAATGGTGCCGGTGCAGACCGGGGAAATGAAGGACGGCGACCCCATGCGTGTCTGCGTGGAGGGCTATGGCTTTTTGCCTGTGGACAAGGCAGCGTTTAAGGGCGAGATTCCCCAAATTGCGGGGATGGTGCCCTTTGATCCCTTTGATTTTTACATCAAACGGAAGCTTTATATCCATAATATGGGCCATGCCACCTGCGCCTATTTGGGCGATCTGATGGGTTTGGAATACATTTATGAAGCCATCGATGTGCCGGAAATCCGTATTATCGTGCAAAACGCTATGCTGGAAAGTGCCGTTGCGCTTTCTCAGACCTACGGCGTGGAGCTTAGCAGCATTCTTTGCCATATTGAGGATCTTCTGTACCGCTTTACCAATAAAGCCCTGCAGGATACCTGCGCCCGTGTGGGCGGTGATCCTGCCCGGAAGCTTTCCCATGAGGATAGATTGATCGGATCTTCTTTGCTGATTCAAAAAACCGGGGTCGTTCCGGCATATATTGCCATTGGTGCAGCCGCTGGACTTTGCCGCCTGGTGAAGGAATCCGGCGAGGAGAAAGATCCCAAGACCCTGCTTTGCGAAACTGCCGGGCTGGAAGCGGATTGTGCCCTGGTTCAGATGATTCTGGAGAATTATCAGATGATTCTGGAGGGGTGCAGCCTGACGCAGCTGCGGGCCGCCGCAGAGCGCCGGAAGGCTGCTCAAAGCAAGCATGTGATCTGACCGTTTTTGAAAAAGAAAATAACAGTGCCGCAGACAGTTTCCATACTGCCCGCGGCATTGTTTTTCTTGGGTATTTTGTAAAAAAGATTGCAAATTATGGATGGTTTTGGTATACTGAAGCTGTAAAGATGCTCATAGGGGATGGGCGGAATTTACCGGAGATGAAGCGCCATTGGAGCTTTATTTCAGAAAGACTGAGAAAGGAAGATGCATTATGGCAAAATTCGTAGTAAAAGAAACCGCAACCGGCTTCAAGTTCGATCTGCTGGCAGGCAATGGCGAGGTCATCGCCACCTCTGAGGTCTTTAACACCAAGGCAGCATGCCTCAACGGTGTGAACAGCGTCAAGGCAAACTGCGTTGGTGAGGTTGAGGATCAGACTGTGGAGAATGTGGAAGCTAAGAAGCATCCCAAGTTTGAAATGTATGCAGACAAGGCGGGTGAGTTCCGCTTCCGTCTGAAGGCCGGTAACGGCGAAGTGATTGCCATTTCCGAGGGCTATAAGGCCAAGGCCAGCTGCGAAAATGGCATTGCCAGCGTGAAGAAGAACGCTCCCGACGCAGAAGTGGTGGATGCATAATTTTTGCGCGGTTAAAAAGGATGTGCAGATTGCACATCCTTTTTGTTGTATTATAGAGAAATGGTGTTGAAGGACATGGGCTTTAAAATATAATTTTTGTTTTGGATCGTTAACACCTTTTCCTTTTGATAGGGATTTACAATGACTGCAACGATGCTGCCATCTTGATTTTGAAACACTGCCGAGCTGGTGGAATGGGCTCCTGCGGTTTTCAGCATAACCGCACCCTTTTTCACAAAATGCGAAAAATGCTTCACGCAATAATATTCGGGGGTTTTTTCATAGTCGCCATGCTTAATGACAAAAAGAGAATTTTGATGCCAGCCCCAGGTGGACAGACCGCCTGCTTCCAGGGCCATATTCCAATACACATTGGCTCTTGCTCCGGCCTTGGCAGACCGCCGGTAGATTTCAAAAACATGCATTGCGTGTTCCCAGCTGTTCAGACCGTCGCCGCATTCGCATTCGGTTTGCACAGCGTTTTTATCGGGGTAATCCTCGCAGAACATCTGAATCTCGTCGGTTGCGCTCCATTGGAAACCGGCACCGGCAATGGCGTTTCGGATTTTTGGATTTTGCAGAATGGTGTTATAAACCTTGGTGTAGTTATCCCGCCAGCAATTGGTGCCAAGCCAGATTTCGCACAGGCCGTTGATTTCGTCAATGAGATAATTGGCCAGGAAATTTTCCATTTCCTCCGCAGAGTACTGGCAGGAGGGGAATTTGTGATCGCACAGAAACTCGTTTTGAGGATGCAGATGGGATATTTTAATGCCCTCTTTTGCGTATTCTTCCACAAATTTTCGCAGATAAATGGCGTAGGCCCGCAGGTTTTCCCCGGTTTGTATCAATTTGCCATAATTGCACGCCTGGGGATATTTCATCCATGTTGGCGGACTCCAGGGCGAAGCATAAAACTGCATATTTGGGCAACGCTTTTGCGCTTGCTTAATGGCGGGAATGAGGTATTTTCTGTCCCGGTCAATGGAAAAATTTTTCATCTCATAGTCGTATTTGCTGTCGTTATAGCTATACCAATCTTCAGCAAAATCGTTTGCGCCTACGGGGATCCTGTTATAGCAAAATCCCAATCCATCAGCAGAAAACAAATCGTCAAAAATCTCATCCTGCTTTTCTTTGGGCAGGGAGGCAATGGCTTTCATGGCGATTTCATTGAAGCATGCGCCAAAACCGTACAGAGGTTTGCCGAAAGGCTCTTTGATTTCCAGCACTTCGCCCGTTTCGTTGGAAAACTGATTGTTTTCAGACCATTTTTCATTTTCAGTTGTTGAAATCCATTTCATAGAATCACCTTATTTATGTTTGATGGAAAAGATAGACTGCCTTTGCTTTTTGACACAGAGGATGGTTCACTCCTTGGCCCAGCCGGCGCACATTTTTACGGCTTGGTTCCATTTATTTGCCAAATAGGTCTTTTCGTCCGGGGGCATGGTGGGGGCGTATTCCCGGTCCATGGTCCAGCTGTTGATGATATCTTCTGTGGAGGCCCAAACCCCTGCGTAAAGGCCGGCCAGATAGGCTGCGCCCAGGGCGGTGGTCTCCATGATCTGAGCCCGTTGGACCGTTGCGCCGATCATATCCGCCTGGAACTGCATGAGGAAATTGTTTTTGGATGCGCCGCCGTCCACCTTTAGCCGGTGGATGGCCAGTCCCGTGTCCTGCTCCATGGCGCCGATCACATCCATGGTTTGATAGGCGATGGCTTCCAAAGCGGCACGGATAATATGGTTGCGGTTGCTGCCCCGGGTCAGACCGAAAATGCTGCCCCGGGCGTACATATCCCAGTAGGGCGCACCCAGGCCGGTGAAGGCGGGCACGATATACACCCCGTTGTTGCTGCCGGCTTTCCGGGCAAAATACTCCGAATCGGAAGCATCGCTGATCAGCCGCAGCTCATCCCGCAGCCATTGGATCAGCGCACCGCCCACAAATACAGAGCCCTCTAAAGCGTACTGCACCGGGCCGCCGGCGGAGGCGGCAATGGTGGTAAGCAGTCCGTTTTGAGAGGTGATAAACCGGTTGCCGGTGTTCATAAGCAGAAAGCAGCCGGTGCCGTAGGTGTTTTTCACATCCCCTTCCCGGAAGCAGGCCTGGCCAAACAGGGCCGCCTGCTGGTCACCGGCAATGCCGCAAATGGGGATCTGCCGCCCCAGGATGGACACGGTGCCGTAGTCCGCGGAGGAGGCTTTCACCTCCGGCAGCATGGAAAGGGGAATGCCGAAATACTGGCACAGCCGGGTGTCCCATTGCAGGGTGCGGATATTATAAAGCATGGTTCGGGAGGCGTTGGTGTGGTCTGTGGCAAACACCCGGCCCTCGGTCAGCTTCCAAACCAGCCAGGTGTCCACCGTGCCGCAGAGCAGCTGCCCCTGTTGGGCCAGCTCCCGTGCCCCCTCCACATGGTCTAAGATCCATTTGATCTTGGTGGCGGAAAAATAGGCATCGGGGATCAGACCGGGGGTTTGCTGAATATAGTCCGCAAGACCGTCTGACCGGATCTGTTCTACAATGTCCGCAGTCCGGCGGCATTGCCAAACGATGGCGTTGTATATGGGCTTGCCCGTGCGGCGGTCCCAAACAATGGCGGTTTCCCGCTGGTTGGTGATGCCGATGGCGGCAATTTCATGGCCTGCGATGCCGCTTTTTGCTACGGCCTCCATAAGCACCGCATACTGGGAGGCATAGATCTCCATGGGGTCATGCTCCACCCAGCCGGGCTGGGGATAGATCTGCTTGAATTCTTTTTGCACCATTTCCCGGATCTGACAGTGGCGGTCAAAAATCACCGCCCGGGAGGAGGTGGTGCCCTGGTCCAAAGAGATGATGTACTGGTTCATGAGGCTTCCTCCTGGTTCAGAGTATGGATTCGATGAAGCTTAGGGTGTTGCGGTAGACCTCCGCCCGGTTGGTCTCGTTGAAAATTTCGTGCCGTGCGCCTTCATAAACGCTTAGCTCCACCCGGGAAAGACCCAGGGCGGTGTATTGATCCCGCAGGGCGTACAGCCCCTTGCCCATATCGCTGACCGGGTCCATAGATCCGCCCTGGATATACACGGGCAGGGTTTTGGAAACATGCTGAATGAAAGCGGGCTTGCCCATGCGGGCCATGCCGCAGGTGAGGTTTTTATAAAAGCTGATGGAGCAGATGCCGCCGCAGAGTGGGTCGGCAATGTATTTGTCCACCTGGTCATTGTCCCGGCTGAGCCAGTCAAAATCTGTCCGGGGATTGGGGAAGGCCTTGTTATATGCGCCAAAGGCCATTTTGTTCATAAAGGGGCTGGGGCGGGTCTTGTCAGCGCTCAGGGCGGTGAGCACCGTTGCCAGTATT
Source organism: Faecousia sp. (assembly GCA_045591335.1). Lineage (GTDB taxonomy): Bacteria > Bacillota > Clostridia > Oscillospirales > Oscillospiraceae > Faecousia. Next base: position 10,978 of record JAZNSR010000061.1, read on the forward strand.
GCCCCGGCTTTTGCCACTGGGGAGGCCTTGGTGGAGCCGGAGAGGATCAAGCCTGCCAGATCCTGGTAGCGGGTGACATATAGCTGAGAGAGGAAAGAGCCCATGGAATGGCCCAGCAAGATCACAGGAGCTTTGGTTTCCGCTGCCGCCAGTTGTACCAGTAGATGCATGTGCTCCACGCACCGGTCGAAATCTCCCGGACCCATGTGATTGAGCCGGGCGGCATCCGGGCCATGACCGATGTGGGTAATGCCGTAAACGGCAATGTGGTGTTCGTTCAGAAAGACGGCAAGGTCATTATACCGGGCAGGATGCTCCACCATGCCGTGGGCAATGACCAAAGCGGCTTTGGGCGCATCCACCGGCCAGTGCAGATAGAAAACCGGCTGCCCGCTCTGATTTAAAAATTGCTTCTTTTCCATAAAGCGCCTCCCATTTATTTGGTGAGTATTTATTCTCCGTATTCCATGCTGTCCAGGAATTGATTTAGCTTCTCTCTGGCCCGCTGGATTTCTGCCCGGTCCTGCTTTTTCAGCGCCCGGTCAAATTCCATCATGGCCCGGTCAATGGCTGCCCGGGTCTGACCGGTGGCTTCTTCATACATCCGCTCGCCCCGGAGCAGGATCAAACGGTTGGGTTCTTCATCTCTGGGGTTTTGCTTCAAGTATTGCAGGGCTTCCATCCGTTTTTCGGCCTCCTCCTGGGAAAGCAGGCTTTTGTTGCCCTGGATCAGTATTTTTCTGCGAAGCTTGGAGGAGTGCACATAAACCTCCACCTCCAGCAGGGAATTCACATCATAGGTGTAGGTGATATCCACCGCCTCTTTGCCCTTTGGTCCGGGGGGAACGGGGACGGACAATTCCCCCAGTAGCAGATTGTTTTGAGACATACGGCTTTCGCCCTGGAGAATTTTTACGGTGATGCGGGATTGGTTCTCGTGGGCGGTGTATACGGTTTCTGTGCGGCTGACGGGGATCACGGTATTGCGTTCGATGATGGGCAGATAATGCCCCGGTTCTTCAAACACACCGTTATCCACTACGATCTCTGTGCCCAGAGTAAAGGGGCACACATCTGTCAGAACCACCTCCCGGATCTCTGTATCCCGGGCTTTCATGCCGCATTGCAATGCCGCGCCAATGGCCACGGCCTCGTCCGGGTTGACCCCAAAGCTGGGAATACGCCCAAAAAGCTTAGCCACAAATTTGCGCACCACCGGTAAGCGGGTAGCGCCGCCCACCAGCACGATCTGATCGATCTGCTCCAGGCTGACACCCGCGTCCCGTAGGCTTCGTTCAATGGGCTTGCGCAGCCGTTCCAGCAGGGGGGCGCATGCCTGAGCATACTCCTCCAAGGTCAGACGCAGAAGGTGCATTTGCTCATGGACGGTGCAGCACATGATGATCTCGTTGCTATAAGAAAACGCGCACTTACAATTTTCGGCGTTTTTACGGACCTCGCTGCGGGTTTTCAGATCCAGGGATTCCGGGGAGATTCCGGCATTCTGCAAAAACAGGTGATAGAGTACATCCGTAAAATCCTCACCGCCGATGAAATTATCGCCGGCAATGGCATGGACCTCCATAATGGGCTGGTATAACTCCAGAATGGATACATCAAAGGTGCCGCCGCCTAAATCGAACACCAAATAGCGGGCATCGTTTTTTTCTGTAATGCCGTGGGCAATGGCGGCAGCGGTGGGCTCGTTGATAATGCGGACCACATTCAGCCCGGCCAGCTCTCCGGCCCGTATGGTGGCTTTGCGCTGCAGGTCGTTAAAATAAGCGGGAACGCTGATGATGGCATCTGTGACCGGCTGGCCCAAAAAGGCTTCAGCATCCTCCTTTAAGCTGCGCAGCACAAGGCTGGACAGCTCCTCTGCCCGCAGCTTCCATTGCCCCAGGGTATATTCCCGGTCCGTGCCCATGCTGCGCTTGAACACGCTGGCACTTTCCAGAGGGTGCAGCATGGCCCGCTCCTTGGCAGAGCGGCCCACATACACGGTGCCCTTGCTGTCCACACTGACCAGAGAGGGTGTTAAGTTTTCTCCTAGGCGGTTGGGAATGATCTCCGCCTTTCCGTTTCGGAAGCAGGCAACCAAGGAGTTGGTGGTGCCCAAATCAATTCCGATCAGCATTTATTTTCTTCCCTTCTTTTTCAGGCGTGCTTCTCCGGCGGCAAAGTCCAGGTCGTCAGGCCATTTGGCCCGGCCTGCGGCATAGAGCTTTTGCGCCTTTTCGGTGTTGCCCAGAATTTCTTCGATCTGGGCTTCATAAATATCCGCGTCCTTGCAGCTGCCATAGGGGCAGTAAAGGCATAAAGGCAGCTTCCGGACGGCTTCCAGCTCGGCCATGGCTTCTTCTGCCCGGCCCAAAAGGGCCAATGCCAGACAGCGGCGGCTGCGGAAAAGGGGCTCATCGATCAGATTTAACCCAAGGATATTGTCCAGCTGGGTCAGAGATTTTTGCGCTGCGGCTGTTGCGGTGGTCACAATGCCCTTGTGCCAGTAGGCAAAGGCCAGGTGCAGCAGAGCGTGGTTATTTGTGCGATCATGCTTGATCCGTTGGCTCAGAATTTCGATCTGCCGGTCATAATTGCATTCCAGCTCTGCCAGCTGCAGCCGGAAATCCTGGGTCTGCCCGGGGGAGAGCTTGTGCTTGGCAGCACCCATGGCAAGGGTGGCCTTGAACAGCTTTCCCTGCAGCAGCTGCAGGTTACCGGTGGCAGTCAGCAGATCCGGGTCGTTGCGGTTTGCCCGCTTCCATTGCTCCAAAACGCTTTGCGCCCGTTCCCAAAGACCAAACTGACAGCAAATGTCAAATTGCAGCTGGAAGGCGCCGCTGTAGTGATAGCGGTCCGCAGCCTCTGCGGCAAAGGTCAGTGCTTCTTCGTACTGCCCCATTCGGCGCAGCACTATGGCTTTGTGCTCCACCAGCTCGTCAAAGGGGTGGTTATATTCTGCCATAATGGCAAGCGCCTGGTCCAGCAGCTCCAGAACTTTTGCGTAATTGCCGTGGAGTTGTTCTATATAGGCAAGACCACGGTAGCCGTCCAGATCCTCCGAATTCATTTCCAGCTGCTTCAGATAATAGACTCTTGCGCCCTCAAAATCACCTAAATACCGCTTGCAGGTTGCGGCGCGGTAATATATCCATGGGGTTTTTTGTGTATCCAGCAGCTTCTCGTAGCAGGTCAGGGCTTTGTCTGCGCTGCTGTGGAGATCTTCATAATGCAGGTCTGCAATGCCTTGCAGCGCTACCAACGAGTTGGGGTTTTTGTGGAGCACCTTTTGGTACATATCAATGGCTTCTTTATACAGATCGCCTTTTTTCAGCACCCAGGCTTTATAGGCCAAAAGATCCGGGTCCTGGGGGTCAAAAGTAAGGCCTTTATCCACAATATCCAGAACCTTTGCCCGGTTATGCTCCTGGCTCACATCCGTTTGATTGCCGGTGAGGACGGCAATGCGGAAATAAAGCTCCGCGCTCAGCATCAGATCTTCTCCGGCTTCCAGCCGCTTTTGGAGGGCCTGGTATTGTTTGAGAGCGTTTTTAATGTCCTTTTTCTCCAGCTCTGTTAGCTGCGCCCGGATAAAGTCGGTTGCGATATCTTCCGGTACGCCGTTTTCCTTCAGAAAATCCAAAATCTCATGGACACCATCAAAAACCTCATTGCGCAGCAGGATCTGCATTTTCAGAATATAGCTGCCCAAATCGCTGTTTTGCATGGATAGCGCCCGGTTGATGGCATCGAAGGCTTCCCGGTCATGGCGCATACGGTAGAAGCAAAGTGCCAGCATAGATTCGGCAAACCAGGCCTGGGGGGATACCTGCAGCAGCTGCCGGAGAATCTCCACGGCATAGGCATAATCTCCGGCCACAAACAGGATCTTGCCCATCAGGCTTAAAACCTCCACATCCTGGGGGGCTGCAGCCAGGGCTTCTTCTAATTTTGCTCTGGCTTCCTGGGCACGCTCCAAATTCCAATAGCACAGACCTTGAATTTGCAGCATTTCCGGGAGTCTGGCCATGCGCTTGCGGGTTTCCTGTGTGCCGTCATCCTGGAGATTGCGGATGATTTCTTCAACGATCTGCAGATGCTCCAGGGCTTCGGAAAACCGCTGCATATTATGATATAGCTTGCCCATGAGGTTGTGATAGGAAAATGCATCCGCAGAATCCGGATCAATGGTTTGGGCCAATGCCAGGGCATCGTCCAGACGCTCATTTTGGATATAACACCAGGCAAGCTCAATCAGATTGTGCATATCTTCGGGGTGGGCAGCTTTTTGCGCCTCCCGTTCTAAAATCAGCTGGGTATTCCAGGACCGGATCTGCCCGGTGGTTTCCTCGTTCAGCAGAGGATTGTCGCTGGAATCATGCAGGACCTCATAGGCAATTTCCTTTGCCTCGTGATATTGCTTTTTGGCGGCAAGACATTTTGCTTGCAGGATTTTCGCGCCGGTGTGGGACGGAGCAAGCTCCAAAATATGCGCGGCAATGTCTTGCGCTGCTTCTGTTTCTCCGTCTGCCAGGCAAATATCTGCCCAGGCAAGGGCCAGCAGGGAATCATTGGGATAGGCGTCAGCCAGTTGCCGGAAGCCTTCTTTACCTGCTTGCTCCCGGCCGGTTTCTATGTAAAACTGATAACGCAGAGCGTCGCCATAGGGATGGCGCTCAGACAGGGCATCCAGCTGCTCCAAAATGGGCCCGGTTTCCTGAAGGGGCGTTTGATTTGCCTGCTGGTAAAGCCGGCGGTAGGTGTCGCAGTCAGTGCCGTTGACACCGGGGATAAATAGCCCGTAGTTTAAAGAGGGCTCCATACGAAGGCCTGCCAAAACCGCATGGTCAATAAATTCTCTGGGCCAGCTTTCGTAAAGCTCTTCCGCCCGCTGACGGAAGGAAAAAGTATCATCCAACGCCTGCCAAACGGCTTTCGGCAGGTAGTAATGCTCCATCAGAAATTTCAGAAGGGCTTCTTCTGCCAGGGGGCGTGTGTCCAGGCCTATGCAAACATCTGCGGACAGAAGGGGCTTCCAGCAAGCGGGGTCAATCCGGGCGGCGTAATCTTCGTAAAGAGCGGAAATGCTCCTGATCCATTGCCCCACAGGGCTTTCGTCTCTGGCGGGCTCGGCATCTTCTTGATTTGCAAGGGCCATGGCTTCCTCATAAGCCTGGCGCAGTGCCTTGAATTCCTCCGGCTTGTCCTCCGGGTTTGTTTGGCGCAGCTTTTGACGGTAGGCATTTGTGATGGCGGTTTTATCTTTGGTGGGCGCAATGCCCAAAAGTATCCAATCCATAAAGGGATCCTCCGGCAACGATAAGATATTACTATTCTAACAAGACAAAAGCAAAAGCGCAAGAGGTAGCATATATACTTGTTATACCTTGCCGAAAGAATGATGAAAAGGACACTACCCACTTGGGCAGTGTCCTTTTGGCGTCTTATTCTTTGTTAATTACTTTTTTCTGCCAGGAGATTTTGCGGCATTTTGGGCAGCGCATATATCGGGTCCTGCCCATGTGCATGGCCATAAACACGCTTTTATAGGTGGGCACATAGCGGTGGCCGCATTTGCCGCAGGCATAGTAACCGGCGGTTTGCTCGATCCGCAGCATAAAGGGTGTTGCCGCAAGAAGGGGGATCATACCGATCACCACCAGAACGATTCGTAGCCAATCCTCCATTTGTACCAGTGATGCAATGGTGGTCAATCCCAGCAGAATTGCCACTGCCAGCACACCCACCACGATCTCCAGACGCAGCAGCTGCCTGTGAGCCTGCTCCTTTTGCTTTATCATTTCCAGTAAGTTGCTTTCTAATTCTTTATTGTAGTTTTCCATTAATACAACCTCCCCACTTAATAAATCATTGACGGTGATACCAAGAATGCCGCAAAGTTCCAGCATGATGGCAGAATCCGGCAGAGATTTGCCCGTTTCCCATTTGGAAACGGCTCTGTCTGTTATGCCCAGACGGTCCGCCAGCTGCAGCTGCGTCAAGCCTGCAGCCTTTCTGCGCTGGGCAATGAATTTTCCAATTTTGATCTGGTCCATAGCTGCCTCCTTTCGCCTTGAGTATAGCAATGCAAGAGATAATTGTATACACACCGGTGGTTGAGTGGGGAAAAACAACCGCTGGTGGGGCATAAGTAACCACTGATTAAATCGTCTGCGGCGGTTGGCGGATCTTTTGTCCCAACTTTGCAGTTTGGAAAACTTGAAATACATCCAGTATTCCTGCGTTTTCCAAACTTTAATTTGTGGCAAAATCTCTCGCCATCCACTCTTGCTGATTTAATCAGTGGTTACTTACTTATGCGGTGAAATCTATCTCATAGCATTTGCCGTTGGAGAACAAAACGCCCTGGGTCAGCCGGATGCATAGAATGCAGGTGTTTTCGTCCTCAAAATTATTGTGCCCATTATCGATCCAGGCAGCAAACATCTGCCGCATTTTATGGGCGATCTGCCCGTTTTCCGGCTTGCCGAAATAGCCCAGGTTGATGCCCTTGCCCTGAGCGGTGAACCATTCTCCGGAAATGGCTACGGCGGGGTTTTGCCGGATTTGCTGCATTTTCCCGGAAAGACCGTGGGTCAGCACATAAAATGCGCCGTTTTCATAAAAGGCATCCACCGTGCGTACATGGGGGATGTTGTCAACAGAGGTTGCCAAAGCAATCAGACTGTCTTTGCCAAAACGCTCTGTCAAAATGGCTTCGGTGATGGATGTTTGTTTTTCCATAAGATCCCTTCTTTCTATAATTGGATTGTATCATAACTGCCCCGGCAATCCAACCATTATTTTGCGGAGCAGAAAGGGTATTGTTCGCCATTGAAAGCGGCAAAAAAATGTGTTACAATACAAGAAACTTTTCTTATGAAAGAGGTTGCCGGGATGAAGCCATTGGTAGAAAAACGGTTTTTAAAGTTAATAAAACCCGATGGCACCGATGGCCTGGCAGACCGGGAGCGCATTTTGCAGGCGTTGGGTAGGGAGGATGTTTCCATGCCGCTGCAGGTGATGCGGACGCTGTATCCGCTGGTTGCCAATGCAGATTATGAGATCACGGTCACCCTTTCTCCGGCGCAACACGGTTGGCAGATCGTCCGGGTGGAGGCCGGGGATACCAGGCAGCGTCTTTTTGGCGCAGCACTGGATATCGGCAGCACCACTTTGGAAATGGCAATTTTGGACCTGAATTCCGGGGATGTTTTGGCCAGTGCCCAGGCAGAGAACAGCCAGCGGGCGTTGGGTGAGAATATTCTGGACCGGATCATCGCGGTGCGGGAGGATATTGCCAATTTGGAGGTGCTGCGCGCATCCGTGATTGCGGATATTGCCGGGCTTGTGGATATTTGCTGCCGGGAGGCGGGGATCGATGCCTGGGAGATCGGCGCATTGGTGGCAGCGGGCAACACCACCATGATGCATTTTTTCTTTGGCTGCGACCCCTGGCTGGTGTTTCAAAATCCATACAGTCCTGCTTTTTTTGATCCCGGCATCGTTGGGGCGGAGGAGCTGGGGCTGCCTTTGGTGTGCAATGTGTTTTCTATGCCCGCCGTGGCCAATTATTTGGGCGGCGATATTACCTCCGGCCTGCTGTTGACGGATTTGGACACCCGCAGCGACCCTGCCATGCTGCTGGATATCGGCACCAACGGGGAGCTGGCCTTTGGCTGCAAGGATTATTTGCTGCTGGGTGCCGGTGCTGCCGGGCCTGCTTTGGAGGGTGCAGTTAGCGAACAGGGCATGCGGGTAGAGCCGGGCGCGGTTTCTGCCGTTAGCATTGATCAAAACGGGCAGCTGCATTGCCAAACCATTGGCGGACTGCCTCCCAAGGGAATCTGCGGATCCGGGATCATGGATTTGATCGCCCAGGGATTTTTGGCGGGGTGGATCACCGGAGATGGCTCGCTGCACCCGGAAAGGTCGGATAGGATCTGCTGGGTGTGGAGCGCGCTGCACCAGCGGCAGCTGCCGGCAATTCAATATGGGCCGGGCCTGTATTTTACAGAGGCGGATATCAAAGAATGGATCAAATGCAAGGCGGCAGCCTTTACCATGGTGGCAACGCTGCTGGATCATTGCGGCTTGACCAAGGATGATATCGGGCAATTGTATCTTGCCGGTGGATTTGGCACGCATTATAATTTGGAATCCGCGGTGACCACGGGGCTGTACCCGGACATTCCCAGAGAGCGGTTTACGGTACTGGGGAATTCCTCTTTGAAAGGGGCAATGCTGCTGCTGAAGGACCGGGCACAAATGCAGCGGTTGCGGCATTTTCAAACCCATGGTGTGTATCTGCAGTTTGGAGAAATGGAACGGTTTTTAGAAAATATGATCGCGGCGGAATTTCTGCCCCACACAGACAGAAGCCTATATCCCTCTGTGAGCGGCTAGAAATTCATAAATAAAGAAGACGGGGTGAAAACAATGGTTCAGATCCTTGTGGTGGATGACGATAAGAATACACGGATATATTTCCAGGCAGTGCTGGAAAAAAGCGGCTATACGGTCACAGTGGCGCAGAATGGGGAAGAAGCCCTGGAGGCCATGGACAAGGCCCATATTGACCTGGTGGTTTTGGATATTATGATGCCCCAAATGGATGGGTATGAGTTCACCAAAACCTTGCGTACCTGCGATAACAATTTGCCTATTTTGATGGTGTCAGCCAAGCAGCTGCCGGCGGATAAAAACCGGGGCTTTGCTGTGGGTACGGACGATTATATGACAAAGCCCGTGGACCAGGAGGAGTTTTTGCACCGCATCAAGGCTCTTTTGCGCCGGGCAAAGATCGCCAACGACCGGAAAATGGTTGTTGGGGAAATTGTGCTGGATTACGACTGCCTGACAGTGACCAAAGGGGATCAGACCCAGGAGCTGCCGCAAAAGGAATTTATGCTGCTGTATAAGCTGCTTTCCTATCCCGGAAAGATATTCACCCGTATTCAGCTGATGGATGAGATCTGGGGCGCGGAAAGTGAGACCGGTTGGGAGACTGTCACCGTCCATGTGGGCAGACTGCGCAAGCGTTTTGAAGGCTGGAGCGAGTTTGAGATCGTGTCGGTGCGGGGATTGGGTTATAAGGCGGTTAAGAAGGTATGAAGAAATTAAGCTTTCAAGAAATCAAAGAGAAAACCTCCCGGTGGTCGCTGACTTTGGTGTTTTCCCTGGTGGTGTTTGCGGTTTTGCTTTTATCCATTGCGCTGACCGCTGTGGGGGCATGGCTTCTGACAAAAATCAATATTGCTGTGGATTTTGAGGAGAATATCAGCCCCACTCAGGTGATCTTGTTTATGTCGGTGATCAGTCTGATTATTGGTTGGGTCACTTCCTTTGCGCTGAGCCACATTCCGCTGAAGCCTATTAACAAGATCATCAACAAAATGAACCGGCTGGCGGCGGGGGATTTTAAGACCCGGATCGAGTATAAGGAATCCACCTCCGTGCATCCTGCCATTAAAGAATTTGCCGATAGCTTCAACACCATGGCAGAGGAGCTGGAGCACACGGAGCTGCTGCGCAGCGATTTTATCAATAATCTTTCCCATGAATTCAAAACCCCCATTGTTTCTATTATGGGCTTTGCCAATCTTTTGGAGGTGGGGGATCTGACGGAGGAGCAGCGGGTGCAGTACGCCCGGGCCATCCGGGAGGAATCCATGCGGCTTTCTTCTTTGGCAAACAATGTTTTAAATTTGACCAAGGTGGACAATCAGACCATTTTGACAGATGTTTCGGAATTTAATCTTTCGGAGCAGGTGCGCTCCGCGGTGCTGCTGCTGGAAGAAAAATGGACGGAGAAGGAGATCGACCTGCAGCTGGATTTCGAGGAATTTTTCATTGAGGCCAATGAGGAGCTTTTAAAGCAGGTGTGGATCAATCTGATGGATAATGCGGTGAAGTTCGTGCCGGTCTCCGGTACGGTGGCATTGGAAATGACCCAGCAGGAGCAGGAGCTGTGTGTAAAGATCAGCAACACGGGCAGCCAGATCCCGCCGGAGAAGCAGGAAAAGATATTCAATAAGTTTTATCAAACCGATGAATCCCACGCCACCCAGGGTAACGGCATTGGCCTTGCCATTGTTAAGCGCATTGTGGAGCTGCACAGCGGCAGCATCACTGTGATCAGCGAAAACGGCGTGACCACCTTTGTGGTGACGCTGCCTAAAAATCAATAAGTATCCAAGGGGCTGTCTCAAAATGCATATGTAGGGAATGACCTACATGTCATTCCCTGGAAATGTTCGTAAAATGCGCATTTAGGAACGGCACATAGGCCGTTCCCTACAAATCAATATACATTTTAGGGGCCGTCTCATGCATTTTGAGACAGCCCCTTTCATTTGTTAATAAATTGTTTCGATTCAGTTTAGAAAAGGATTGTATAATTTTGTCGAAAAATGTAGAATTTTCTTTCTGCGAGGTTGGATTATGAATACAAGAACCATAGACGGGCAATGTTACGCCCGCATGCTTACCGGCGGCGCAGCCATGCTTTCGCTGCATGTGCAGGAGCTGAACGCGTTAAATGTGTTCCCTGTGGCCGACGGTGATACGGGCACCAACATGCTCAAAACCATTGAAGGCGGCCTGGCGGCTATTGATAAGGAATCCGCCCAGGATATCGGCGCATTCTCCCGGCAGTTCTCCCGGGGTATTTTATTGTCCGCCCGGGGCAATTCCGGCGTGATCCTCTCTCAGATATTTGCGGGCATCAATGAGGTTTTAAAGGAGCACAGCAGCATTGACGCTGCCATGCTGGCCAAGGCCTACACCCAGGGTATCGCTAAGTCCTATGCGGCGGTGCAGAACCCCACAGAGGGCACGATTTTGACGGTATTCCGGGAAAGCACCGAGTATGCCGCCCAAAATATGGACGATGCTTCCAGCCTGGAGGACTTTTTCCGGCTGCACATTGAAAAGGCGAAGCGGTCGTTAAAGGAGACCAAAAATCTGCTGCCTGCCCTGGCAGAGGCAGATGTGGTGGACTCCGGTGCGGCAGGATACCTGTATATTGCTGAGGGTATGTTCCAGGCCCTGGAGGGCAAGGAGATCCGCTATGAAATGGCGGAGACCAAAGGGGAAAATGCGGTGAATATTGATCTTTTCACCCGGGACAGCGTTTTGGAATTCGGCTATTGTACGGAGTTTTTGCTGCGGTTGACCACCGCCAAGGTGGACCCGGACCGGTTTGAAGTGAGCCAGGTGGTGTCCCTTTTGCGGGAAATGGGCGGCGAGAGCATCGTGGCCTATCAGCAGGACGATATCGTTAAAGTTCATGTGCATACTTTCTTCCCCGGGCAGATCATGGCCCGGATGCAGGAGTTCGGTGAATTTTTGACTGTGAAGATCGAGAATATGAACCTGGGTCATACGGGGGCGGAAAAGAAGAAAAAGCCTGCCAAGGATTTTGCGGTGGTGGCGGTT
>JAZNSR010000062.1:0-60898 GCA_045591335.1 Faecousia sp.
CAACTCGACCCCGAAGTGTATATGGATACTCGAGAGGGGAGAGTTGCGCAGTAAGTCAAAAAGCCTTGCGCAGCAACCTCATCCACCGCTAAAGCGGTCCCCCTTCCCCAAAGGGGAAGGTATAACACCTCATCCGTCAAATATCCAAGATCATGCCACTTCTCTTCAAGGAGAAGGCTTTGGGGAAACAATTTTTATCTTGCTTTTTGACGGTTGGCGGCTTTTTTGACACTCTGAAAAGCGGAAGCTGCAAGCAGCTTCCGCTTTACCATTAAAAACACTTTTTATCCCGTTCCTTGCGGCAGGTTTCCTTACGGCTGCAATGGTAGCAGACCTCTGTATCCGGAGAAAGCTCGCCGGCAAAGAATTTTTGGATGTTGGTGACGGTGGTATGGGCAATATTATCCAAAGCCTCTCTGGTCAAATAAGCCTGGTGGGAAGTCACGATCACATTGGGCATGGCAATCAGACGGATCAAAGTATCATCCTGGATCACATGGCCGGAAAAGTCCTCATAAAACAAATCGCCCTCTTCTTCGTACACATCCAGTCCCGCGCCGTAAACCTGCCCGGTCTTGATGCCATCGATCAGCGCCTCCGTGTCGATCAAGCCGCCCCGGGAGGTGTTGATGATAATGGCCCCGGGCTTCATTTGCGCAACGCTCTCCCGGTTGATCATGTGGTGGGTCTCCTCTGTCAAGGGGCAGTGCAAAGAGATCACATCCGCCTTTGCCAAAAGCTCCGGCAGCTCCACATAATGCAGCCCCAAATTAGGATTGGGGAACTTGTCATAGGCCAGCACCTCCATGCCAAAGCCCTTACAAATGTCAGAAAAGATCTTGCCGATCTTACCTGTACCGATAACGCCCACAGTTTTGCCGTAAAGGTCAAAGCCCGTCAGACCGGACAAGCTGAAATTAAAATCTCTGGTGCGGGTATAGGCCCGGGGAATATGCCGGTTCAGGCTCAAAAGCAGGGCCATGGCATGCTCTGCCACCGCATAGGGGGAATAAGCAGGCACACGGAACACATGGATCTTACCAAAGCAGGCCCGGGTGTCCACATTGTTAAAGCCGGCGCAGCGCAGAGCGATCATTTTAATGCCCTGCTCATAAAGCTTATCCACCACGACCTTATTGACAATATCATTCACGAATACACAAACACAATCATAGCCCTTTGCCAAAGAAACCGTATCCTCATTCAGATGCGTCTCAAAATACTTGACGGAAATATCCGTTCCCTGGATATAACGGTTAAAACCGATCTCGTCATAGGGCTTTGCGTCAAAAAAAGCAACTTTCATAAACTTCACTCCTTGAACATTTAATTCGATATAATTATACCGAATATACACAAAAATGCAATACTCCATTTCGCACAATATATCGGTATTTTTATACTGATATATTGTATATATAGCTTCCTTGTTACTGCCCGGCACAACAGCAAGAGATTTGACTTTCTGTTTTAACAGTGTATAATAGGCTTAAAAAGGAGGCAGATATAATGAAAAAGTTTTTATGCCTGCTGCTGGCAAGCCTGCTGATGCTGTCGCTGACTGCCTGCAAGCCCGCACTGAATAAAAATGTTTGGGCTATGCAAATAGAGGTGGACCACCACGCAGCCACACAAATGCTGAAAGATATGTCCCTGTACCCGGAGGAGCTTTCTTTGGTGACAGAGCCTTTATTCACCACCATTCTTCTGCGCTTTGATCAGGACGGCACCTTCACCTTCTACAAAGACCCGGCAACCGAGAAGCAATGCGTCAAGGATTTTTTATTTAAGGTATTTGATTCTCTGTACGAAAGCCGGGAATATCTTTCTGATACTTACCAGATAGATTTCAGCACAAGCTCCAAAAATGATTTTATCCGTTTTTACACCGACCTGTACTCTGCTCCGGATTATGAGGCAATGGTGGAAAAACTGGCGGACAAAGCCTATGACTACACCGCCTTTGGCGAGCTTGCCCGCGGAACCTATACCAAAAAAGGCAACACCCTCACCATGGATGCGGAAGACAACAACTACGACGACACCGTCACCTTTTCCATTGAAGATGACCAACTGACACTGGTATATGTTGACCGCACAGATATTTATTTCCGAGTAAAGTGAGGAGTTTATTATGAAAAAACTTTTTTGCGCCATGCTGGCCGCTCTGCTGATGCTCTCCCTGGCTGCCTGTGATGCACTAATGCCCGCCAAACAGCTGGAAGGCACCTGGAAAACAAAAACAGAGGAATCCCGGGAATACACGCTGGCACTATTGGAAAACTTTGATTTCTATGAAGAAGAAATCGCTCTGATCCAAACGCCCTTATACACCGTCAAATATCTGACCTTCAACAAGAACAAAACCTATTCCTATGCCACCAATGCCGAAGAAGAAAAGGCCTGCGCCCGGGAATTTATCACCGGCCTCCTGAACGATCTGTACGCAAACAGAGACAGCCTTTCCGCATGCTATGAATTTGATATGTCCTCCCTTTCCAAGGAAGATTTTCAGCAATTCTACGCAGACCTTTATGAGGCGGAAAATCTGGACGGATTGGTGGATCTGTGGCTGGAAGCCGCCAATCCGGTGATCGGTGAATATGAAACCGGTAAATTTCAAATCACCCCCGGCAAGATCCACATGACTGTCACCGACGATGAAGAAGGTAACGGTTTCGTATCCTACACTCTGGAAAACGGCACTTTAACTTTGACCTATGCAGATTCTGTGGAGGTCTACACCAAAATCGATACCGAAGCCTCCCAATCTCAGAATATTTAACATTAATATAGGGGATATTGCAATTTTAGGTTGCAATATCCCCTAAAATCATTTGGTTTCTAAAGAATCGGCAATGCCGGAAAGCTTAGCGTTGACCATATCAAAATCCGCCACCGCATCCATGATCTGGCTGCATTGCCGGGCCATGCCCGCATCCTCCAGCTGCCGGGCAAGCTCCGCCAACTCATTGGCGTGGGCATCGTTATGATTCACCATAAACCGCATGAGCGCCAGCATCTCCTCCATGGCAGCGCCCTCCCTGGGCTGGGCATGGTCATGCCCGGCATGACTATGGGCCCGCTTCACCCCGGACACCTGATACATCCGGTCATCCGAAATCATGACCTCCACACACAGATGGCTGTCAAAAATCTTTTTCAGCCGGTCCGCCTCCATCAGTCCGCAGGACACCTTGCTGGCAGCTCCGCTATGGTGACCGTCAATGGCCTCCCGGCTTTGCCCATGGGCAACAGTAAGCCGCCCGCCCTCCTTCAGCATACCCGCCAAAATACGGATCAGCCGCCGGGGGTCGGGAAAATGGGGGAACGCATTATACACCACGATCACATCATATTTTTTATCCGGTGTCAAAGTCTCCACATCCCCGCAAAGCACCTGCACCCGGGGCTCATTTTGGAATTTTTCCCCGGCGATCTTCGCCATTTCCGGGGAGATATCAATACCGGTGACGGAATTGACCCCCAAAGCCAGATAATACGGGAACATGACCCCCGTACCGCAGGCCACATCCAAAATATCCATGCCTTTTTCCACCCGGGCATTATCCAAAATTTTGCCGATAATCCGGTCATCCTTGATCATATTGGCATCCCAACCGGCTGCACAGCCATCAAAAAACTCGATCACAGCATTTTTATCCATGACCCATCCTCCGCTTTTTTCTTTCCAGTATACCACAGTTACCCACCATCTGCAAACCCCATTGCAGGAAACCGTTGATTTTTTTACAAAAAAGTCATACAATATTAAATAATAATGGAAGGCGGTGAGACCGTGGGTTTTCAAATGAAGATGGCCATTTGCGATGATATGGAAAAGGACCGGGCTGTAATGCTGAAGCTGGTGCAGGAATACCTGCAGCTGAACGATTATCACATCGCCGTTGACCTGTATGAAAGCGGCGAGGCTTTTTTGGCAGCAGATGTTACGCAATATCAACTGGCGATTTTAGACATTTTCATGGGCGGGCTGACTGGCATCGAAACCGCCAAAAAGCTTATGGAGCGGCACCCCCGGCTGCAGATCATTTTTTGCAGCACCTCCAACGCATACGCCGCAGAATCCTATGATGTGGCAGCCTTGCGGTATTTCATCAAACCCATCTCCCGGGAAAAGCTTTTTGCCACCATGGACCGGTTTTTCCATGTGCACACCAGCCTGCGCACCCTGACCTACAAGCAAAACCGCATGGATGAAACCATCTATATTTCCGACCTGCTCTGGGTGGAGGCTGACGGCCATAAGAGCATTCTGCACACCCGCAAGGGCGAGATCGTCACCCGCACCAACATCTCCCAAATTGCCCAACAGCTGGAGGGGGCAGATTTCGTCAAACCCATTCGCTACGCCCTGGTGAGCCTAAGTGCGGTAACCCAGATCCCCACAGATGTACTGACCCTCACCGACGGCAGCTCCGTGCCCATCAGCCGGGATCAGCGTGCCAATATCAAGCAGGCCTTTTCCGATTATAAGCTACGGCAGCTACTGAAAAAGGGAGGAGAAATCTCATGACAGAATTTCTCATTGCGCTGATAGTAACCGGATGCTTGTGTTCCGGTCTGGTCATGCGCTATATACCCTTCCGCTCCATAGCAAACACCCAGACTAAAAAGAAACTATTTCTGTTGTACGGCTTATCCTGTCTGGGAAACATCACCATTGCCACTCTGGTCTTTCATCTTTGGGGCATAACGCAGATAGTGCCTTATCTGCACACCGGCGGCTCTCTGTTTGCTATCTTCGTAACGCTTATCAATATCCGCCTGCTTCCCGGACGCACCGGCGAGCATCTTTTCACCCTTGGCATGTCCCGCACGCTGCACTTTCTCATGCTCAGCATTCCCGCCTATATTATCTCTTTACAGCCCCAGCTTGATCCTGTCTGGCAGCTTATACAACTGCTTGGACTTTATTCGATCCTGATTTTGATTACCCATTACCCCTTGCAGCAGCTTTTACGCCACACCATCGAGCCTTTTTTAAAGCTTGAGAGCGAAGAATACTGGAAAACCATTTTCTTTATTCCCCTGGCATTTTTTGCCGCAGCTGCCATTATGGTCTGGGGTACAGATACGGTCAATCCCCTTTTGCAGCTAATCAGCAGCCTGGTTTCCAGCGGCATGCTGATTTTGATGTGCAAAAGCATCCAGGCTGACCACAAACGGGTGGAACGCAACCTGCAAATGGAAAAACAGCTGGAATACCAGCGGCTGCATTACACAGAGCTGCGGGTACGGGTGGAGGATGCCCGAAAGCTGAATCACAATCTCAAGCACCATATTGCTGCCATCCGTGGCTATATGGACGCCGACGACAAAGAGGGCCTGGACCGGTACTGCCACGAGCTGGTATCCCGAATCGGCAGCAGTACTGATGTGCCCTACACGGGCAATGCGGCGGTGGACGGTGTACTTTACCATTACATACAAAAGGCGAAGCAAGAAAATATCGACTTTAAATTCACCGGCACTATCCACAGCCCGGGCATTGCAGACATTGATCTGTGCGCCGCCCTGGGAAATGCCCTGGACAATGCCATTTTCGGCTGCAAGACCCTTTCGGACAACCGGCACATTGCCCTTTTGTGCCAGTCAGAAAAAGCGTTGCTAACCATCGTGGTAAGAAATAGCTTTGACGGCATCATAGAAAAAGACAAAACCCGTATTCTCTCCCGAAAGCGGGCAAACCAAGCAGGCGTAGGTCTGGCCTCCATGGAGGCCATGTGCCAGCGGTACGGCGGCAGCTTCCAGACCTCCTGGGACGAAAACAGCTTCACCATTATGTTTCTGTTCCCTCTGAACGAATAATGAACCGGCGGTTGCACCCGCGTGTCAGTCTGTCAAAAAACTAGTTTTTTGACAGACTGGCAGAGGTCAATAAAGCCGTCAAGACAAGCAACTCGACCCCGAAGTGTATATAGATACTCGAGAGGGGAGAGTTGCGCAGTAAGTCAAAAAGCCTTGCGTAGCAAGCCTTTTTGAGCACCTCATCCGTCAAAAATCAAAGATTTTTGCCAGCTTCCCCTCGAGGGGAAGGCTTTGTCAAAAGCCATTGCCTTATCCTGCTTTTTGACGGTTGGCGGCTTTTTTGACACTCTGACGGCTCTCCCAAGGGAGAGCCGTTTCTTATTAATTGGACTGCATATTATTCAGTGTAGCGGGGTCCAGGGGCACACCGTAGACCCGCTCATAAACCTGGCAGCAAAAATCCTGGGTCTGCTGACGGAGCTTTTCCTTGGCTGCCAGCTTGGATAAAGCGGGGTCCGGCCAAATAGGCTCGCCCAAATGGGGGTAATACTCCTGCACAGGGAAGCCGTCCGCGCCCATCTTATCCGTATCCCGCATGGTAATAAAGCACGGCACCACCGGCACATGATTCTTCACCGCCATATCAAACGCACCGGACTTCATGGGCTTCGGTCTGCGGTAATTCCACCACAGGCTCTGCTCCGGATAGATCAAAATGCAGTTCCCCTCACCCAGCAGCTGCTTCACTGCGGTCAAGAACTTTTTCATAGTCTGCATATTGGAGCTCAAAGGCAAAGTATTGCAATTGCGCATCAAAAAGCCGTAAAAGCCGGGGAAATTGGTATAGTTACCCTCACGAATCACCCGGTAGAGCTTTTTGGGATGCTTGGAATCGTCAAACACCCGCTGCATAATAAAGCTATCCATGGGATTGAAGTGATTGCAGGTGATCACCGCGCCTTCCACCCCAGCCAAATGCTCCAGACCCTCGGCCTTGCGCACCACCACATCGCCGCTCTTTTCCAGCTTATCAAAGAACCGGTAAGCTGCCGCAAAAGCAATGGCACGCTTGCAATTGCCCACAAAGCCCTTGCGCACATATTCAATGTCCTCAGGCTTCAGCTGCGGGCTGGGAGGATCATCCTCCACATCCTCATCAAATCTGCCCGCTTCCTCATACTCCTTGATCTTTTGCAGGATTGCCACCCGGTCCGCTGCCCGCACATTCTGATTGAGCCGGTTTTGGTAATTGTCCCCCCGGTTGATCTCCTCCTCTGCCAGCTTCAAAAGATTGCTGCAGGAAATGGCGTCCCGCTCCCGCTGGGCATCGGTGTAGTTTTTCAATTCTTCCCGGATCTGCTCATAGACCTGGGTTTGGGCTGCATACTTCCAGAAAATATCCCCATGGCGGCAATCGGCATAATGCCAGGGCTTGCTGGTCATGATATAGTGCAGCACAAACGCTTCTTCAATGGGGTAAGGAATATTGCCAAAGATCTCCGTATTCCACCGCTGATCCAGCCAATACACCCAATCCTTGCAGATCACATTCAGATAATCCTCATCCTGGGTGACCACAAAATTATACTCTCCCAGCAGCCGGTTAAACTTTTCCAGCACCTTGAAATCCCGGAACTTTTTGCAGTTGATCAACAGCACGCCGGCATTGAAATAAAACTCCCGGTCCACGCCAACCACCTGCTCCACATAGGCACCATACTGCTCTGTTTGCACCATGGCCTGCTCATGGCAAGCGCCCACATAGGCATCCCCAATATCCGTCAGATACATGCGGCTGATGTCCCCCTGGACCACCGTGTCGCTGTCGATATAGATGGCCTTATCATACTGGGGGAACATTTCCGCAATAAACATGCGGAAATAAGTAGTCTTGGAATAATAATCCCGGATGGGCAAATTGCCCGCCAGCTCATCCAAATAGGCAGTCACATTATCAAACTGAACAGAAAAGTTTTCGTTTTCCAGTTCCATGACCTTTTCCTGCATGGGCTGAGAAATATTAGTATGCAAAACATGGATCTGATAGTGATGTTCCCTGGATGCGTTGGCAATCATGGAATGCAGCGAAACCACGGTATATTTCACGAAATTATCGTCGCACGCATAAAAAATAGGAATCAAATTATCCTTCACTTTTACTTACCTCTCTCTTGATTTGCTGGTATTCTTCCAAAATATCATCAAAGCAGGTGTAGCCGAATTTTTCGTGGACCTTATCCACATGCCACTGCTTGATATTCTCCGTGTGGGGATACGGCAAATAAAACAGCCGTTTGGAGAAATGACGGATCACCGTCTTTTTATAAAGGAACTTCTGATCGTTAAACCAATGGCGCAGCATCTTCTTTTTGGTGGTGGAGCGGATCAGCGCGGACTGGTCCGCAAAAGTCAGCTTTTTCACCCGGATCAGCTGCCTGGCCTTTTCAAAAATGCCCGTTTCCCGGCACATCTGCATATTAAACAGCAGTACCCCGGCGTTGATATAATTGGGGCTTACCAAAAGATGCCCGTAATGATCTCTGGCAGCGGCATACTCCACCCCGGATACATCCTGGTCAAAGAGCAAGCCAATATCCCTGCATGCCATCACATCCGCATCCAGGTATAACAGCTTATCCGGCATGGGGTACAGGTCCGCCAGCAGCCGCAGCAGCGTGTAGGGTGAGCAATAGCAGCCCTCATTGGCGTTTTCTTTTAAATGCTTTTCGTAATTTTCAGTCACATCATAAACCGTAACCGTGGTTTGAGGATTATGACGGCGAAGAGACCGTTCGATCACGGATGCCTGAGCCTGGGTAATGGGCAGATAATCCGGGGATACCCGGGTCAGCTCCATGGTGAAAATATGTATATGCAGGGGTCTGGGGGCTTCCAGCCTGCGGACAATGGAAAGGCCGGCGGTTAACACGCCGTCAAACACCTTGTCATTTCCGCAAAATAAAATATCCATTTCTACTCCTCTTTCTTTACATAGCGGATATATTCGCAGTCACTTTCCCGGCTGCGGCGCACCATGGTCTCATATATCTGATCCCGCAGTGCCTGGGCTCTTGCCCTGGGATGCAAGCTTTCATCTGGATAAAAAGGACCGTCCAGATATGTAACCGTCCGGGGCTTTCTGCCAAACCAACGGTGGCGGTAAGTGGTGGTCATGGCAAAGGAAGGCACATCCAGCTCCACCGGGTATTTCATGGAGGTGGCAGGGAAATCCCGGATACCCATGTAAAAGGGCCAGATATGGGCCTCGGGATACACCACGATCACATTTTTCTGCTGAATACGGGTGCGGATAGCATCCCGGAAGTTCCGCATAGCTTTCAAATTGGCAGGCAGCGGCAGCGCTCCCAGGTGGGGGGTGACCCGTCCCAAAAAGGGCATGGACACATTATTGGGATGGACGATCATATACACGCTTCTGGGAAACAGCAAAATATTGGGGATAAAGGGATCTCCGATCTGCTGCGTATGATTGCCATAAACAAAGCAGCCCCTTCCCTTGGCCTGCTTCAGTAATTTTCGGTTTTTAAAACTGGCGTGCAGAAACAGCTTGCAGTACAAATAAGCAATAGGCGTGGCGATCAAGCGGTAAGCCACCAGCCGTCCCAGCCGCCAGCCCAAGCTGGAATTTACATAGCAATAATTCTCGTCAATAACCTTGGTGACAATATTGTCATCAGCAAATTCATCGTTTCTTTCATCGGTGTAATACACCGTTTTTATCGGCAGATTCTTATTCTTCCTCATTGTTCGACTCCAAACCAAAATCTGTTAAAAATATATCACGACAAAATAAACTTAATCTAAATTATCTTGATTTACGACCAAATTACAAGCTATTCTGCAGTTTACTGGGTAGCTTGTTAGAAGAATCGCCACTCTACCGGCAGTAGAATTCTACTAAAAAGCCTAATTTCGGCAAAAAATGAGCATGAAAAAGGCCCTCCGCTTCTGGGAGGGCCTTTCGCAAGCAAAATGATTATTCCACTAATTTACGGCGGCGGCGACGGCGGCGGGACACACCTGCCCGCGGCTCCGGATCTGCCTTTTCCACTCTGCGGGCATAAGCTGCCGCAGCCTCAGAATCCGCTTCATAGGTCAACCTGCTCACCCGCACTGTGCCATCCGGCTGGGCGGAAAGCCGCACCCGGATCAAAAACTTGCCGTGATCCGGACAGGTGGCCAAGTCCATATACCGGTGACCGGGCTGAGCAAACCAACGGGAGCCCAGCATCTGCCGGGAACATACCGGGCACTGATTCTCTGCCCCGGACATGGCAGCCAAGGCGCTGCGCTTGCCCGCATAATCATAAAACACCTTCCGGCTGATACAGCCGGGCAGCTCTGCGCCGTGGAAGCCGTTGGTGTGGTCTTTCAGCGCTTCGTCATACTCCGCAATGCCCTTTTTCAAATTCAGCATGGCGCAGATCAAAGCGGTGTGATAGGCATCGCCCAAGGCATCGTGCGCGGGCCGGGAAGGCTCGATCTCAAACATCTCCATGGCGGTCTTCAACGCCTTTTGCGCATTGGAGCCATCAGTTTGAGCATTGAAGATCATCTGGGCATTGTACCAACGGTCCACCCAGCCATCCTCCAGGCCATACAGCTGCAGATTTTCTTTTAAAATAGTAATGTCGTCAAAGCCCCATGTCAGAAAGATCACATCTTCACCGCACCATTGGCGGAAAAGCTCTATGGCCTCCGCCATGGGTACGCCCTGTTCCCGCAGCTGGGATTCCTTAATGCCCGTAAGCTTACTGACCCTACGGTTTAAGCGGCGGTAATATTTAGGCTTGATCAGAATTTGAAATTCATCACCAACCAGCTGCTCTTCTGTAAGCCGGACAGCGCCGATCTGCAGGATCTCTCCACGGATCTGCACCGGCAGCACCTTCCGGGCCGAGGGAGAACCGGGCCAGGGCTGATTCCACTCCATGTCCAAAACGATATAATTCATGTGCCGTAACCTCTTTTTACGCATACTCTTGCATTTTAAATATCATAGCACAAATATTACCAATAAGCAAATATTAAATTGCGGGATGCGCAAAACACATCCCGCAATTAGCATTTTATGAAAGCACCAGCTTATCGCTGACTTCGTCCGATCCGCTGGCTTGACTGAACAAGGCCAACAGCTGCTCCACAGTCAGCTTTTTCTTTTCCTCTCCGGACACATCCACCACGATCCGTCCATCATACATCATCACCAACCGGTTGCCATAAGCAATGGCATCGCGCATATTATGGGTGATCATCAAGGTGGTCAAATTATCCTTTTCCACGATTCGCTGGGTGGCAGTCAGCACCTTTTCCGCGGTTTTGGGATCCAGCGCAGCAGTATGCTCGTCCAACAGCAGCAGCTTGGGCTTTTGCAGCGTGGCCATCAGCAAGGTCAATGCCTGCCGCTGACCGCCGGAAAGTAACCCCACCTTGGCAGCCAGCCGTTCCTCCAGCCCCAGGTCCAAGATCTGCAGCTGCTTTTTGTACTCCTCCCGCTCCGCCTTGGAAATACCGGAGCTCAAGCCTCTGAACTGACCACGGCGGGCAGCCAGAGCCAGATTTTCTTCAATCTGCATAGTGGCAGCAGTGCCCATCATAGGGTCCTGGAACACTCTGCCAATAAATTTTGCCCGTTTATACTCCGGCAGCTTGGTTACATCCACTCCGTCAATAAGGATCTTGCCCCCATCCACTGGAAACACACCTGCCACGCAGTTGAGCATGGTGGATTTGCCCGCACCGTTGCCGCCGATAACCGTGACGAAATCACCGGGCTTCAGATGCAGCTCCACACCCTTCAAGGCAATCTTTTCGTTCACCGTTCCGGGATTAAAAACTTTATGTACATTACAAATCTGCAGCATGTCAACCATCCTTTCCTACAACGACCTTCTTGGGAAAATATTTCTTTTTCCAATGGGGGAAGGTCAGGAAGGCTGCCACCACCAAAGCGGTGATCAGCTTCAGATAATTGGTGTTGATGTCCATGAGGCTTACCACCACCTGGATCACCAAATAATAGATCACAGAGCCCAGGCTCACTGCCAAAAGCTTCAAACCAAAGTTCCGGAAAAGCTTACCGAATACCACCTCGCCAATGATCACCGCGGCGAGGCCGATAACAATAGCACCCCGGCCCATATTGATCTCCGCAAAGCCCTGGTACTGACTAAGCAGCGCGCCGGACAAAGCCACCAGACCGTTGCTGAGCATCAAGCCTATGAGAATATTCATATCCGTGTTGATGCCTTGAGCGCGGGCCATGTGGGCATTGGCGCCTGTGGCACGGATGGAGCAGCCCCGGGCAGTGCCGAAAAACCAATACAGCACGCCGATCAGCAGCAGGGTGATGATGGCGGTGATCACAATGGGATGCTGGAAGAAAGGCCGCATACCGGCATTGATCTCCTCCATAAACCGGGAGGAAATAATGGGCGTATGCTTCCGCAGGTTCAGCGCCTGGTTGGCGGACATGCCCATAATAGCCAAGTTCACCGACCACAAGCCCAGCTGCGTCAAAATGCCAGCCAATATTGCGGGAATGCCGCATACCGTGTGGAAAAAGCCCGTAACCAGGCCCGCCAGCATGCCTGCCAAAACAGCAACCAAAATAGCCACCCACACATTGCAGCCTGCCTGCATCAGCACCACACAGACCGCGCCGCCGGTGCAGAAAGAGCCATCCACCGTCAAGTCGGATACTTCCAATATTTTATAGGTGATATACAGGCCAATGGCCATAATACCCCAAATCAACCCCTGAGACAGTGCGCCGGGCAGGGCATTAAATAAGCTAACCATACAATCTCTCTCCTATAGGAAATGGGGCGAGATGGCTGGCCACCTCGTCCCAATTTTCAATCAATCCTCAATGGCAATATAGCCTTCCAGGGGTTCGATGTTCAAATACTCGCACAGCTCTTTATTATACTTGGCGGTTTGGGTCTCGGCATAGGCAATGGGCATCTGGCTGATATCCGCCTCACCCTTAAGAATCTGTGCTGCCATCTTGCCGGTGGTGGTGCCCAGGTCGTAATAGCTGATAGACAGCGTTGCAATGCCGCAGCCCTTACAGATATTTTCCTCACCGGCGATCACGGGGATCTTCTTTTCCCGGCAGATGGAATCCACAATAGGTGTGCTGTTGGCTACCGTGTTGTCTGTGGGTACATACAGTACATCAGACTCAGAAACTGCCTTTTGGGCAACCGCGGCCAAATCGCTGGTGGAGGAGAAGCTGTAAGCAGTGCAGGTAAGACCCTTGTCCTCCAGGTATGCCTTCACCTGGTTGACCTGGTATACAGAGTTGGCCTCAGCAGAGCAATAAAGCATGCCCACATTCTTGGCATCGGGGCACCAGTCCAAAATCATCTGCGCCTGCTTGTCCAGGGGTGCCAGGTCGGAGGTGCCGGAAATGTTGCCGCCTACCAAACCGTTAAAATCCTCCAGCTCCAGAGCTACGCCGTATTCCGTTACGGAAGTACCCAAAATGGGGATCACGGTGGTGGCAGAGGCTGCCGCCTGCAAAACGGGGGTGGCGTTGGCAAGGATCAAGTCCACATCTTTTGCCACAAAATCCTGGATGATGGTGTTCAAGGTGTTGCTGTCACCGGCGGCATTACCGTCGATAAACTTCACCTTGTCTTCGCCAAATTCTGCGATCAAGGCATCCTTAAATCCTTGAGTGGCAGCGTCCAGAGCCGCATGAGGCTCGATCTGGCAAACGCCAATCAAGAACTGATCATCCTCGGCGGAAGCGCCGGTATCGCCGCAGGCCGCAAAGCTCATCAACAGCGCTGCGCACAGGATCAATGCAAATAATTTTTTCATGGTTCTCTCTCCTTTTCTTCACCCGGCAATTCCGGATGCATTATTGACACAATATACCACCAAACGCCAGGAATTGTCAAGGGTTTTTCCACAAAAGGCGGACATTTATTTTTCACACACGAACATTTACATAGGAATCAAAGGACGGGAAAGCAGATTGATAGCCAGCCGGGTCATTTCCTCAGGTGGAATAGAAAAACCAGTTCTATGCCACTGCAAAATCATGGACATAAGCCCGCACACGGAAAAAGCCACCGCCATATCCCGCACCTGGGGATGCAGCCGCATATACTGCTTGGGCAAATGCCCCTCCTCCACGGCAAAACGATTGGCCCGCTCCACCAAAATACCGGCTAAACCGTTACGCTGCAGAGCGTCCAATAATTTTTTGTTTTCATACCAAAAAATAAAGTATAACTCCAAATCGCCCATGGCAGTACCTGCAGCCTTTTCCCGGGTTTGCGGCATTAAAAAGAAATCCGCCAGCGTATGATCGATCAGCGCATACAAAACCCCATCTTTTCCGGAAAAATACCGGTAAAAGGCCTTCCGGGGGATCTGCAGCTGCTGGCAAAGCCAGCTGACGGTCATATCGTCATAATTATTCTTGCACAAAAGCTCCATAAAGCCCCGCTCTATTTCCCGCTGCCGTTTGGAGGCACTTTCTGTTTGACAATCGCGATACATCCTTCCAACCCCTTCCATTGTTGGTTACAGTATAACATACTGTAAAATATTTGCAATGGCTTTTGTTTAATCTGCATAAAAATTACGAAAAATCTTTTACCGAAGGTGTCACAGAAGTGACATTTTGTGGCTAGCAATATATATGCTTTTACGATATAATTTTCATTGATCGGCACGCTTTATGCGCCGGATAAAAAAGGAGGATAAAAATATGGCAAAAGCACCTAAACTGGATGCCAAGGGTTACCGCAAATTCGGTATCCGCGATAAAATCGCGTATGCTGCCGGCGACCTGGGCTGCAACATGAGCTTTTCCCTAAAGGGCACTGTGCAGACCTTCTGGCTGGTATTCATGACCATGGAAACCGGTTTACTGTCCCTGCTTCTGCTGCTTGTACAGATTTGGGACGCAGTGAACGATCCGCTGATCGGCTCCATGATCGACAATGACAGAAGAAAGTACAAGCACGGTAAATTTAAAACTTACATCTTTGTGGGTGCCTGCGGCCTGCTCATCGGCGGCGCAGCAGTATTCCTGCCCTTCCCCAATGCCCCCGTAGTAATTAAAGCAGTTCTGTTCGTTTTGGGCTATATCATTTGGGATGCCTTCTATACCATCGCCAATGTGCCCTACGGCTCCATGCTCTCTTTGGTCACTGACGATGTGGGTCAGCGCGCACAGCTTTCCACCTGGCGCTCCATCGGCTCCATGATCGGCAATATGGCCCCCATGATGATCCTGCCCATGCTGATTTGGCAGAAGGTCACCTATGACGGAACTGACAGCTTCCTGGACAAGATCCATATTCCCGAGGGCTTCACCCGTGAGCAATTCCTGGTTGACCCCTTCACCAAGCTGCCTTATGAGATCGGCGACAAGATCCTCAGCCCCGAGACCGGCAAGCAGGTTGAGATCCTACTGGGCGACAATGTATTCTGGGCTGCTCTGATCATGGGCGTGCTGGGCTTCCTGTGCTTCCTGTTCATGCTCAAGTTCATCACCGTCCGTGTGGACGAAAACTCCGTGAAAACCAACGAGGGCGGTCAAAAGTTCAACATCATCAAAGCGTTCGGCAAGTTTATGATGAACCGTCCTGCTGTGGGCGCAACCCTGGCTGCCATGGGCATGTTCCTGGGTATGAACGCTGCCAGCACCGCCAACACCATTATGTTTGCCACCTATTTCAACATGGCCTCCATGTCCGGCATTGTGCAAATGGTCGGTTTCCTGCCCATGTTCCTGTTTATGCCCTTTATCACCATGATCGTTAAGAAGTTCGGCAAGAAGGAAGCTTCCGTTGCCGGCACCATCGTCTCTCTGGTGGGCGGTGCGATCATGCTGGTGTTCCCTCTGATCCCCAATGTTACCGTTGCGCTGATCGTCTACCTGGCTGGCCTGGTGGTCTTCGGCATCGGCATGGGCATCTACACCTGCGTATCCTGGGCTATGATGGGCGATGCCATCGACTACAACGAGTGGAAATTCGGCACCCGTGAGGAAGGCACCATCTACTCCCTGCACTCCTTCTTCCGTAAGCTGGCGCAGGGCGTTGGCCCCTCCATGGTTCTGCTGATCATGGGCTGGCTGGGCTACGATTCCAAGCTGGGCACCATCGCACAGTCCGCAACCACCTCCCACAATATGTGCTGGCTGGTGGCAGGTCTTTACATGTTCAGCGCCGTAATGCAGTTCATCGGCCTGGCCGTGATCTACAACCTGGACAAGAAGACTCTGAACAAGATGAATGCTGAGCTGGCTGAGCGCCACGAGGCACAATAATTCTGCAACCTCCACCCTGCCGGCTCTCCGGCAGGGTGAATCAAAAGGCAGCGATAATTTACATCCTATTTACATTTTCACCCCATAAAATCCCTATAATGAATCCATCTTATACCGGAGGTATACATCATGAGAGAAATCATGAACTTAAACAGAAAATGGGCGTTCACGAAGCAGGCAGCCGCCATTCCCACTGCCATTGACAATAAGTGGGATTTTGTGAATTTGCCCCACTCCTGGAACGCCATTGACGGCCAAGACGGAGACAACGACTATTTCCGCGGCACCGCTTACTACGCTAAAACTTTGAACAAATCTGAGCTGCCCGTGGCAGACTGCTACTATTTGGAGCTGCACGGCGCAAACTCCTCTGCGGATGTTTACTGCAACGGCAAACACCTGGCCCATCACGACGGCGGCTACTCCACCTGGCGTGTGGACCTGACTGAAGCTCTGGAGGTCACTAACCTTTTGGTGATCGCCGTGGACAACAGCCCTAACGACACCGTATATCCCCAGATGGCAGACTTCACCTTCTACGGCGGCCTGTACCGGGATGTGAATCTGATCTGCGTGAATAAATCCCACTTTGACCTGGAGTATCACGGCGGCCCCGGCATTGCCGTGACCCCCACCATTGAGGGCGCAGACGCCTCTGTAAAGGTGGACACCTATCCTGTGAACACCCAAATGGGCCAGACTGTGCGCATCACCATTTATGATGCCCAGGAAAACGAAATTGCCCAGGTAGAATCTGATGATCCCTCCGCCACCTTGAACATTCCCAATGTGCATCTGTGGCATGGCCGCAAGGACCCCTATCTGTACTGCTGCGAGGCAGAGCTGATGGAAAACGGCCAGATTATCGACAGTGTTTGCACCCGCTTTGGCTGCCGCACCTTTAAAATCGATCCCAACAACGGCTTTATCCTCAACGGTGAGGAATACCCCCTGCGGGGCGTATCCCGCCACCAGGACCGCTGGGGCATCGGCAACGCCTTGCTGCCCGAGCATCACGAGGAAGACATCGATCTGATCTGCGAAGTGGGCTGCACCACCATCCGTCTTGCCCACTATCAGCACGACCAATATTTCTATGACCTGTGCGACGAGCGCGGCCTGGTGATCTGGGCGGAAATTCCCTACATTTCCAAGCACATGCCCGGCGGCCGTGAGAACACCATCAGCCAAATGAAAGAGCTGATCATTCAGAATTATAATCACCCCTCTATCGTGGTTTGGGGACTTTCCAACGAGATCTCCATCGGCGGCTCCGACGAGGATCTGCTGGATAACCACAGAGTTCTGAACGATCTGTGCCACGAAATGGATAAGACCCGTCTGATCACTATTGCAGCAGTTTCCATGTGCAAGATGGACGATCCTTACCTACTGATCCCCGATGTGGTGTCCTATAACCACTACTTTGGCTGGTACGGCGGTGAAACCTCCATGAACGGCCCCTGGTTTGACAAATTCCACGCAACCCATCCCAACATTCCCATCGGCTGCTCTGAATACGGCTGCGAGGCTCTGAACTGGCACTCCTCCGACCCCCGCCAGGGCGACTACACCGAGGAATATCAGGCGTATTACCATGAAGAACTGATCAAACAGCTGTTCACCCGCAAGTATATGTGGGCAACCCATGTTTGGAACATGTTTGACTTTGGCGCGGATGCCCGTAACGAAGGCGGCGAGGACGGCCAGAACCACAAGGGTCTGGTGACCTTCGACCGCAAATATAAAAAGGACTCCTTCTATGCCTACAAAGCATGGCTGTCTGACGAGCCCTTTGTGCATCTGTGCGGCAAGCGGTATGTGGACCGGGTGGAGGATGTGACCAAGGTCACCGTTTACTCCAACCAGCCTTCTGTGGAGCTGTTTGCCAACGGCGTTTCCCTGGGCGTAAAGGAAGCTGCGGACCACTTCTTCTATTTTGATGTGCCCAACCAGGGCATCACCAAGCTGGAAGCTGTGGCTGGCAACTGCCGAGACTGCAGCACCATCTGCAAGGTGGATACCTTCAACGAAAAGTACCGTCTGGTGGAAAAGGGCGCCATCCTCAACTGGTTTGACATTGAAGCCCCTGAGGGTTACCTTTCTTTGAACGACAAGATGGGCGATGTGATCTCCACTGTGCAGGGCAAGCTTCTGTTCATGGGTATGTTCGCCAAGATGATGGGTGGCAAAGGCGGCGGCATGAAGGCCGCGGGCTTTGAGGTCAACGCAGAAATGATGAGCATGATGAACGGCTTTACGGTGCTGCGTCTGTTCACGCTGATGGGCGGCATGATGGACATGAAATTCACCAAGGAGCAGCTGCTGGACATCAACGCAAAGCTGAACAAAATCAAAAAGCCCAAGAAAAGCAAATAAATAAAAGCACCGCATCCGGAAAACTCCGGATGCGGTAATTTTTATATGATCTCTTTTATTTTCTTCAAGATCCCCTTTGCCATCAGAGAAAAGCCCAGGTCATTGGGATGCAGGAAATCCGGCGCATACATCTGGGGAAGATGGGCAATGCCCGTTTCCTCCACCACATGCGCCCCAATTTCCGCATACTGCGCACGCAAGACCTGCCGGGCATGATCCATGGTATAAGGCCTGTAAAGCTTCCGTGTCTGATAGTTTCCATCGTTTCTGAAAATAGGCAGAATACCCAGGATCTTGGTATTGGGAAACAGCTGAGCCAGCTTGCGCAGATATGCGCCCGTATGGGCTGCATATTCCTCCAGGGTTTCATACTGACCGTAATCATTGGTACCATAAGCCACAGTGATCAAGTCCGGGTCGATCTGCCGCATAGATTCATCAATATACTCCACATGGAAAATATGTCCGCCGATGCCCTGGTCAATAACCTCCGCATTCAGCTCCCGGGCAATTTGATTCACATAGGTCAAGGAGGTAAAGGCAGCATCATAGCCCTGGGTGATGGAATCGCCCAGGCAAAGCAGCTTGCAGGACTTTTCCACTTCCCGGATACTGGCCCCATCCGAAAGATGCACCTCCCGGATCACCAATTGAACAGACCAGGGCAAATACACCGTCACCCGGTGCTGCCCGGCAGGCAGCTGAAAGCCTGCCATTTTCGCATCCAGCCCCGCCATCTGCTTGCTGGCATGAAATACCCCATCCACATACAGGTCTAAAGATGCGGTCTGCCGGGAAGATCCAGGGAACAGATCAAATTTCAACACCAAAATATCCGAATCGGTAATGAAATCCAGGGTCATAGCCGCGCTGGACTTGGCCTTTTTCAGCCAGTCCGCAGACAAGCGGGTGACCGTATCCATTTGGCTTTGGGTGAATCTGCACAGCGTCACGCCGCCATTTTCATCAAAGCTGCAGGAAACCGCATTGTGCACGATCTTTTGCAGGTCAGAAACCGATAATTTCATAGGCTAATACTCCTTTATATTTGCGGTTACACCGGGCGCATTTGGAATTGGAAAACAAATTCCTTTTCATCCAGGCGGTAGGCCTTTGCCAGCTCCGGCCCGCAGGAATTGGAGCCGATGCCGGAGACCTTATAATCCAAACGCAAGTGAATGTTGCCATCGGCAATCAGTTCGTCTGTATGCTCCGCCTTGCAAATGGCATGGGTGTCATAGCAGGACACATTGATCTCCATGCTCTGGGGTGCAGTGAATTCCATTTTGCCGATCCGCAGGCATTTGACCCCATTGTGGTTACCGTGCTCCTGGGGGCGCACATAGGGCACATACTCCTGCTGCGCGGTGCTTTCATAGAAGCCTACCGGCGCATGGTGGCACAGGTCGCAATAGCTTTCCAACGGCCCGTGACCGTAATAGGCAAACCCATTGGAAGCCGCGGGCAAAATATACTCAAAGCCCAACCGGGGCAGCCAGGTCACATTATGGGGAATCCGGCAGTTTAAGGTGTGCTCCACCTTGCCGTCGGCAAAAATGGTTACTTTTAAAGTATAGCGCAGGAAAGGCTTTCTGGAAACGCCGGACACAGAACCATTCACTACAATCTCGCCATTTTCCACCTTGCAGTCATAGACCTTATAAAAAGCATAATCCAGGTTTTCACCCTGCCACACATTAGTGCGCAGCCAAAGATCCCGCATCTTCACATCGTTATCCGTAGGCGCGCGCAGAGCGGTCAGCCTGGTCAAGCCTGCCAGCTGCTCCTGCCCATCCACCATTATGCCGGTGAATACGCCATAGTGCTTGGAAAAGGTATAGGCAAAGCCCTCACCGGAGGCATAGACAAACTGCTGATCCTCCGTCAGTGCAGCCAATTGGGCAGATGCTAGTTCTTTTTGGATATAGGGCAGTTCATGCTGGGTTGCGGCATAGACCTTTCCATCCTTGGAAAGCTCAGTATTTAAATATGCGCCATAGCTGCAGACCGTCTGCTCATAGGGAATATCCAGCTGAGTCCAGGTCAAGGGGGCAGCGGATAAGGTCAAGCTGCACTTTTCGCCTGCAATGCCGTCCTGCTCGATCCAGTATGTAAAGGTATATTCCTGCAGATCGGTGAAGGAAAGGCGGTTATAAACGGAAAGCTTGCCGTTTTCGTAAACAGTTTTTATAGGCTGATAGGCTGCCTTTACTTCGTAAGAACCGGCTTTCAGGCTGCGGTCAGCAAACACCATGCCATCGCAGCAGAAATTGCCATCGTGAGCCATTTCGCCGGGGAAATCGCCGCCGTATTTCTGCACGCCCTTATCCATCACCACATGATCGGCCCATTCCCAAATGCAGCCGCCAATGAGCTTGGGGTGCTTGTCAAACAGCTGGCAGTAATCCCACACATCGCCGGGGCCGTTGCCCATGGCGTGGGAATATTCGCACAAAAACACAGGCATGCAAACATCCTCTGCCTGGGCCCAGGTGTTCAAATCCTTCAAAGAGGAATACATTCTGGAAAACACATCCGCATTGTGGAACTGCCCTCTGCGGGCGGCATCCTCGCAATGGGTCAGCCGGGAGGCATCCCGGTTTTTCGTCCAGCGGAGCATGTGCACATGATTGACGCCGTGGCCGCTTTCGTTGCCGCTGGACCACATGATCACGCTGGGGTTGTTCTTAAACACCTCCACCATGCGCTGCATCCGTTCCAGATGCTCGTTTTTCCATTTGGGGTCAGTACCGGGCCATACGGGGTCCCAAATATCAAAGCTATAGGCCACATTAGAATTGCGACGCAAGAAGCCATGGGTCTCAATATCCGTTTCGCACACCACATAAAAACCCATTTCATCGCACATCTGCATGAATTTGGGAGTGGGAGGATAATGAGAGGTACGGACGCAGTTGATGTTCAAATCCTTCATCAGCTGCAAATCTGCCCGGAGCTCCTCATCGTTCTGACACCAGCCGCGGAATTTGCTGGTATCATGATGGTTCACGCCAAACAGCTTCACGGGCGTGCCGTTGACCAAAAGCGCATAGTTTTCTGCCACGGTGATTTTCCGCAGACCTGTTTTTATCTCAATCTGCTCCCCGTTTCGCTCCAGCACCACCCGGTAAAGATAAGGCTTTTCCGCATTCCAAAGGACGGGGTTATCCACATTATAAGACAATTCCTGCCCCTGAGCAGAATACAGCAGCGTATCCCCATCGTAAATGCTGATATTTGCGGTTTTATCCAGCTTCACATCAATAGACACATCATTGGGGATGATCTGCGCATCCACCAAATGTCCTTCCGGCCGCTGCAGAAGATACACATCCCGGAAAATGCCGTTGTAACGGAACATATCCTGGTCCTCCAAATAGCTGCCGCAGCACCATTTGAGCACCTTTACGGTTACGATATTCTCTCCGTCTTTCACATAATCCGTAATATCAAATTCCGCCTGCAAATGGCTGCCCTGAGTGAAGCCCACATAAGCATCGTTGATGTATACATAGGCGCAGGAGGATACGCCCTCCAGCACAAAATACACCTTGCCCCATTTTTTCACCGTGAAGCTTCTGCGGTATACGCCGCAAGAGTTATCATCGGGCACATAAGGGGGATCGCAGGGATAGGGATAGTTAACGTTGGTATAGTTGGGGTGGTCATAGCCCTCCAGCTGCCAGCAGGAAGGCACGGAGATCTGATCCCAAGCCGCAATATGCTCCGGCACATCCATATCCCGGTCAAAATAGGCAAAATCCCACTGCCCGTTCAACAGCATATACTCCGAAACACCGCCGGGGATATAATAGCTTCTGGGCGGCATTCTGTTTTCGCTGGTTTTTAAAGGGTTTTCATACGGTCTCATAAGCGGACTCCTTAAATAGAATAGATGTTTTCATTATAATACCTGGGCATAAAATAATCAATTGTCTTTCACATTTTCCGTAAAAAAAGCGTCCAAAATATACATATTCAGCCACACCGGACTTTTCAGGTCTGGTGTGGCTGAATAGACCGCGAAATATGTATGCCGGAAGATTCCCAGGAATCTTCCGGCATTGAACTTACTGCAGACCCTGCTCGTAAGCCTCGATCATCTTTTTAACCATTTGGCCGCCCACAGAGCCAGCCTCGCGGGAGGTCAGGTGACCGTTGTAACCGTTGGTCAGGTTCACACCAACCTCGGAAGCAGCCTGCATCTTGAACTGCTCCATTGCCTGCTTAGCGCCGGGAACATTGATGTTGTTGTTCTTGTTGCTCATATCGTTTCTCTCCTTTTATATGGCATACTGTTTTAGCATGCTTTTCTTGGAAAGTAAAACACTTTCCAAAGAAAGCATTTTTCTTTCCGCAAACATAGCTTTGCCGAAAAAGGAAGAAGTATGATTGCATCTTTTCGGAAAAAGACGCAAAATATGGAAACACCAAGTATTAATCCAAACGCAAGAGCAATTCCAAAACCTTGGTGGCGCAAATCTCCAGGTCCTTCCGGCTAATGAGCCCCTCCTGCAAGGCTGCCTGCAGACGCCTGGGGTTTCCGTTGGGCATTTTCAGATCATTGCCTGCCAAAGCTTCCCGGTAATGCTCTGCCGAATTATCCCAGTCCGTCATCACAAGGCCCTCATAGCCCCATTCTTCCCGGAGAATACCGTTAAGCAGTTCGCCGTTTTCAGAGGTATAAATGCCATTCATCAGATTATAGGCGGTCATCACAGACCAAACCTTTCCCTCTTTGACCACGATCTCAAAGCCCTTTAAGTAAATCTCACGAAGGGCACGCTCACTGACCCGGGAATCGCTGCCCTTACGGTTGGTTTCCTTATTATTGCAGCAGAAATGCTTCACGCATGCCGCAACATTCCGGGACTGAATACCCTGCACCATGGCAGCTGCCAGCTTGCCGGACACCAGGGGATCTTCGGAATAATACTCAAAGTTTCTGCCGCACAGAGGGCTTCTGTGAATGTTAATAGCGGGCGTCAGCCAAACGCCAAAATTATTTTCCTTAACCTCCAGGGCAGCCGCTGCACCCACCTGGTAAAGAATATCCGGATCCCAGGTGCATGCCAACAAGGTAGCCACAGGCCACGCGGTGGTTTTCACCCCACGGTTTTCATTGATCCGCAGGCCTGCAGGGCCATCAGCGGTCATAACCGCAGGCACACCGCTGCCCAGCAAGCCGCCAATTCCACGGGTATCGGCGCAGCCCTGGTTTGGTGCACCGCCCAACAGGGTGATCAGCTCATCGTCAGATTGCTCCGCAATAAACTCTGCCACCGTAGCCTCTCCCCTGCCCACTTTCTCAAAGGAGATTTTCTCCGGGGGCAGCTTTACGCCATGGGCATTGGGCAAAATATGCTGGGCCTCCCAGCAATTTTTGGGCGGCCAATTCCCGTTATGATACACCGGCGCATATTCCCCGGTTTCCAGGGGCTCATAAGTACCGTCAGCCAGCAATCTGCGGCTGAGCTTTTTAGGCACGCAGCGGTTTTTCAAGCTGTAAACCCGCTTTTCTTCCGGATTGTGATAGCAATAAACATTGCTCAGATTCCGGATACAATTGCCCACATGGATGCTATAATCACCAGCGGGAAGCACATAAGCCGCAGAAGCTTCATCGTAAACTGCCAAATCCTTGACCGCCACTGTCAGCTCCAGCGTTTGCTGCTCTCCGGGCTGCAAAAGCCTGGTCTTTTGGAATGCCCGCAGCGCATATTTGGGCATGGTCAACCGGCAAAGGGGCGCGCTGCTATAAACCTGCACCACTTCCTTACCTGCGCATGCGCCGGTATTGGTAACCCGAATCTGCATGCAAATGCTGTTATCCACCATCTGGCAGTTCATGGGCTCAACAGAAAAATCCGTGTAAGACAGGCCGAAACCAAAAGGATAATTTACCTTTTCCGCTGCGCCGGGAATGGTTTCAAAATAGCGGTAACCTACGAAAATATCGTCGGTATATTCCACATAATCTTCCGATTCATTGAAATTGGCAGAGGAAGGATAATCCGCAAAGGTTGCCGCAAAGGTATCCGTCAGCTTGCCGGAGGGGTTCACATCGCCGCAGAGGATATCTGCCTGGGCCATTGCGCCCTCCATGCCACCCTGCCATGCCAGCAAAACAGACTTGATCTTCGGCTCACGGATAAACCAGGAGGTATCCACCATGCCGCCCACATTCAGTACCACTGCCACATTTTCAAAGGCGGCGCAAACATCAGCAACCATTTGCTGCTCCTGAACAGACAAATAAAAATCGCCATCGTTGGGCTCGCCCTTACGGTCGCCACCCTCAGCGGAAAAACGGCAAATACTGATTAGCGCAGTATCGCACCAAGCCGCTGCCTGCTGCAGCAGCTGCTGGGGCACTGCGGGCTCCACTGTATATCCGGGCTGCTTACCCTCTTTACGCTGAGCCGCCACATTTTCCCTGTAAAACTCGTGCAGCGGCATGAACACCTGGGTCTTGCCCTCTTGCTCTTTGATTTCCATGGCACTGCACAGATCCCGGACATACTTAACTGTGACATCTCCGCTGCCACCGCCGCCTTTTACATAGTCCACACTGGCTTTGCCGAAAAGAGCCACCTTTTGATTCTTTTTCAAAGGCAGGAATTTTTCTTCATTCTTCAAAAGCACCATGCCCTCTGCCGCCACCTTGCGGGAAAGCGCAATATGGGCCTTGCAGCCTGTGATCAGCTGACCGTCCTCGCCCAGGGGGATCACAGGATAAAACCGAAACCGTTGCCATTTAGCCATTTATATTCCTCCAAAAAACCGCCACCTCATAGGGTGCGTATTGTTCATTGTTCTTTTCTTTCAATCCGTAGTTGGAAAGCAATAATTTACCTCTGGCATTGGGGATATTCAGCATTTGCGCCTTGTCGAAATTGCATACCACGGTGATCTGCTCATTGCCTTGGGTCCGGGTATAAGCGCAATAGGATGCATCTGCCGGTGCCAGGGGTGCAAAGCTGCCCACTGTCAATGCCGGATGCTGCTGCCGCAGCTGCAGCACATCCCGGTAAAACCGCCACACAGACTTTTCCGATGCCAGATCCGCCTCCAAATTCCGGGAGCGGTATTCACTGTGCACCGGGATCCAGGGTTTTCCGGTGCTGAATCCGGCGTTTTCCTTCCCGCTCCAGCAGAAAGGCCGGCGGTTATTATCCCGGCTGCCAAAATTGATCTTTTCAATCGCTTCTTTCTCCGGCATAGTGCGGCAAAGCTCCTGATACATATTCAGGCTCTCCACATCATCAAACCGGTCGATGCTGTCATAATGCGGGTTAAACATACCCAGCTCCTGGCCCTGGTAAACAAAACAAACACCCCGCATCAAATACATCATGGCAGCAATGCAGGTGGCAGATTCATAAGGAAGCTCCCGGCTGCCCAGGCGTTCCAGCATCCAGCCGGTATCATGGTTATCCGTAAAAATGGAAAACAGCAAATCCTGATCTTCCATGGTTTTAACCCAATACCGCATATAATTCCAAAGCTGGGTCAGGCTACCGGGCTTAGCAGTAAATTTATCCGCTCTGCCGTAATCCAGATGTCCAAATTGAAACAGCGTAGAAAGCTCTCCCCGGTCTTGATATATATGCCGGCGGATCTCCTCCAGCTCTCCGGTCCAACATTCGCCCACTGTAAACAGATGGGCGGTTTTTTCTCTGCCAAACAAGGCCTGAATAAACTCATGCAGCCGGGGACCGAAGCAATTGCGGTCACCTTCAAAATCCTTGGAAATTTGGTCGATCACATCAATACGGAAGCCATCCACACCCATATCCACCCAGAAATCCACCACTGCCTGCATGCCCTTGACCACCTCCGGCTCATTCCAGTTCAAATCGGGCTGCTGAGGGGTGTAGGAATGCAGATAATACTGGCCTCTGGCTTCATCATAGGAATAAGCAGAACCGCCAAACATACTCTGCCAATCATTAGGCGGCGTATCAAACCAATAATAAAAATTACTATACGGATTGTCCTTGGATTTTCTGGATTCCTGGAACCACTTATGGGCATAGGAAGTGTGATTGGGCACCAGATCCAAAATCAGCTTCATCCCTCTTTGGTGCATTTGATAGATCAGCTGGCGCATATCCTCCATGGTGCCAAATTCGTCCATAATGTCCCGGTAATCCGCCACATCATAGCCATTATCAAAATTGGGGCTTTTAAAACAGGGGCCCAGCCAAATGGCATTGATGCCCAGGGATTTCAAATAATCCAGCTTGGCGATCACGCCGGGCAAATCGCCAATTCCATCGCCATTATCATCCAAAAAGCTTCTGGGATAGATCTGATAAATATTCCATCCTAAAAAACTCTGATATTTTTCATTCAGCATAACTACCTCTTAATAAAGAACAGTCTATTTTTGCTCCG
This sequence comes from Faecousia sp., assembly GCA_045591335.1. Classification (GTDB taxonomy): domain Bacteria; phylum Bacillota; class Clostridia; order Oscillospirales; family Oscillospiraceae; genus Faecousia. Next base: position 26,870 of record JAZNSR010000062.1, read on the forward strand.
TTTCATTCAGCTGCGTATAAGATAAACCACGAGTACCGGGATTGTCAAGCAATACTTTTTCTATTTTCCCACAACAAAAACACGGCGCAAATACTGATCTCCCAGCTATTTTTTCCACATGGGCACAACGCTATTCTCTGCTGCCTTTCCTCATTGCTCTACCCTTATTTTTAACCCTGCCAATGGCGAAACCACCGGCAGGGTTTAGAATTATGCGATATTGTTATTATCACCCAGCCAGGGAGCCATGACCGCAGCATACTGATTATAGTATGCCGTTACCGCTGCCCGCTTGGTTGCATCATAAGAATCCCAATTGTCATTCACATATTGCACCGTCTCACGCAGGGTGGTAGTATGGGTGTCAGTTTCCACCCGCTCATCGCCAAAGTTTACAAAGGCACAAGCGGAAATATCCACTTCACCGCCATTGCAGGCCATGATATTTTTCAGCCGCAGGGTGAAGATCCGACCGTTGGTCAGCTGCTCATCCAGCACACATTCCTTCTGCACGCCGGCGCCCATTACAAAACCAAAGCCTGTAGCCATGGAGCATACCACTTCATCCCCAAAGAACTGCGCCTTATAGCCCAGGGCATCATACCCCGGCTTCAAGCTAACAGCGATCAGATTCAATTCATATCGGTGGAAGGACCAGGTATCTCCGCCCCAGTCATAGGCCATATAGCCATCCTGGGCTGCAACGGTTACGCCGGACAGCTCTACCGCACCGTAATCCTCACTGTCATAGCTGTCTGTATTAGAATCCTTGGCATATACCGTATAGCCATTGGCATTTACATCCGCATAAAAATACCAGCCATCCAGATCAATGTATAAATCATGGGTCATATTCAGGCTAATGGGATCATTTTCACCAATGGTAGCCAGCAGCTTTATGGTCTGCCCATTGGAGGCAGCCGCATAAGCAGCCTCAAAGCTGGCATATTCCACACCGTCCACGGATGCCACGGGATCCAGGGTGGTCAAGGTGGTGTAATAAGTAGTGCCGCTATAACCCTTGTACAAGCTCACTGCGCCGCCGGTGGAAGTGGAATAGCAAGCCCAGCCAATGGAAGTAGAATTCCAACGCAGGTTGGCATTCACACCATTGCCCTTATTCCCCACATTAACAAATTCATAAGTAGATGTACCGGAAGGTGTCCATTTAGCGTAATCCGTTACGGATGTAATCAAACCTGCCTTATTCTTAGTGCCGGTGCCGGCAGCATAAACGCCAGCAGCTTCATTATAAATAGTATAAGCGCCGTCACCTGTAGGCGCAATATGCCAAACGATGGAGCTGTCAGGATTCGAAATAACACCATCGGTGACAGTGACATTCTGTGCGCTAATCCGTCCATTATCGGTAGTTGTAGCCACCATAGCATCAGTCTTATAGTAGATCACATAGTCGCCTTCTGTGATCTCACCGCTGTGAAGAGAATAAACATTCGCAGTCTGACCTGCCTCTACCTCCACATAGGAATACAGTGCATACAGCGTCACATTGGAAGTTGCATGATAGGTGCCGGAATAGATAACAGGTTGAGACTCAGTATCCTCCACCGCAGCGGTGGTCCAGCCCAGGAAGGTGTAGCCCGCGGGCGCAGCGGCGGTGGGCAGGGTAATGCCGTTCTTGCCGCATTCCATAGTCGCAACAGAAGCCACATCCCTGGGAACGGAGAAGGACACATTGAAGGTCTCGCCCAAAGCATCTACATAATCGGCAATATATTGGTCACCGCAGGTCAGACAGGTATAGGTGGTGTAGCCCTGCTCCGTCACAGTGGGAGGTGTGATTATGCCTTCGTAATCATGGCCTTCAGAGTCTACAGACTGGGTCTTGGTCTCAGAGCAGCGGGAGCAGGTGGCGGTTTCCACGCCCTCATCTGTACAGGTAGGAGCGGTGGTCTGCACCCATGCACCCCAGCTATGCCCCAGGGCAGCCACTACTTCATGGCCGCTGATATACTGCTCGCAATCGTTACAGTACACGCCCGCGGTGTAGCCGGTAGCCGTGCAGGTGGCCGGTACGGCGGCGGTATCGCCGGTGTCTTCATGCTCGCAGATAAAGGTGGAGGTGGAATAATACACCGTGCCGCTCTCGCTCTTCACATAGAAGCCCAGGGTCTGGTTGGCAATGTTACCACCGTTGGAGGTGTAACAGCGCCAGTCGGGGTTCGAGGTATACACACCTACATAGCGGCTCACGCCATTGTTATACAAATAACCGGAGTTGATCTTATAGGTCTTGTTCGTGTTCGTGCCAACACTCATGCCATTGTTATCGTTGGTGCTGGCCAGCCAGCGGCTGGTATCGCCGTCGGGATAGAATTCCCAGGCATTGGTAGTGCCGCCCAGATTCCACAGCAGATTGCTTGCAGGCTCAGAAGCCAGCTTATCACCGGACACAGTAATTGCCACAGCAGTGGGTCCCTTAGACACCGCAGTATTGGGCAATGCATAAACTGTGCCGCTGGTGGCAGATGTGATCACGAACACATCCCCGGATTTGATCTCCGTAATATCCTTCAGCGCCCACTCGGTAACGCCGGTGCCGCCCACGGAGTAAGAATAAACCGCATAATAGGTCTTATTAGAAGCGGTCACAGAAGTGCCGGCAGGATAAACGGTGGGTTTGGTGGTGGTATCCGAAACAATGCCATCGGTCCAGCCCAGGAAGGTATAGCCCTCTGCGACCGCATTGGTATTGGACGGCAAAGTCACCGAATCGCCGCCATAAGAAGCAATGGTCTTGGCGGAAATGCCGTTTTCCATAAAGGTCAGCGTCACCGCAGTTTTTGCGGCAAAGTTAATGCGAATGGAGCAATCCGTGTTGGGAGTCACCTTGAAGGTGTTGCCGTTCTGAACAACAGTGGCAGAGCCGGAGGTCACGGTGTAACCGGAAACATAGTAGCCGGTCTTGGGGTTAGCAGTAATGGTCTTGCCGGACAGGGAAACCGTGCCATAGCTGGTGTTGTTGGAGGTAGCGGTGATGTTGTAGGAAACCGCATTGCCAGCACCGGAGGGGGACTGGTAATTAGCAGGAATATCTGCACCCAACATCAAAAAGCCCAGCTCGGGATAATCCACAAACACATTTCGGGTGCCGGTAATAGACTGGCAGGAGTCGTTACGGCCCAATTCCCAAGTATCCACGGGGTCTTCTTCCATCCACTTGAGCAAAACAGCACGGCTTTCAATCACACCGCTTGTGCCATACAAAACTGCTGAGGAGCTGTTGTAATCCTGCCAGCGCACATACACAAACAAAATGATTCTGGCCACATCACCACGCAGATCCAAAGAGCCACCGGACTCCTCATTGGGGTTGTAGTAGCTACTTCCTTCACCAAAGGCTTCATTGCCACGGCCGCTGTTTTCTGCCACAGTAGTAGGACGAAGCATAAAAATACAGTTTTCGCCGCCGCCGTTGGCATCGCCCTTACTGTTGGGCCAAACATGTTCACGGTTCCAGCTGCCGTCCCAGGAAGGACCAATGGACTTGCCGGTATAGAAAGAGGAAATGCTGCCACCGCCATTCTGACAGTCCGTATACTTACACAAAGTCTTGATATCGTCATAGCTGGTGGTATCCGTAACCGCGCCGCGCATCAGGCTTCTGAGCTGCTGATACATGGAACTGGAGGTCACAGAAGAGGTGGTCGCAGAGCCGGTATACTGAGACAATTCCTCATAGGATGTACCCTCAGCAGCATACCACTCCTCGGCTGTGGATCGGGTGAAATCATCTTCATCGGCTACTGTGCCACGGGAGCCCCAGTTATAGGTATAACTTGCGGCCTCCGCCTGAGGCAATGCAATGCCGCCCAAAACACTCAGACAAAGTGCAAGCGCAAGCAGCAGGGAAAATCCGCGTTTGGCATAATTTCTCATAATTCTACGCTCCGTTTCATTAAAATAAAAACTGGAATTGCATAAATTCTCATTGTTATACTACCACACTTTCCCGCCCTTTTCAACGAGATTTTGCAGTTTTCTCCATTTTTGTACATAACCTTGCATTATAAGACTATATATGCTACAATGTGAACAAATTATGAATGCAAGGAAGAAAGCCCATGAAAGAATTTCTCGGTTATTTCTTTGGTATCGGTGAAGAAATTGAATTTTCCAACTTCACCTTTGCCCATTTTGCCCCCATTTTGGTTGCCATTGGCATCATTTTTGCCATTTACTTTTTCCGTAAGCAATTATCAGACTGCAAGCATGAGAAAATTTTCCGCTATATTTTAGCCTTTGCGCTGATCATCTCAGAAATGTCCTATTACTGGCGGCTGGTGGGCATCCCGGAGCTGGGACCCAATCCCATTGACCATCTGCCCATTACAGTCTGCGGCTGGGCCGTGATATTCTGCAGCTATATGGTGATCGGCAAATCCCAAACTCTGTTTGATATTTCCTATTTTTGGCTGTTCTCCGGCTCTATCTTCGCGCTGATCACCCCCACAGTGATCTCCTACACCGGCCCCACCCGTTTCCGCTATTATCAATTCTGGGCAGAGCACACTTTGGGATATATTTCCATTTTCTACATGATCTTTGTCCACAAAATGCGCCCCAACTGGCTGTCCATGGTCAAATCCTATATCGGTTTTGCCGTCCTGGCGGTTATTGCCTATTTCTCCAACCAAATGCTGGGCCCCGGAGCCAATTATCTGTTTATGGCAAAGCCGGAGGACACCCCCTCTATTTTGGACATTTTGCCCCCCAATTTCATTCTGCGGGTGGGCATCATGGCCGGCGCAGTTACCGTTCTGTTTTTCCTGGCATATCTGCCCTGGCTGATCAAAGACATCAAGGCAAAAAAAGCATAACGATCCCATATAATAAGGGCTGTTGCAAATTTCTGCAACAGCCCTTTATTCTTATTCAGATACTGTGTCATCAACCGTAACAACTGTGGTCTCCGGGACCACTGCTTCCGTAGTTTCGGCCGCAGCTGCTTCTGTGGTTTCTCCCTCAGAAGCCTCCATATTATCCAGCAAAGAAGCGGAATCCGTAGTCTCCCCAGAGGTTTCTGTAGTTTCTCCGGTAGTCCAATTATCGACCAACAGAAGATTACTGCCGCTGCCGATCACCACAGAGTACCACGCTCCAACCGCTGTTACCAGCAGGCCCATGCACAAAGCCACACAAACCAAGCAAATCATAACCCGGGCTGCGACGGACTGCGCTTTGAAATTATGAATGAAATCTTTCATAGTATTGCCCCTCCCTTACGCCATGGGAGTGCCCGCCTGCTGGGCATACACAGTCAAGCCCAGATCCACCTGCGGAGCTTCTGGCCCGCGGTAGTTGGCAGCATTTCCAACCTCTTCCGGCATATAAACCACCAGCGCGGCATAGCGCACCTGACCAGGCTCTACGGTTACCGTATCCACCTGGGAATAAGTATTCAAGCAATAGCTTTCCATTTCATTGATGGCATTTTCCTGGGCTAAAGTCCGGGTCAGCTCTGCCTCTGTTGCGCCAAACATCACGCCAAAGCGCAAATACTGGGGCAGGTGCAGGGTTTCACCATACACATTGATGCTGTCCACATAAGACTGCATATCCACAGACAGCCGATAATCAAACGCCACATTTCCGTTATTTGTGATCTTTAAATATACTGCCTGGGTATAGCCGGGCTCATAAAGAGCTTCATCGTTGAACACCGGGGTCTGAGGATCCACGGGAGTGTAATCCGTAACCACATCGTTTTTATACTCCACATCCAGATCCAGCTTACCCACCAGGAAGGTATTTTCCTCCGCTTCCGGCGTATCGGTAAACCAGGCAATGGTTGCGCCGGTACCCAGCATGCCCCAAAGGAGCATGATGCAAACAGAGAGGATCAGCGCAACCTTGGAATATTGAATTTTCTTCACGGCCTTCCCCTCCTTTTCCTGCGTATCAACCATTTTTCGCCTTCTTCTCCTTCTTGCACAGCAGCAGGATCAAGCCCGCCACCGCAGCCGCAGACACAACCGCCAAAGTGCCGTAAAGCACCAGGGGCGTATCATCGCCTGTGGGAGTAATGGGAGGATCTGTAGGTTCAACGGGATACTCCTCAACCATAAACTCCCAGTCTAAATAACCAATTTGATTTTTAAAAGTATTATCCAGGGTCACGGGAACTTCCAGCAGCACATTCAGATCTGTTTCACCGCCGGAATACAATGTACCCAGGCAGACCCAATCCGTCAGCTGCGCAGTTTCACTGGCTGCCGCATCAAACAGCAGGGTTTCTGTGCTCTGCTCCACCCGCAGCTCCAGCTGAGAGAGGAACGCTTCAGAATCCGGATGAGCGCCCAATGCGCGCATATAGATCTTTACCTTCACTTTATTGGAAACATCATTGCGCACATGGATCGTTTGCTCCAGCACATCACCGGGCATTACATCCTTAAACTCCGGGAACAGATCTGTGGGAGAATACTCACTGCCGGGCTGGAAAATGAATTCGCCGGAATCGCCGGAATAGATCACATTGCCGTCAGCCGCAGCAACTGTCAACGCAGCGCTGCAAACAACCATCAAAGCCAGAAGGCACGCAAACATCTTTTTCATAGAATGCCCTCCTTATTCTGCAGGCCAGCCGGTGGCATCCCAGGGATGCTCGGCGGAATTGTGCTCACTTTGAACTGCATAGGCCTTTACAGTCAGCCCCAAGGTAGTACCGATGTCCTCCCTGCCTACAGCCTCGCCTACAATTTCCACCTGGGTAAACACAGGCTCTGTGGTCTGGCCGGGCTGCAGGATCCGGTTATAGTAAATAAAACCGTCCTCGCCTACTGTCCAATCAACGGTGTTCAGATCCACCCTCAGACAATCCTCCGGCAGCAACGCCGCAGAGGTGGAGGAATTCACCAGCTTCACCCGCAAATAGAAGGGATGGCCGCAGGTGTTTTCCACAGTCACACGCTTATCCACCACATCACCGGGGATCACATTCACGCCCTCAGCGGGGAAATCCGCACCGTCCGTTGTTTTTTCATGAATCGTTAAGGCAATATCGCCGGAGGTCACAACATTGGTAGCCTTGCCCAAAGCGGTATAATACGCCAAAGTTTGCGTAGTGATCAATGCGACCAAAATGGCAACCACCGCAATCAGAGCAACTTTCCATCGCTTGTTCATGTTGTTACCCTCCTTTCCTAAAATAGAATTTTAATTTGGGGATCAACCCATCACCAGGGCAAAAGCGTCCTGGGCATTGTCGCCGGTGTTATCGGCCTGCACAGCCTCTGCCACGATATCCATTGTGAACATACCGTTGGGCAGTTTAGCCAAATCTTCCTGGGTCAGCTCAGCGGGAATGACCACATGGGTAAACAGCGTCTGTCTGCCAGTGTTTTCTTCATCACTATGGGGCAAAACGCGGTTCAGATAGTAAGTATAGGTAACTTTGCCATTCTCCTCAGCCTTGCCGTCATAGGTCCACATGGCAGTATCCAGGCCCTTCAGGTTAGCGTTCAGATCACCCTTAACCAGCTCATCCCATTCCTTATCGATGGTCACCAGCATACGCACATACTGATCATACTTGCCGGTGTTGACTGCAAAGGGCTCTTTCACCAGCTCCGCGCTGGGATAGATCCGCTCATAGTCAAAGCCACCATCGGGCACATCGCCCACATCCAAGGTGGCATCCACAATGCCGTCACCATCAGTGTCCACCTTTTCTCTCACATCCACGGAGAAAATATCATCGGGATCACCGGTGGAGGTTGCCACATGGAACGCATTGTTAACTTCATCAAAATCCGTGAACCAAGCCAGGGTGCTGAAGGACAGAATCGCAATCAAGCACACGGACAAAGCCAAGACAAATACCTTTTTCCTGTTAAACTTCATAATCACAGTTTCCTTTCAAATTCAAGCCCAAGCCAAAACCAACGAGGGATCAGCCGGCGAAATCCGGAATGGTGGGGAATGCGGTATCCAATGCGGTCTTGGCATCGGCAAAGCCCTGGGACTGCACGCCCTGGGTGGCCACCAGCACAGAAACCTTACCAGTCACATCGAAATCAGAGAAGTCGTATGCGTTGGTCGCATCGTTCCAGGTGCAGAACTGATCCACGCCCTGGGCATTCTGCTTCCTGTCCACATTGGCATTCAGATAAACGCCTTCCAAAAGCACATCAGTGCTTTCGTCCTTATTCAAAGCATTTGCGTAAGTATAAGAGAACACGGTGTAATCCACACCCGCAACAGTGCAGGTCTGGGTGCCGGCTTCGGCAGTCCAGTTGGCACTGTCGCTGATATCCAGCGTCAGAATATCCACCAGTGCGGTGGGCACAGCAATGTGCGTGCGCACATAAGCGGGATTCTCGCCGGTGGAGGTGACCGTCACGATCTTCTCCACATAATTCTCGTCATCGGCAGGATTCTGAGGATCCGCCACAGGCAGCAGGGTCTGATCCTGCTCAAAATCCTCCAACTTACCGTTTTCATCATGCTGCTGCTCATTTTGCTGGATCTTCACGCTGCCAAAGGTGAAGGTGTTCTTCACAGAATCGGTGCTGCTGAACCAGGCATAAGTACCGAAAGACAAAATGGCGATCAAGCATACCGCCAGACTGACGGCAATGATTTTCTTTTTCATTGGGTCTCCTCCTTTTTCTCCTTCTTTTTCAGAAGGTCCGGCAGAAACACTGCCGCCACCAGCAGCGCCATAGCGCCGATGGTAATGTAGTTCCCCGGTGGGGTTTGGATGAAATGGGATACATACCCCAAAAGCGGGATACTGAACACTGGCTTACCGATCAGATTTTTAAAATGTACGGGAGGGTCTAACGGATCGTTTTGATCTCCCTTTGTGATAAAGCATTCATTCTCCCGGTCGATCTGCACCACCCGATGGGTCGCGACATCCAGATCCTCATTGAGCACAAAAGTGATCACATCGTTCACCTGGATATCATCCGGCTGCGCGGATTTCACATAGATCAGGTCGCCCACAGAATACTGCGGCTCCATGCTGCCGGATATCACATTGAACACCTGCAATCCTACGATCCGGGCGCCCATGAGCAACACCGCCATAATCAACACGCCAGTAACCACAACGCCGGAGATCACATCCCACACCTTTTTCAGTTTTCCATTGGACACGATCTCACCCCTTTATGGCAGCCATACCGCCTTTACTGAAATACCACGCAGTCAGAAACCGTTCTGCCCGCGGGCAGCTCAATGGTCTCAAAGAGCATGAGCCAATTTTCCGCTGTCAGCGCTGTGCCGTTCACTTTGCAGTTTTTAAAAGTAACCTTGCAGCCATTGGCCAGCTGGCTCAGATCAATATATTGCTGAGCGGTGAAGCTGCAGCCATCGAAGGTAGTGTTGCCAAACGGCTTAATGACCCGGTCGTAGGTAGTGCCGCCCCAATAGCTGCCCAGCTGGAAGGTGCAATCGGTGAGCACTGCGGATTCCAGGCCCTCAAAGGACGCCCAGCCGGCAAAGGTGCTGTTTCTTGCCACAAGCTTCACCGGTGCGCCCGGTTCTGCGGTGCTGATGCTATATCCCACGCCGCTGCCGGCAACCGTCAAATTCTCCAGGATCAGATCCTCCTGGGGATTTACAAGTGTAATACTGCGGAAACCGCCGTCGATTTTCAAATTCTGAATGGTGCCGCCATTGGTAAGGATACCGTAGATTTCACCGCTGCCGGAAACCGTCAACGCATGTCCGGCGCCATCCAGCAGGCCGCCATCGAGCTTAAAGCCATAGGGTGTCCCGTTGTGGGCCACTTCTGCCGCAGGTGCGGAGATGTTTGCAGTCAGCTGCACAGCTTCACCGGCTGCCAGCGCAGCAGTCAGCTCCTGGGCAGTACCCGCCTTTTGATAATCCACATAGCCATCCTGGTTGGCAATCAGCTTCACATGGAAGCTCAGCTGCTGACCCATGATCTGGGTGCTGGCATCGGAACGCAGCACCAGCGCAATGGAGAAGGTATCCGCATCGTCGGTATTTTTAAGATCACCTTCAAAAACAGCAACCTCATTCCGAACCACCTGGGCCAAGCTGCCCACATATTGCCAGCCGGCATCCGTCAAAGCACGGGATTCACCGGAACAGGCAAATACATCAAAATATTGCGCCACATCATAAAAGCTTTGACTGTTATTTAGAACGGAATTTGCCAGGTCTGCAGCAAGCTGCAATTCGTAGCCAAAAGCAATATTGCCCTTGTTGACCACCGTCAGCACCTCTGCCTGGGCAGATTCCGGCTTCCACTTGAATGCATTATCAAACACCGCATGATTGGCTGTTACGGGAATCTGCTGACCGTTTTCATGATGCAGCAATTCCACCTGCAAGGAGCCTACATATATTTGGTTGGCATTACTGCTCACACTGACACTAAACCATGCGAAGGTGGAGCCTACAAACAAAACACAGCAAAGAGCTAAGCAAATCAAACTGATAATATAACTTCTATAGCTCAGCCGGGTCTTTTCCCGGGCAGCCTCATATTTACCTCTCGCCATCAAGCATCCTCCTTCTCAAGCCGAGAAAACTCAGCCATTATTTTATCAATATTGGAATCTTCCTGCCGGGTCTCCTCCGGCTGGACCGGGATCTTTTCTCCCTCCGCCAATTGGGCCTTCAGCCGCATCAGTTCTTCCATCATTTCTTCAGAGCGCTTACGCTCTGCGTCCAACGCTTCCTTTTCTTCCCGGAGCATATTCATCTGCTCCTGCTTATAGCGGCGGAAAAGCTTCAGGCAATTGAAACCCTGGTATCCGATCAGCAGCAAGCAAGGCAAAAGGATAAACAGCACATACCCCACCGGGGACTTTAGAAAATCGAAGAAATAGCCCACCTTGGGAAGCTTAAACTGATACTTTCCCAAAACATAAGGAAAGGTCACCATTGCTTCGTCGGTTACACCGGTGGTGGTGCCGTATGTAATGAATCCACGGTCCCCATTTTCCATTTTGACCAGGGTCTTGATCTTATGGGTCACGGTTTGACCGAAGCTCTCCGGATTCTGGGAAATAAAGGCAATCACATCGCCTTCTGCCAGCGTGGTGGGGTCCACCTCTTTGACCAAAACCAGATCACCGGCGCTAAAATCCGTGGCGCTCATGGAATCAGACCGTACAATATATGCTTTATATCCAAAAACATCCCGGTCATTACGGTTAAAGGTGTTAACGGAGACGATGGTAAAAATCATCACCGCTACCGTGAAAGCCACAACGACCCAGACGAAAATATTAAAAATCTTTTTTAGAATATTGTTCATAGCTAACTATCCTTGCGGCGCAATTGCGCATAGCAGTGCATATTACACATACTTATAATCATACATTGAAATTATATGTCCAAACATGCGATAAGTCAAGTGCAGAAAAGTAAATATATGGGCATTCCCTAATTTTTTCAAGTATTGCATTTTTCACAATATGATTGTAAAATAATAAAAAGCATTATATGGAGGAATGATCATGAAACAGCCAATCAACATTTGGGAATATGCCGGCCGGATCCTGGAGCAGACCGGAAAGGGCGTTCTTCTGACCACCAAGGCAGAGGGCAAGGTCAACACCATGACCATTGGTTGGGGTACGCTGGGCACCGAATGGGGCAAGCCCATTTATACGGTGTTCGTGCGTCAAAGCCGCCACACCAAAGCCATGCTGGATGCAAACGGCGAATTTACGGTCAATGTTCCCATGGATGCGATTCCCAAAGATATATTAAGCATCTGCGGCACACAATCCGGCAGAGATATGGATAAGATCGCGCAGCTGGGGCTGACCCTGGAGGATCCCGAAACCGTTTCTGTCCCCGGCATCAAGGAGCTGCCGCTGACGCTGGAATGCAAAGTCATTTATCAGCAGGATCAAGTGCTGGATTCCATTGAAGAAGGCTGCCGCAGCCGCTATTATGCCTCCGGCACAGCCAACGAAGGGGATTACCACACCGCTTACTATGGTCTGATCACCGCTGCCTATATCATTCAATAAAGGAAGTTTTACCATGTATAACATTGGCGTTTTGGGCGCCGGCACCTGGGGCATTGCCCTGGCCCGAATGCTCAGCAACAACGGTCACGCAGTTACCGTATGGTCTGCCATCGAAAAAGAAGTAGAGGATCTTGCCGCTACCCGGCAGCATCCCAATCTTCCCGGCATGACCATTCCCCAGGCAATCCTATTCACAAAAGACATAGCCACCGCCTGCAGTGGCAAGGATGTGCTGCTGTTTGCAGTCCCCTCCCCCTTTGTCCGCAGCACCGCCAGAAGGGCTGCCCCCTATATTCCCAACGGGCAGGTGATCGTGGATGTGGCAAAGGGCATGGAGGCAGATACCTTTTTTACCATGACCCAGATTATCGCCCATGAGCTGCAAAATCCCACAATAAAGCTGGTGGCACTGTCCGGGCCTACCCATGCTGAGGAGGTGGCGCGGGATCTGCCCACCACCATCGTTTCCGCCTGCGAGGATATGGACACCGCCCAATTCGTGCAAAATGTATTTTGGGGCACCTGCCTGCGGGTATATACCAACGAAGATGTTTTGGGCGTGGAGCTTTGCGGCGCCATGAAAAACATTATTGCTTTGGCTGCCGGCGTTGCCGTTGGATTGGGGCTGGGGGATAATACCAAAGCCGCATTGATCACCCGGGGCATGGCTGAGATCGCCCGGCTGGGCACTGCTATGGGCTGCGATGAACACACCTTCGGCGGATTGGCAGGCATTGGTGATCTGATCGTTACCGCTACCAGCGTTCACAGCCGCAACAACCGCTGCGGCATGCTGCTGGGTCAGGGTGTTGCGGTTGCAGATGCCGTAAAACAAGTAGGCATGGTGGTGGAAGGCTTAAACGCCCTGCCCGCAGCCATGCGGCTAAAGGAAAAATACCAGGTGGAAATGCCCATTGTGGAAGCAGTCAATTCCATTGTGAACCACGGCGTTGCCCCTGCGGATGCGGTACGCATGCTTATGGACAGAGGCAAAAAGCCGGAGATCCAGATCCCCACCAACCTATAAACCGCCTTACTTTTTCTAAAACCGACCACCGGATGAATCATCCGTGGCGGTTGGGATATACTAAATACTCAGGAGGATATTATTATGGCTAACAAATACGCTGGTACTCAGACCGAGCAAAATCTGCGGGCTGCCTTTTCCGGTGAGTCCGAAGCACGGAACAAGTATACCTACTTTGCTTCCAAGGCAAAAAAGGAAGGCTATGAGCAGATCGCTGCTCTGTTCCAAAAAACCGCTGACAATGAAAAAGAGCACGCCAAACTGTGGTTTAAGGAGCTGGAGGGCATTGGCTCTACCGCCGAAAACCTGCTGAACGCCGCTCTGGGCGAGAACTACGAATGGACAGATATGTACGCAGGCTTTGCCGAAACCGCGGAAAAAGAAGGCTTCCCCGAGCTGGCTGCCAAGTTCCGTCTGGTGGCCGCCATTGAAAAGCATCACGAGGAGCGCTACCGCGCCCTGCTTTCCAATGTGGAGACCGCTCAGGTCTTTGAAAAGAGCGAAGTCAAGGTTTGGGAATGCCGCAACTGCGGTCATATTATGGTAGGCACCAAGGCTCCCGACATCTGCCCCACCTGCGACCATCCCCAGGCTTATTTCGAGGTCAACGCGAAAAACTATTGATCCGGCGCGCAATAAACTGCAAACAAAGTGGGCATCACAAATGTGGTGCCCACTTTTTCTAAATATATTTACTTGCGCAATCTCAACGCTGTTCCTCCCCGCCGATCACTTCCTGCAAGCGATCACAGCAGCGGAACAGCTCAATATACAGCATCAGTTCATCCCTGGAGGATATCTCCAGCTTTTGATAAATGCTGCGGTTATGCTTTTTCACCGTGTTGATGCTGATAAAGGCCAAATCGGGAATTTTCCCAATATCATGCCCTTCCACATAATAGCGTAAAATTCGTTGCTCCGCAGAAGACAGTGTCTTTGCCTTTTCCGCAAAGCTGCGGAACATCTGCTCCATGCTGGGGGGCAGTGAACCGGGATTCACCTGCCCGGTGTTCAGCTGGGTCAACATCTGCACGCTGACCAAAGACCCACTGGGCTGAATAATGCCATAATCGCAGAGCATGGTGTAGATCAGCAAAAGCAGCATGGCCGTGACCATATAAGACACTGACAAAAACTCAAAGCGTCCATCCACCAGCTGCTCCACCAGCCACACGCCCACATTCAGCAGCACTGTCAGCAGCAAAAACAGGATATATTTGGGAGAGGTGAGCCGTTTGGTTTTGGCAGCATAAAGGATAACGGCCAGCATATACACCACATAAGCCAGCAAATAAAGGGCATACAGATTATGCAATGGGCCATATTCCTTTTTCAGGCAGGTCAAGCCGTCAACGGTGACCAGCTCCACAGATTTATAATACAGCCCCAGCCAGTCGCCGCTGGCAGCCAGCGCAAAAACTGCCACACTGATGCCCGTTAGCAAAAGCACCACCCACCGGCGTTTTTGTACCCGGCACACATCATAAATGATCAGCAGCATCACCAGCATGGCAAATGCGCCGCCAAAATAAGAAAGACCGTTGGCAAGCTTGGCGATCAGCACGGACCTGCAGACCGAAAGCAGAAAATAACCCCCGTTGGAAAGGGCAATGCAGCCAAAAAGCGCCATGAACAAGCGGTTTTTCTTTTTGTCAAAGAACAGATCTGCCGCAAAGATCAGCGCAGACAATAATGCAAGAATACCGTAAATGATGGATAGTGCGCTGAGCTTCATAGCCGCTTGCCTCCTTTCCAAAAGTATACTTATTATATATAAAACCCGTTGAAAAAGCAATGATAATTGCAAAAGGCTGCCTCATTTTTGAGACAGCCTTTCGGGATTATTTCTTCATTGCTCTTTGGATCAGCTTCACAAGCTCTACAATGGGGATCACCAGGAACGCAAGGCCCATGGCGATGCCATATTCCAGCCAACCAATGGTGGTAAAATTAAACGCATCAGCCAGGAAGGGCACTTCGATGATCAAGGTGGTCAGCAAAAGGCTGCCCAGCATGGCTGCCCATAGGATCTTGTTCTGGCGTCTGAGGGTAAACACACTCTTGCGCTGAGAGCGCATGTTGAAGCTGTGGAAGATCTCGCACATGCTCATGGTCAGGAAGGCCATGGTCATGCCGTGACCGGACTCAGAAGCTGTCCGCAAAGCGGCAATTCCGTCCTTGGCATAAACCGCAAAATTCTCCAAAAGAAGCTGCAGGGTAAAGCCATCACCCAGCACACCCATGGCATGCTCCATAATAGCGCCGATCAAATAAGCAGCAATGGTCAGCACTGCCACCAAAACGCCCTGGTATACCACATCAAAGCCCAGACCGCCGGAGAAAATGCCGTCCTTGGAATTACGGGGATTGCGATGCATGGTGTCCGGTTCAGCCTCCTCCATACCCAAAGCCAAGGCCGGGAAGCAGTCAGTCACCAGGTTGATAAACAGCAGATGCACGGGATTCAGCAGAGTGAAGCCCATAAGGGTGGCGCCAAACACGCCCAGCACCTCGCTCATATTGGAGGCCAGCAGGAACTGAATGGCCTTGCGGATATTGTCATAAATCCGGCGGCCCTCGCCCACAGCGGTGACGATAGTGGCAAAGTTATCGTCGGCCAGCACCATATGCGCCACATTCTTGGTCACATCCGTACCGGTAATGGCCATGCCCACACCAATGTCCGCAGACTTAATGGAGGGCGCATCGTTCACGCCGTCACCGGTCATAGCGGTGATGCAGCCATTTGCCTTCCAGGCGGTAACGATGCGGGTCTTATGCTCCGGCTGCACACGGGCGTATACGCCGTACTTCTTCACGACCTCCCGGAGCTCTTCGTCAGAAATATCATCCAGTTCAGCGCCGGTGATGGCCTCGGAAGCATCAGCAATAATGCCCAGCTCCCTGGCAATGGCCACGGCAGTATCTTTATGGTCACCGGTGATCATCACCGGGCGAATACCTGCGCTGCGGCATTGGGCAATGGCATCCTTCACCTCCGGACGGACCGGGTCGATCATGCCGGTCAGACCCAGGAAGCACAGCTCCTGCTCCAAATACTCAGGGCTATTATCCTCGGGCTTTTTATCCCAATTGCGCATGGCGGCTGCCAGCACACGCAGGGCCTTATCCGCCATGGCTTTATTGGCTGCCATGATCTGAGCCCGCTTTTCTTCCGTCATGGGCTTGATCTGCCCATTTTCCAAATAACCGGTGCACCGGGCAAGCACCACATCCGGGCCGCCCTTGGTATACTGCACAAACTTGCCATCCAACGCATGGATGGTGGACATCATTTTTCTGCCGGAATCAAAGGGCGCTTCGTCCACACGGGGGGTGGCAGCCTCCAGATCCTGCTTTTTCATGCCCAGGGAGCAAGCAAAATTCACCAGAGCGCATTCCGTGGGCTCGCCCTCTGCCTCATCTGCATCGTTAAGCGCCGCATCGGAGCAAAGGGCCATAGCGGTTGCCAGCAGTTGCGTATCACCCACATGCTCCACCACGGTCATTTTGTTCTGCGTCAGAGTGCCAGTCTTATCCGAGCAGATCACCTGGGTGCAGCCCAAAGTCTCCACGGCGGTCAGCCGACGGATCACCGCATTGCGCTTGGACATTTTGGTAACGCCCATAGAAAGCACCACGGTTACCACCGTTGCCAGGCCCTCGGGAACAGCAGCCACTGCTAGGGAAACTGCCAGCATAAAGGTGTCCAGCACGCCATCAATGGAATATGCCTGCTTCACCACCAGGTTAAACACGAAAATAAACACGCAGATCCCCAGCACCAGCCAGCTGAGGGTCTTGCCCAGCTGATCCAGTTTCCGCTGCAAAGGTGTCTGCTCCTCCTCGGTCTGAGCCAGTACGCCGGCGATCTTGCCCATCTCAGTGTTCATGCCTGTGCCGGTGACCACCGCCTTGCCGCGGCCATACACCACCGTAGAGCCCATGTAGCACATATTCTTCCGGTCGCCCAGAGGCACTTCCACCTGCTCGCCCATGCCCAAAATCTCGATCATTTTATTCACAGGCACGCTTTCGCCGGTCAATGCGGCTTCTTCGATCTTCAAGGAAGCGCTTTCCAGCAGCCGTCCGTCCGCAGGCACTGCGTCACCGGCCTCCAGCACCACGATATCACCGGGCACCAGCTCATCAGAATGCAGCACCATCTGCTTGCCGTCGCGGATCACCTTACAGGTGGCAGCGGTCATGGTCTGCAGCGCTTCAATGGCAGCCTCGGCCTTACTTTCCTGGATCACGCCCAAAATGGCATTGAGCAGTACCACAACAACGATGATGCCCACTTCCACCAGCCCCTCGGACAAATGGGCAAGGTCAGACACACGGGCGAAATCGATCAGGGTGTTACCTGCGGAAACCGCGGCTGCTACCATCAGGATGATCAGCATGGGATCCTTCAGCTGATTGAGAAATCTGCGGAAAGCAGAGATCTTTTCCGCCTCCTTCAGCTTGTTGGGGCCGTACTGCTGCAGCCGCTGGGCAGCCTGCTGGGATGTGAGGCCGCTGGCAGAGGTCTCCAGCTGCGCCATCACCGATTCGGCAGATTGCAGATAGGATTTTTCCATAATTCCAAACTCCTTTACAAAAATAAAAGACCCATGCACAGACAAACCGCCTATGCATGAGTCTCACTCTTTCAAGCATTCCGGGCCAAAGGGCCGTTTTGACGGATCATGCTGCACATCTTACGATGTGGAATTACTCCCTCATGTATAGGTTCAGTATATCAGTATTCCCAATAAAAAGTCAAGAAAAACTTTACGAAAGCAGGAAAATGTTTACAAATCAGCCTTTCACATCTGGGAATTTTATGATAAAATGTATTTTAATCAACGAAAGGTGGCAGTAATATGACAAAAACCAAACAATCCCCCCGCTTCTGGCTGGCGCTGATTATTTTCAGTCTGGTGGGTCAGATTGCATGGGTCATGGAAAACATGTATTTAAATGTATTTATTTATGAGCGTTTCCATGCCAGTGCCCAGGCCATTTCTTTTATGGTCAGTGCCAGCTCTGTGGCCGCCACAGTCACCACCCTTTTCATCGGTGCGCTTTCCGATAAGCTGGGCAAGCGCAAGGTGTTTATCTGCGGTGGTTATCTTTGCTGGGGCGTTTCCATCTGGGCCTTTGCCGCCATTCGTATGGATACCGTCAGCGCCATCTTCCCTGCCGCGGCCTCCGCTGCCGCCATGGGCGTTGCCCTGGTGATCCTGCTGGACTGCATTATGACCTTCTTTGGCTCCGCAGCCAACGATGCCTGCTTCAATGCCTGGCTTACCGACTCCACCGATCACACCAACCGAGGCGCAGCGGAGGGAATCAATTCCATGATGCCCATGCTGGCTATACTGGTGGTGTTTGGCGGTGCCATGTTCCTGAACCCGGAAGCCCCCGCTTATTGGACCATTATTTTCGGTGTGATCGGCACGGTTGTGTTCCTTTTGGGTCTGCTGGGCTTCTTCCTCATTCAAGAGCCCAAGGTAAACACCGACGCCAACGCCAACTACTTTGCCAATCTGATCTACGGCTTCCGTCCCAAGGTGATCCGGCAGAATAAGGCCCTGTATCTGACCTTGATCGCCTATGCCGTATTCGGTATTTCCATACAGATCTTTATGCCCTATTTGATCCTCTACTATACCGAAACGCTGAAAATGGATAATTATGTTTTGATTTTTGCCCCCGCCATTGTGCTGGCAGCCATCTTCACCTTCTTCTATGGCAAGCTTTACGACAAAAAGGGTTTTGGCCCGGCAGTCATGCCTGCTATGGGACTATTGATGGCAGGCTATGTGCTGCTTTATTTCTTCCGCAGCACTGTGCCCGTATTTATAGGCACACTGGTCATGCTCTGCGGCTATCTTTCCGGCATGGCGGTGTTCGGCGCTATGCTCCGGGATCACACCCCGGAAAACAAGGCCGGCATGTTCCAGGGACAGCGGATCATTTGCCAGGTGTTGATCCCCGGCATCATCGGTCCTGCTATTGGCGCGGCGGTGCTGCGCAACGCGGAAACTGTCAGCAATTCTGACGGCACCACCTCTTTCCTGCCCAATGCCAATATTTTCCTGGCAGCCTTTGTGGCCGCCATTGCGATATGGCTCATGCTCATCCCCCTGCTGCGTTCCAGGAAAAACACTGTCTGAGAGGAATTTTTATGCTTCAAGATCTATATACCATCCACGGGGAACAGCTGCAGGGCACGCCCTGGCAGATTTATCCCCGCCCCCAAATGCGCCGCGAAAGCTATGTGAATCTGAACGGCAACTGGGATTTCACAGTAAACGAATCCCCCACCCCGCCCCAGGTCTATCCCCGCAGTATCCGGGTCCCCTTTTGCCCGGAGAGCCTTTTGTCCGGCATTCACCAGCATTTCCCGGAGGGCAGCTACCTTTGGTACCGCAAGCAATGGCAATTGCCGGAGGACTTTTCCAAAGGCCGGGTGCTTCTGCACATCGGTGCGGCAGACCAGGAATTAACATGTTATGTTAACCGAAAAAAGGTGGGCAGTCACTCCGGCGGCTACACCGCCATGACCTTTGACATCACCGACTGTTTGCAGCCGGAAAACACCCTGGAGCTTTGCTGCCGGGATGATCTGACCGATCTGCGCCAGCCCTACGGCAAGCAAACGCTGAATCGGGGCGGCATGTGGTACACCCCGGTGTCCGGCATTTGGCAATCCGTTTGGCTGGAAATCGTACCGGAAAGCTATATTCAAAAGCTGACTGTGAAAAACCGGGATTATACAGTCACCGTTTCTATTGAGCCTGCCCTTGCGGGCACCGTACATGTGGAAGCCTTAGGCGATTTCCCCCTGGAAAACGGGCAGGCAGTCATTGTCCCGGAAAATCCCCATCTGTGGTCACCGGATGACCCTTATCTTTATGATTTCACCGTGCATACGGACACAGACACAGTGGAAAGCTACTTTGCCATCCGCAGGCTTTCCATTGAAAACATCAACGGGCATCAGCGGCTTTGCCTTAACGGAAAGCCCTATTTCTTCCACGGCCTGCTGGACCAGGGCTACTGGCCCGATGGCATCTACACCCCTGCCAAGCCGGAATGCTATGCAGAGGATATTCTTGCCATGAAAGCCCTGGGCTTCAACACCCTGCGCAAGCATATTAAGGTAGAGCCCGAGGAATTCTATTATCAATGCGATAAGCTGGGCATGCTGGTGTTCCAGGATATGGTCAATAACAGCGATTACAATTTCCTGCGGGATACGGTCCTGCCCACCCTGGGCATCTCTCTGCAGGATAAAAACCTCCACCCGGATCCGGACAGCCGCAGAATCTTCCTGGAGAACATGACCGCCACTGTGCGGCAACTGGAAAGCCACCCCTGCATCGTTTACTGGACCATTTTCAACGAGGCCTGGGGTCAGTTTGACAGCGACCGGGTTTACGAACAATTCAAAAAGCTGGATGACACCCGGTTTGTGGACAGCACCTCCGGCTGGTTCCGGCGCAAATGCAGCGATGTGGAAAGCCTGCATATTTACTTTGGCCCCTGGAGCAGACTAAAGACCCACGGCAAGCCCCTGGTGCTCAGTGAATTTGGCGGCCACGCCTATGGAGTGGAGCATCATGTTTTCAACCCGGAAAAGGCCTACGGCTATAAATCCTGCAAAACCCTGGAGGAATTCCATGCCTCTGTGGAACAGCTTTACCGGAAGCGGATCATCCCCGCTGTGAAAAAGGGTCTTTGCGGTGCAATTTACACCCAGGTTTCCGATGTGGAGGATGAGATCAACGGCCTATTGACCTACGACCGCAAGGTCTGCAAGGCAGACCCCGCCACCATGCTGCAGTTGGCAAAGGAATTGACCGATGCCATCACCGCGGAGGGATAAATTCTAATTTATCGAATGATACGGTCCAATATGCGGTACAGGGTTACAGCGCCAAGGCTCAGCGGCACCCACAACAGACTATAGCCCAGGCAAATCTGCCCCATAAACTGAAAGGGCATCTGCCGGTAGTCCCAAACAGAATAATCCCGGTTGGCAAGCAGTCCCGTGATCAGCTCCACCGCCGTAATGATCCCCGCCCCGCCCAAGGCGTGGATGGGCGCAAGGCGGGTCCACTTGCCCAGCTGTCCCAAAAGCAAAAAACAGGTGCCCCCAGCCAAAAACATGCTATAGTGGCTGCGCCCCCGCCACAACATTTCCAGCCCCACATAGCCCAAGCCACCCAAGAAAAACAGCAACATCTTTTTCCCAATGCCCATCATACGCCCTCCATTTTCTTCAATACCATAAGCATCTCCAAAAAAATCTGGAAAATACCGTGATTTCCTCTTGACAATTGGGCAACATAAGAGTATAATGACAAAGCTGATTTCGGCAATGCCGAAATTATGACCAATATGGCGGTATAACTCAGTTGGTAGAGTAGCCGGTTCATACCCGGTATGTCATCTGTTCGAATCAGATTACCGCTACCAGGCCCGTTGGTCAAGCGGTTAAGACACCGCCCTTTCACGGCGGTAACATGGGTTCGATTCCCGTACGGGTCACCAAGGTAAAACAGGCTGGAAAGTTAATTTCCAGCCTGTTTTTTATGTTTTAAACTTGTATGGACCGTCCGGAGGACGGTACATACAAGATAATTTCACGCGCTAGTTAACATAATTAGTTTACATAATCCAACCATTTTCTGTGCCGCAAAATTTCCAAATATTTCCTATTGACATTTTAGTCTATTCATGATAGACTGCAAGTACAGTCTACTGGCGATAGACCAGAAGGAGGTAATCGTATGAATGACATTCGTTTAGGTGTGGTGGAAGCCCGGTTTGCTGAGATCGTATGGCAAAACGCCCCCCTTTCCACTAAGGAGCTGATCGTTTTGTGTCAGCAGCAGCTGAACTGGAAGCGCACCACCACCTACACCGTATTAAAAAAGCTCTGCGAAAGAGGCATTCTTTCCATGGAGGACAGCACCGTTACCGTGCGGATCGGGCGGGAGGAATTTTACGCCATTCAAAGCCAACAATTTGTGGAGGAAACCTTCAGCGGCTCGCTGCCTGCATTCCTGGCAGCCTTTGGCTCCCGCAAAAAGCCCTCCAGAGAGGAGCTTGCTCAGATCCGGTCCCTTTTGGATGCCTTTGAGGAGGAATGAGCATGGAAGCGGTATTTTTAAAGCTGATCAATATGAGCATCAGTGCCAGCTGGCTGGTGCTGGCGGTGCTGCTTCTGCGGCTGTTTTTAAAGAAAGCCCCCAAAGCCGTCCATGTGTTCCTTTGGGCCTTGGTGGGTGTCCGGCTTTTACTGCCGGTGTCTGTGGAAAGCATGTTCAGTCTGATCCCCAGCGTGCAGACCATCCCCCCGGAGATCACCTACGCCCAAACCCCGGAAATCCACACAGGCATTTCTATTTTGAATCAAACGGTGAATCCCATCCTTGCCCAATCCTTCACCCCCGACCCCGCCACCAGCGCCAATCCTTTGCAGATTTGGGTGGCAATCGGCTGGAATGTGTGGCTTTTAGGGGCGGTATGCATGCTGCTGTACAGCGCGGTTTCCTATATCCGGCTGCGGTGGCAGGTGCGGGTCAATCTGCAAGCCGAAAAGAATGTGTATCTTTGTGACCGGGTGGACAATCCCTTTATTCTGGGTATTTTCCGTCCCCGGATCTACCTACCCTCCGGCATGAACGAAGATCAGCAGCAATATGTGCTGGCACATGAGCGTGCCCATTTAAAACGGAGGGACCATTGGTGGAAGCCCCTGGGCTTTTTGCTGCTGAGCCTTCACTGGTTCAATCCCATTTTGTGGGTGGCTTACATTTTGCTGTGCCGGGATATTGAATTTGCCTGCGACGAAAAGGTCATCAAAGACATGGACGCCCACAGCAAAAAGGGTTACTCCGAGGCCCTGGTTGCCTGCAGCATGCAGCGGCGATTTGTAATAGCCTGCCCTTTGGCCTTTGGGGAAGTGGGGGTAAAGGCAAGAATCAAATCCGTGCTGCACTATAAAAAGCCTGCTTTTTGGATTATTTTAGTCTGTATAGTACTGTGTGTGGCTTTATCTATTGGCTTTTTGACCGATCCCATCTCCCGCACCACCGTAGACCCCACCCTGCACAGATTCCTGGAATCGCAAATCTGCGACTTGAATCGTGGGAGCTACAGTCAAGGAAATTACTGCGCTGCGGATCTGGAGATCCTGCACACCAAAACCAAGGAGGATGAGATCACCGTATATGCGTGGGTGCTATACAACGAATTTATTTACGACGGAACGCTCCAGGATATCAGCGGCAGCCATATCCCCACGGTGCTCACCGTGAAAAAAGACCAATCTGACTATATTCTGCTGGAATACTGGACGCCCCGGGACGGCAGCTATTATCCCAAGGATATCCGAGCGAAATTTCCCTGGTATTTGCATCGGAAAGCTTTGGATTCTCAGCAATATATCAAGCAGCAGCAAGCACGGCTGGATGCCAAAGCCATGGCGTATTTCCAGGCGCAGGCCGTCACTTCTGTTTTCACCTATGCAGACTCCCCGGATTATATATCTCCTACCCTATCTTTGAATTTCAAAGACAATACTTTTATTTTTTCTTATTCCGCTTTCAGCAGCTATATCCCTATGGGCAGCTTCACCATCCAAAATGACCGGCTCATTGCCAAAACCGATGATGAGAAATACACCTATATATTCTCCCGGCATCCGGATGGCTGGGCCTTTGCGGAAGACCCCTCCTCCCCTCTGCCCCAATACCGCTACCCGGATGGGCTGCAAACCCCGGTGCCCGACGGAGCAGTGTTCCGGCTCAGTGTAGATAGCCCAGAGGCAAAGGAATACCCTACGCTGGTGATCCGCTATGATAACCAACAAATTCAGGCATGGAACCGGCTTTATTTCTGGCGGCAGGAGCAGCCGGACGGGACTTTGCTGGAAACCAAAGCCGACGGTCCCCATCCCACCGCTTGCCTGGACGATGTGCCCAAATTTTATCTCATTCCCAGTGCTATGTCTGCGGTCAATCCGTATCAAGCGCTTTTTACCTTCAGCCAAACCCCGAAAACAGTCAATGTCTGGCGGTATGCCATAGATGAACTACCAAACGGCGAACCTCATTCTGTGCCATACACCGGCAATTATTTGGAAATGTCTGCGGGAGATTATCTATATGTGATCGATGTATCCTTTGAGACCGATGATTCTCAGGGCTTTATCCAGTATGCTTTTGCCACCCGCTGGGCATCCCTCCAAGAGGATGTCATTCCCATACCATCATCCGATAACGACTAAAAAATCCGCCAGTCATCAAATGATGATTGGCGGATTTCATAATCTCTGCAATTTATTTTTCTGTTTTTCTGACCAGGCATTTGCCGTTGCGCATTTCCATAGTCCAATCGCTGAGGGCAATGGCTGCGGGCCGGTGGGTCACCGCAATGCAGGTCTTATTCTCCAGGCTGCTCAGCCGCTGCAGCACCAACTCCTCGGTCTGGGCATCCAACGCAGAGGTGGCTTCATCCAAAAGCAGAATGGGCGCATCGCTCAAAATCGCCCGGGCAATGGAAAGCCGCTGGGCCTGCCCCTCGGACAGTCCCGCCGCGCTCTCACCGATCACCGTATCCAGGCCCTTGGGCAAGCTGGGCAAGTAATCGTCCATAGCGCTGATATGTACTGCCCGCTGGATCTGTTCTTCTGTGGCGTCGGGACGGGTTAAAATCAGATTCTCCCGCAAAGTGCCGCTAATGAGCAAATTCCCCTGGGGCACATAGGCAAACAGCTTCCGGGTGGTGCGGTCCAGAGAAATATCCTCCCCATCCGTGGCAAGATACACGCCCCCGTCTGTGGGCCGGAAAATACCCAGCATGATCTTCAAAAGCGTACTTTTTCCAATGCCGGAGTGACCTAAAATTACACCGAACTGGCCTTTTTTCAATTCAAACTCCGCATTTTCAAACACCCGGTCCCGGTCATAGGCAAAGCACAGATTCTTTGCCCGGATGCCGGTCATACGGGGGTAAACCTCCGCAGCATCCAACCGCTGGGGCGGCTCCTGGCCCAACCCCACCAGCTCCATGAGCCGCTCTGCGGCGGCAGTCATAGCAATATACTGAGGCATGATGCTGGACATATTCACCATGGGAGCTTTCAGCTGATTGATCAGCTGGGTCACCGCCATCAATGTGCCGTAGTCCATGCCGCTGCCGGGCTGCATCATTCTGGCAGCGCAAAACACCAGGGCGGCAAAGGAAGCACCCATGGCAAAAACGCTGACACAAGTGCTGGAAAGCAGAGAAATGTTCTTCCGCTTCTGCTGAATGGCAAACCGGGTACCCATCAGCTTATCCGCCCGTTTTTCCATCTCACCGGACACATCCATGGCCTGGACCATCAGCAGCTTTTCCAGGGTCTCCTGCAGGAACCCGGACACTCTGCCGTTTTCCTCACTGACCCGCTTATTCAAATTCTTTAACTTTCTGCGGACCACGGAGGTAATAGCCACCACCAAGCCGCCTATGGCCAAAGCAGCCAGGCAAAGCAGCGGCTCCATAGATACCAAAATCACAAAAGCCGACACCAGCCGGGTGGCCATAGCCGCCACATTGGGCAAAAGCGTAACAATGCTGTTATCCACAGTCGCCACATCATTATTCAGCCGGTTCAGCAACTCGCCGCTGTGATAAGCGGAAACGCCGGCATAATCGCCATGCAGCAGATCATGCAGCAAATCCCGCTTCCAGTCCCGGTCCAGCTCCGTGGTCAGGCGTTCTCTTAAATACTTGTCCAAAAACTGGGTCAGCAAAATACCCGCAATAATAGCCAGCTGCACCAGGCAAGCGTACACAAATTCCTGCCAGTCGCCACCCATGGCACTGTTGATCACGCCTTTTGTACCCAGCGCAAACACCACGCCCAGCAAGGCATTGACCATACTGGATACAGTGAGCAATATTAACTTGGGGAATCTGCGCCGGACTCGCTTCGCAGTCCAAAGCACAGCAGATTGTTTTTTCATGGATCGATCCTCCAAATCGGGCAAAAGGCCGCCTTTTTCCAACTTTACCCGCATTATATCATACCGTCAACCCCTTTTCAACCTAAAATCCAATGTTTTAAACTTACCACCTCGTAACAGAAATGCTCTCTCATCTTCTCCTTATAGCATATTACTACACAAAGTGCCCACCAAACTCACGCATCACTAAGCTTAACCAATCACAACAAGACACCGTTTGCATTTTGACCATATTCCACTTCTGTTTTATCTTTCCCCCTCTTAAGTAACCGCTGATTAAATAGAAATATAGGGCACAGCCTAAGCCATGCCCTATATTTCTATTATTCTTTAACTGCCGTTACGGTGATAGTGTAAGCATCCAAACACCATCCATCACTTCCAGAGCCTCCACTGGTGCTCCACTTAATCCAAAAACTTCCATCTGTCTGCACATCATTCATTGACATAGTATAATACACATCTCTCCAAGTCCATGCGCCCCAAGCGCCCTCAAACGAATTGTGTGTCCCGTTATAGAGCTCTGTATCTGTATACGAATAGATTCTCAATCTTGGGGTATTGAAGGTAATGGGGTTTGTGCCTCTTCCCTTAAAGTGAAAATGCAGTTCCAGTTTTGTATATCCGCCAGCTTTAAGCGTCTCTCGATCCATCCCCGGACTAATTGTTAATACATAATCGTTATTGTCGTTTGTAATGTTTTTATTTAAGCCAGAAGTACTGACGCTAAATTCTGTTTTGACCCAAACTGCATATAAAGTGACTGTTCCACTTGTCGCCAATGTTTTAATCTGCTGTCCTGCTTCGTATGTATGTATCTTTGCAGAACTACTGGTGCTCCATCCCAAAAATGCATATCCCGTTCTGGAAAAGCCATTGGCCGCAAGACTACTTGCAGTATCATATACATGGGTCGTTTTACTTGTTGTCCCAGTTCCTCCGTTCGCATTGTAGGTTACAGTATAGGTATTGGCGTTCCATTTTGCATACAGGGGTACCGTAGCATTTAACTCCGCCGATAGGTTTGCATTCGCTTTAACCTCACGTGCATCGCCAACCTTGACGGTACAAGCTGCATCCCTATACCAGCCGCCAAATGTCCACCCGGTGAGTGAAGGTGCGCTTCCCAATGTAACCGCCGTATCATAAGTACACGCAGTATTACCCGGCACATTCAAAACAGAAGAACTTGCGTTAGAGGGCTTGTTAGCATTGTATTTAATATTATATGTGTTTTTCTCCCAGCAAGCCTTCAAAACCAGCGTAGCACCATTTACGGAAGGATTAGTAATGGTTGCTCCGTCTGTATAATATTGTACGCTTGTTCCGTCTGTACACTCCCATCCTTTAAAATGATACCCGGTTTTCGTATAAGTATTTTTCAGCAATGTAAGCTCGCCATCTGCATTTCCTACAGACAACGGCATTTGCTTTCCAGCGCCACCATTGGCATCATATTGTATATAGAAAGAAGCATTTACAATATTCTGTGCAAAGCAGGAAGCGTCACCGGTATAATCTTCAGCAGGCATAATCGGAAGTTCATAGTCCAGCGTATTATACTTTTCAATCTTTACATCCAGACCGTACTCCGGCAAAAGATTATACAAGGTTCTCTTTGCCGTACCAAGAGCACTATTATAAATATTCAGACCGTAATCTCCTGTTTTTGCGTTATACACAACAATTGCATATACCTTATAGTCACTTACCCACGCAAGGCGATAACCACCTGCCGGGGATATATCAGGAGACAATGTCAATGTCTCACTTACTGTTGTGGAGACATCATAATAATAAGAAATAGTTGAAGAAATCTCATCTGTTACTTCTCCCCCATAAGAATATCCATCTTCAGTAGCGGTATGGTCAACTCGAGTGTTTATCTCTGTATCAGATGTGCCATTTTCATACTCAAAGATCTTGATCTTAATTCCTTCCGCTTCAATTTCAGGACAAAGCGTAAATTTCTCATCTTCGGTTGTAGAAATTTCCTTAATATTTTCAACCGCGTTGGTAAATGTATGACTCTGAACATAAGAAGAACTTACCGTATGGGTTGCAGTAGCTGCGCTTTGTGTCCCAACATTTAATGTTTTACTATATTCCTGTGAATACTCACTTGCTCCATCATACCGATACTCTGTACTGATATAATCCATGGGTACATTATATATCGTACCAACTTCATATACAATATAATACATATCAACAGGATTTCCATTCTTGTCAACATTATCTTCCTCATTCGGTTTCAATACAATGACCGGATCCTTACCCGTTGAAGGAACAGCATAATTCTTAATATCTATCCAGCAAGCCTCTAATTCAATATCACCAGTTGTTCCCCTTGCAATTGTATTGACAATTTCACCGTTTTGATTTATCCAATGAGAGAATTTTAATCCCTGCCATTTGGGATCTGCTAGCTTAATGTTACTTTCAACAGAATATTCTATTGGATTTTCGTCATTATCTGCAGCATTTTTATATGTAATAGTATAAATCTCTTTTTTCCAGTGCGCATAAACAGTTACATTTGTTGTTGTTCCAACCTCAATCTTATCAACCTTTGCGCCGCCTTCAGATGCTGTATACCAACCGAGGAATGTATAACCAATGCGAACAGGATCGGGCACATCTTCAAATGCCAGGCCTTCGTGCTCGGCAAACTGGGTGATTAAGGGACTTTCCGCACCCTGCAAGTTACGGTAAATAACGGAATGATAGTTCGCCTGCAGCATAGGAACGATCTGCTGTGCCACAATGACTTCACCGCACGCAGAGCAGTGAGAACCTTCTGTCAGGCCGGTCTGGGTATAACTGGGCGCAACTGCTTCATCAACGACTATTGTATGACCGGTCGCGGCAATGACAGTATCTGCATAGGAGATTTCAGTCGTGGCCTCTGCATCGCTGAAGTACTTTGCACATTCATCACAGTACCAATAGGCGTTGTTGCCTTCCACCATGCACCCAGCCTCTTTCGCCGCATTTGCCTGCATATTTGTATGTTTACACTCAGGCAACTTTGCAGGCTTCAAGGCCGCATTATAACCTTCCGGATCTGTCTGGCTGCCATCAGAGATATACTGGCTCAACCGGATCAAATCACGGGCGTTCACTCTGCCATCACCGTTCACATCGCAAGCTTCTGCAATCACTTCAGCATTATAACCTTCCGGGTCGGTCTTATTGCCATCAGAAATGTACTGGCTCAACCGAACCAGGTCACGGGAATTGACACGGGCATCTCCGTTCACATCGCCAGGCTGATAAGTGATTACACGCACATGTCCATCGGTGATACTGAAGATCACATCGTTATCGTTACCATCCACCACATCACCGGGCATATAAGTAACCCAAACAGGCAAAATCTCATTATTCTCTGCCGATTCAGAAACCTCAAAAGTCAGGGTCAGCACAGTACCGTCCACCGGTTTGCCAACCTCATTACCAAACCAAACAAAGTTAGTACCAGTTGCCGTATAGCGACTGGGCGCAGTATACGTCATATGGGAAAAGGCCTCGCCGGATGCATCTGCAACCAAAGTCAGATTTTCATCCCAAGACACAACCAGTGTAGCGCCAAGGACACCGGGGTTTTCGGCGATTACCAAATTAACATCCACCGTACCACCGGGGTTGGCCCAGGGTTCTTCTACTGTCAGCACTGCCGTACTTTCCGTAGCAGCTACAGATGCTATGGTTCCTGGGAGCATAGAAACTATCAGCACCACCGCCAACAGCAATGAGATAATTCTTTTTTTCATTCCGTTCTCTCCTTTACTATTTTTATTGAGTGGCACATTAACCGTTAACAACAATGCCACCGTAAACAAACTTCAAATTTACATCATTATCATTTGCGTCATAGGTATTGCTGGGATCACAAGTCATAGTAATGGGATAAGTACCTGCCGCGGCACCTTGATTGATCTTAAAAGTCAACTTCAGGACCGTGCCGTTTGCAGTAGCAGGATCGTTTGCAAACCACATAAAATTACTGCCATTCTTCAATCGACTGGGGTTAGTGTAGGTGAAGTTGTCCATCGCTTCACCGCTTTCTGCGGAAATCAAAGACAATACAGTATCATCAAATGCAATCTTCAAACTCATAGCATACAGCTCAGGGCTGTTAACCAAATCAAAGATAACTACGATCTCATCACCGACAGTACCGGATGCCTTACCAATCACAATGGTAGGATCGGTGATTTGGGTATAGGTTGCGGTTATAACCAAATCAGAGGTGATGTTCGTAAACGCTTTATCCCAACCGGCAAAGACATAGCCGATTCTGGAAGGATCAGCAGGTGCAACAGCAGACTTACCAGTCTCTACGATTTCGGTTTTTAATGTTTCGCCATTCCAATCCTTAAAAATAACAGTGTAAGTTGTAGCTACAGGAGGTGTCTGACCACCGGTAGTCACACCAACATAGCCAGCATCAATTTCTGTGCCGTCAGTTAACACCAGGATCAAATGCAGTTCACTATTTACATAAGCATTTGCAATGCCTACGCCCTGTGCGCCAGTGGCGCCGGTATCTCCCTTGTCACCTTTATCGCCTTTGTCACCCTTGTCTCCAGCTTCGCCCTGGGGACCCTGAGGACCGGTTGCACCAGTTTCACCCTTTTCACCCTGAGCACCGGGGTCACCCTTATCGCCCTTTTCACCTTGCGGACCTCTAATACTGCCCAAATTCAAGGAAGTACCATCGGTCAAGGTCATTTCCAGTACACCTTCAATAACCGTTACACTTGCAATGCCTATGCCATCCTTGCCCTTGGCACCGTCAACGCCATCACGACCAACAACCTTGCCCAAATTCACAGGTGTATTGTCTGTATAGGTAATCACCAGCTCGCCGTCTGCGTTAATTTCAGACTTGCTAATACCAATACCATCCGCGCCCTTAACATTACCAAGATTCAGCACTGTGCCACTAGTCAGTTTCACAGTCAAAATGCCCATATCATCAATGGTCACATTGGCAATGCCAACGCCATCTTGTCCATTAACGCCATCCTTACCGTTAATGCCATCAATACCATCTTTGCCATCTGTACCGTTTTTGCCTACAACGCGACCCAAGTTGACGCTTTCATTATTGGAAAAACTAAGAATCAATTCCCCGGCATCATTAATGGCAGCGCTGCTGATGCCTATGCCATCTGCACCATCCTTGCCATCTATGCCATCCTTACCGGGTGCACCATCAATGCCATTTTTACCGTCTGCACCATCCTTACCAGGCAGGCCATCCACGCCATCTTTGCCATCAGTGCCATCTTTGCCATCAGTGCCGTCTTTGCCGTCTGCACCCTTAATATTTCCCAGATTCATAACCGTACCGCTAGTAAGCACGATCTGCAGCTCTCCGGCATCACTGATTGTAATGGTTTGGATACCAATACCATCCTTGCCGTCGGTACCATTGATACCATCGATGCCGTCTTTGCCATCAATACCATTTTCACCATCAGCACCGTCTTTACCGTCAAAACCTATCACAACGCCCAAATTATCAACGGCACCGGTAGAATAAGTAATAACAAGTTCACCTTTGCCATTAATCTCAGATTTCACTACGCTTATGCCATCAGTACCGTCTTTACCATCAGATCCATCCTTACCAGGCAGACCATCCACGCCATCCTTGCCATCCTTGCCATTCTCACCAGTCACACAACCTAAATTAGCCTGTTGTCCATTTGTATATGTAACGACCAGTTCACCAGCATCATTAATTTCAGAATTGGCAATACCCACGCCATCCTTGCCGTTCAGCCCAACCAATTTATCCAAATTGACAATCTTGCCGTTAGAATAAGTAATTACCAACTGATCCTGCGCATTGACGGTGGTGCTAACAATACTAACACCATCTTTGCCATTTACTCCATCTTTACCATTTGAACCAACAGCCTTGCCTACATTCAATTCCGTTCCATCGGACAATGTAAGAATCAAATCGCCGATTTCAGAAAACTTTGCGGAAGAAATCCCCGTCATCTCCTGCGCTGAAGAAGCAGACATAGCCGCACTCCATTCTTCCTCAGTTCCGCTATAGCCATTTTCCTTTGCAATTTCATAAGCAGACTTGCCATTCAGAGATTCCAGCCACTGCTCAACGGTTCCCTCATAACCATACTGAACTGCCAATTCGTAAGCAGACAGTCCATCTTTCACTTCTGTAACCTCCCGATTGCAACCAGCCATAATTGTAACGGATCCCAAAAGCATACCAATCGTCAGCAAATAGCTCACTATTTTTCTAAATGTCGATTTCTTCATTTGCCTCACCTCATCATTGTTTTCAATCTCTTAAATAGGCATATTCACCCATATAACGATACAATTATAGTGTACAGCTATTTTTGTAACTTGTCAAGTTGCATAAATAACATTTTGTGTTGTCGCTTTTAACGGCTGAAAGGGATATACTTAATTAGAGGTGACAATATGCAAACTCAGCATTATAACAAATATAAACTTTTAGGGCTGAACATTGCTTACTACCGCAAGGAAAAGGGCATTTCCCAAAGCCAACTGGCAGAATTGGTTAACATCAGCAGGACCCACATGAGTCGAATCGAAACTGCTGACTGTGCTGTGTCTTTGGATGTGGTATTCGCCATATGCGAGGCTTTGTGTATCAAACCCGCCAAGATATTTGATTTTCGTGACTAAAATAGAAAATGCCGCATTGATTCATGAAACAATTTACCATAACGCTCAATTATGCATATATACAAACAGAACCTAAATGGGTTCTGTTTCTTTTGTTTATTTCACTTTTTTCAAAAAAGCCCTTGTAAAATCCACAGTTTTGGCGTATACTTTTAGAATATTACTGGCAAAGAGAGGGAATGGATATGGAACTGATTTCCGTTCGAGAATTATTCAAAAACGCCGATGCTTACCTGGGCAAAGAAATTGAGATCGGCGGCTGGGTCCGCAATCGCCGCCCCAGCAAGCAATTCGGTTTTATTGTGCTGAACGACGGCACTTATTTCACCCCCGTGCAGGTGGTGTATAACGACTCCATCGAGAATTTCCAGGAGATCTCCAAAATCAACATCGGCGCTGCGCTGATCGTCAAGGGTACTTTGGTGCCCACCCCCGATTCCAAGCAGCCCTTTGAGATCCAGGCAAGCTCCGTGACAGTTGAGGGCGCCTCCACCGGCGACTATCCCCTGCAGCCCAAGCGGCACACCATGGAATACCTGCGCACCATCACCCATCTGCGTCCCCGGACCAACACCTTCCAGGCTGTATTCCGTGTGCGCAGCCTGATCGCCCACGCCATCCACTGTTTCTTCCAGGAGCGGGATTTTGTGTATGTGCACACTCCCCTGATTACCGGCTCTGACTGCGAAGGCGCAGGCGAAATGTTCCAGGTGACCACCCTGGACCTTGCCAACATCCCCATGACCGAGGACGGCAAGGTGGATTTCTCCCAGGACTTCTACGGCAAGCCCACCAATCTGACCGTTTCCGGTCAGCTCAACGGTGAGACCTTCGCCATGGCCTTTAAGAACATCTACACCTTCGGCCCCACCTTCCGGGCAGAAAACTCCAACACCACCCGCCACGCCTCCGAGTTTTGGATGATCGAGCCGGAGATCGCCTTTGCAGACCTGCAGGACGATATGCGCCTGGCGGAGGATATGATCAAATACATCATTTCTTATGTTTTGGAGCACGCCCCCGAGGAAATGGAATTCTTCAACCAGTTTGTGGATAAGGGTCTGCTGGAGCGGCTGAATCACGTGATGAACTCCGATTTTGGTCATGTGACTTACACCGAAGCGATCGAGATCTTGGAAAAGTGCAACGACAAGTTCCAGTATCCGGTTCACTGGGGCAGTGATCTGCAGACGGAGCACGAGCGTTATCTGACTGAGGAGGTCTTTAAGAAGCCTGTTTTCGTCACTGATTATCCGAAAGAGATCAAGGCATTTTACATGAAGCTTAACCCCGACGGAAAGAC
>JAZNSR010000063.1:0-2136 GCA_045591335.1 Faecousia sp.
CACCCAAGCCTCCCTTGTGCAAAGGGTAGATTCCCCCGGTGGCGGGGGAAATGTCTGCGAAGCAGACAAAAGGGGCCCGCAGGTGGCGAAAATCTTTGATTTTCGTCGGAGGGATTGTAAATGCTGCTAATTCGTACAATCCCCCAGTCAGCCTGTTCGGCTGACAGCCCCCTTTACACAAGGGGGCCTTTGGATTGTGCATCGCCACAACAGCTCTATAAATCGGGATTTGAAGCTATAACGATTCGGGCACGATCAGGATGCGTAACAACAAGCACCGTCTATCCTGCGAAATTGTCTGCGGGCACTTGCCCGCTAAATTGGAATTTGCAGTGAAAAAGGAGGGCATTGCCCTCCTTTTATTTTTTATGGGAGATCAGGATCCCGGCGCTGATGAGCAGGAATGCCGCCAGATATTGCAGCTTAAAAATATTTTCTCCCAGCAGCAGCGCACCAAACAGGCAGGCAAACACCGGCTCGGCAAACTTGATGATAAAGAGTTTGGAAAGCTCGCCGCTTTTGACGATGCCAAACCAGATACAATAGCTGATAACGGACGCCACGCAGATGTAGACCATGATCCAAAGGGAGCTGTCCGGTCGGAATTGCACCCGTCCCCCCAGAAGCAACCCCACCGCCAGCAGTACAGCGCCGCCAAAAAGCTGAGAGATGCCGGTAGCCGTCACGGGCTTGACTTTTGCAAACACCTTTTTGCTGATCACATTGGAAAACACGGTGCAGAAGGACGCGCCCAGGATCAGCCCGTCGCCCAGAGAAAAAGTAAAACCGCCGTCAGAAATATTCAGGGCTATGATCCCTAAAAAGCCCACCGCTGCCGCTAAATTTTTTCGTACCGAGGGCTTATCCTCTCGGATAAACAGGAAGGAGAAGCACACATAGAAAAGAGCGCCTACCTGCTTCAAAATAGCGGTCTTGGAGCTGTCGGTCAGCTGCAGACCCGCATAGGTACAGCTATAGTGCAGCACGATGGCAAACAGCCCGGAAAGCAGCACCGGCAATATGTTTTTGCCGGCAGGCTTGTAGGACGCAGGCTCACGCGCCGCGGTAAAAATACAGATGGCGATACCGCCGATCACGAACCGGATGCCCGCAAAGAGCAAAATATCCGCCGTTGTCTTTACCTGATAGGCAGCAAAGCCCAGCTTTACCATAGGAAACAGCGATCCCCACAGCAGCATGGTCAGCAGTGCCAGCCATAATATCTTTTTATACTTCATCACAGACACGCAGTACCACCTTACCCACATTTTCGTTGCGCTCCAGAATGGCGTGGGCAGCTTCTGCCTCGGTGATGGGCAGCACCTTGTAAATAGAAGGCTTGATCGCACCGCTTTCGATCTTGGGCCACACCTTTTCCACCAGCTGGGAAAGGATGTAAGCCTTGTATTCCGGCTTGCGGCTGCGGAGGGTGCTGCCTACCAGGTGCAGGCCCTTGGTTAGCAAGGGGCGCAGCAGCAAATTGGTTTCGACGCCTGCCAGAGTGGATATCACGATCCAGTAGCCGCCCCGGGCCATATAGGGCAGACCCTTTCCCAGGCTGTCGCCGGTCAGGCAGTCCATGGCCACATTGACGGGTGTGCCGTTTCGCTCCTCCTGCTCCAGCACCGCTTCCGGCTCTTGCAAATTGGTGTCAATGATGATATCCGCACCCAGAGGTTTGATCAGCTCCACATGCTCAGACACCCGAACGGAGGTAATGACTCTGGCGCCAAAGGCTTTTGCCATGGGGATGGCAACGGATGCCAGACCGCTGGCACCGGCGGGGATGTAGGCGGTCTGTCCGGCCTCCAGATGTCCTTCGATAAAGAGATTCAAATAAGAAGTGGCATAAGCCTCCGGCAGTGCGGAGGCTTCCTCCATGGAAAGGCCCTTGGGGATCGGCATCAGCATATCATATTTCACCGCCACATATTCGGCATAACCGCCGCCACCCAGCAGCGCACAGACCCGATCTCCCACCTGCCAGCCGGTTACATCCTTGCCGCAGGCTACGATCTTGCCGGCGATCTCCAGACCCATCCATTCCGGGCAGCCGGGAGGAGAAGGGTACTTACCCTCTCGCTGCAGAAGGTCTGCCCGGTTCAGGGCAGCGGCGTAGATCTTCACCAGCACCTC
>JAZNSR010000064.1:0-2020 GCA_045591335.1 Faecousia sp.
GGTGTGCCCTCCACAATGGCTAAATACCGTTTGTCCAGCTCCCTGTCCTTGATCTTCTGATTCAAGATCCGCAGAGCCTCCGCATTTTTTGCCGCAATGACGATACCACCGGTGTTTCGGTCGATTCGGTTGCAAAGGGCAGGGGCAAAGGCATTCTCCCCCCGGGGGCTCCATTCTCTTTTTTGGTATAAATAGGCTTGAATATGGTCGATCAGCGTTCTGCCATACTCCGCGCCGTCATGAGGATGCACTGCCAGGCCGGGGCGCTTATCCGCCAGCAAAATGTTCTCGTCCTCATACACAATGGTCAGCTTCGGGGTCGCCACGGTCAAAAAGGCATTATCCTCCCGGGGCTTATCAAAAAACTCGTCGTTAATGTACAGCTGCAGCACATCGCCCACCTGCAAGCGGGTATCCCGCTCCACTCTGGCACCGCCCAGCTTGATCCGCTTAATACGGATATACTTTTGCGCCAAAGAAGCAGGCAGCAAGGGCACTGCCTTGGCAAGAAAACGGTCCAGCCGCTGACCGGCATCGTTGGGACCAATGGTTATTTCTTTCATATTTATACTTTCTCCGCAGCCTGCTCATGATAACGGTCGATCTGCTGGGTGAACTCCAGAGCAGGATTATAGCCCATCTTCCGCTGACGGTTATTCATAGCCGCCACCTCCATGATCACCGCCAAGTTACGGCCGGGAGACACGGGGATGGTATACATGGGAATGTTCACGCCCAAAATTTCCATATGCTGATCTTCCAGGCCCAGGCGATCATAGACCTCATGATTCTTCCAGGGCACCACATTGATCACCAGATTGATCTCGTTTTCTGCCTTAACCGCACCCATACCAAACAGCTTTGCCACATTGATAATGCCAATGCCCCGCAGCTCCACATAATTGCGGATCAGCTCCGGCGCAGTGCCCATCAGGCAGCTGCCGGAAACCCGGCGGATCTCCACAGCATCATCCGCAATCAGACGGTGACCGCGCTTGACAAGCTCCACAGCGGTCTCGCTTTTACCCATACCGCTCTCGCCAATCAGCAGCACGCCTTCGCCGTAAATCTCCATCAAAACGCCATGGCGGGTGACGCAGGGCGCCAACGCTGCCTTCAAATAGGCAATAATGGCAGAAACGATGGTGCTGGTGGCCTCATGGGTACGCAGCAGGGTGATATTATGCTTTTGGGCCATAAGCAAGCATTGAGGGTCGATCTCCAGATTACGGGCGATAAGCAACGCAGGGACTTTATAAGCAAACAAGCGGTCAAACATCAGAGCACGCTGCTGACTGTCCACCTTTTGCAAATAGCTGGACTCCACATTGCCAAGCACCTGCAGGCGCATGGGCTCGAAATGGTCAAAATAGCCGGAAAGCTGCAGGCCGGGACGGGCTACATCCTCCACCGTCAGCCGGATCTGATCATAATCCGATGCCCGGTAAGCTACCTCTAAGGAGAATTCTTCTACCAAAGTGGACAGCAAAACGCTGGACATATCAAACATACCACACACTCCTCCGTTCAATTTGCTTTCATTATAGCCGCACCCACGGGGAATATCAACAATATTTTGAAAAAACAAAAATTTTTCCAAAAAAAGACTTGCTTTTTTCCGGGATGTCTGTTATCATATCTTAGCGCTTGTAAGAGCGTGACTGAATGAGTTACTCAACGGACAGGAGGTGCAACAAATGGCGAAGTGTGATTATTGTGGCAAGGGCGTTACCTTTGGTATTAAGGTCTCCCACTCCCACAGACGTTCCAACCGTACCTGGAAGCCCAATGTGAAGCGGGTCAAGGCCATTGTGAACGGTACTCCGTGCCATGTGTACGCTTGTACCAGATGCCTCCGTTCCAACAAGGTGGAGCGAGCCGTCTGATTATAGCGATAAATTACGCCATTGCTTTTGCAATTGCGTTTTTTGTTTATATTAAGGATCCGCGGCCCATTTGCTATGGCTTCACCATTCATAATATAATTAGTAATGCCATCTTGAATAACAGTTTTAGGAGT
>JAZNSR010000065.1:0-5208 GCA_045591335.1 Faecousia sp.
CGCCGCTGCTCAGATCAAGGCTGGCGCTACCTACCTGGATGTGAACATCGGACCTGCTGAGAAGGACGGCCCCGAGCGTATGATGTGGGCTGTTAAGCTGCTGCAGGAGAACTTCGACAATGTTCCTCTGGCTCTGGATACTGCCAACATGAAGGCTATTGAGGCTGGTATTAAGGTTTATAACCGCATCAACGGCAAGCCCATCGTCAACTCTGCTGTCGCCGGCTCCCGTATCGGCTAAATCGACCTGGCTGCTGCCAACGATGCAATTTGTATCGCTCTGTGTTCTGCTGACGGTATCGCCAAGGATAACGAAGAGCGTATGATGCACTGCGACAACATGCTGGAGCGTGGCCTGGGCCTGGGTATGTCCTCCGACGACCTGTGGTTCGACCCCCTGTTCCTGGTTGTTAAGGGCATGCAGGATAAGCAGATGGAAGTCCTGGAGGCCATTAAGATGTTCTCCGAAAAGGGCCTGAAGTCCACCGGCGGTCTGTCCAACAACTCCAACGGTGCACCCAAGAATGTGCGTCCCATCATGGATTCCGCTCTGGTCGCTATGTGCATGATGCAGGGTCTGACCTCTGCTATCGTCAACCCCAACGACCTGCGCCTGATGGAGACCATCAAGTCCTGCGATATCTTCAAGAACCATGTTCTGTACTCCGATTCCTACCTGGATCTGTAAGCGCTAGGTTTTACAGGCGAACAAAGTGAGCCTATATTGCAATTTGGGCTTGCCCAAATTATATCGCATTTGCGGTAGAAAATATATCGCACGAGCGTAGCGAGTATATCGCTCAAAATATCCCCGCGTTTATGGCTGGGAGGGAAGCTCCCTCCCAGCCACTTTGCATTTTTGCCACCAATAATGGAGGAAACAATGAAATCTTCTGACATGAACAGTAATGATAAGTTTGGACGCATCATCATATTCGGAGTATGGGGATATATGCAGGTGATGGTGTTGCTGCTCTCGGTTGCTATGTTGTCGGAGGGAGTTATTGGTCAGGGCTGGTATATGCTTTTGCTGTTATCGGTCTGCTGGACATTGCTTATATACAGCGTTTTGTATACTGTGCCTGTTATTATCTTGAAAGAGGACGGTGTACACTGCCGTGTGCTTTTTAAAACAAAGGTGTATGCATGGAACAGCATTGAGCAGGCAGGAGTTTTATGGAGCATGGGTCGGTATGCCAGATTCAATGACTTGGTATTGCTGAAGCCCGGCGGCTCAAAACGCAAGTATAAAGATAAAACATTCCGATTTCGTAATATGGGCAAGCTGATCCATGTTTCCCCAAAAGAAGAGAATATCCGTTTCGTCTGTAAGTACTACGGCCCTTTGGATTTTAATCTTTCTGACGGCAGAGAAGAAACCTGTGCGGTTGTGGAAGGAAGTGCTTTTGAAGATGGATAGTATCATCGAGGCAATTGTGGAAATACTCGGTACTTTGCTTGAGGACATTTTCAGTTCTATTAAAAATACCCGGAAACGCAAATGGGCGTTGACTTGTTTCTACTCTGTCTTAGCCTTGATTTTTGATGGATTTCTTTTATGGCCTACGATTTCCTTTTTGCAGGATGAAAACCACTTAGGAGCTGCGGTGCTCGGTGGGTTTACGGTGTTGGCCACTGTGATTTTCGGCTTTATTATTATCTGGGGTCACAGACGAAATTGGAGCCGAAAAAATAAATAACTTCGTATATTCAGCCATAAGGCTTTATATAAATCTCCAAATTAATTTTCAGGAGGAATGAAACATGAGTGTATTAACCGATCTGATCTATGGCGGTAGCAATGCGGTTGCGGGCCTGGTAGAGGGCGCTGTAAACGATGCCATCGCCAAGTACGGCGCAGATAAAGAGGTAGCCTTCCCGGATACCGCTTACTGCTTCCCCACCATTTATGCCGCCACCGGTGTAAAGGTCAAAACTTTGGGCGATCTGCCTGCCTGCGTGGGTGTGCTGAAGAGCCTGATCACCAACCAGGAGGATTTGGGCCAGGCACTGAACGCAGGCCTTGCCACTGCTGTGGGTGCTGAGATCATCGAAGGTTTGAAATATGTGGAGAGCGGCGACCCCTATGCCAATGAATCCGGCATCGGCTTTGTGCCCGACCCCATTATCCGTTCTTTGGGTGTTCCCCTGGTTACCGGTGATATCCCCGGCGTTGCCGTAGTGCTGGGCAAGGCAGAAAATGCCGCTGATGTGGTCAATGTGGTCAAGGATTATCAGTCCAAGGGCATTATGACCTTCATGGTTGGCGATGTGATCGAGCAGTGCGCTGAGGGCGGCGTAAAGATGGGTCTGGAGTTCCGTGTGATCCCCCTGGGCCATGATGTGACTTCTGTGATCCATGTGGTAACCGTTGCCGTCCGTGCAGCTTTGATTTTCGGCAATGTGCAGCCCGGTGATCTGGGTGGTTTGTTGACCTACACCAAGGAGCGTGTGCCTGCATTCGTCAACACCTTTGGTGCTATTGACGCAGTGGTGGTATCTGCCGGCGCAGGTGCTATCGCTCTGGGCTTCCCCGTGATTGTGGATATCGACCTGGGCGAAAACCAGGTTCCCGGTGCTTTGGAATCCGTATGCGACCATGCAGATACGGTGAAGAAGTCTCTGGAGCTGCGTAACATTAAGATCAAGGTCAAAGAACTGCCCATTCCCGTAGCCTTTGCCGCTGCCTTTGAGGGCGAGATCATTCGTAAGGCAGATATGCACAATGAGTTCTGGTCCTCTAAGAATCCCACCGCTGAGTTGGTGATCATGCGGGATCTGAACGAGGTGGAAGATCATAAGATCACTGTGATCGGTCCCGACCTGAATGATGCCAAGGATCTGGCTTTGGCTACCTTCGTGGAGGTTGCCGGCAAGAAGATGCAGGTGGACTTTGAATCCGTTATCGAGCGTAAATTCCATTCCTGGTTTAACTACATGGAAGGCGTTATGCACACCGGTCAGCGTAACCAGGTCCGTGTCCGTGTGAACAATGCGGCTTTTGAGGCAGGTCTGAGCGTAAAGCATTTTGCTGAGGTGCTGTATGTGATGATCATGGACGAGTTCGACGCAGTTGTTGACAAGTGCCAGATTACCTTGATTACTGATTCTGTGGAAGCAGGCAAGTTCCGCGATGAGATCGCTATGCCCCGTTACATCCAGCGTGATGACCGTTTGGCTTCCATGACCGACGAGTCCGTGGACCGTTACTATACCTGCATTCTGTGCCAGTCCTTTGCTCCTGCCCATTGCTGCGTGGTCACTCCCGAGCGTTTGGGTCTGTGCGGTGCGGTGAGCTGGCTGGATGCCAAGGCCACCAATGAGCTGGATCCCAACGGTCCTTGCCAGCCCATCGAGAAGAAGGGCCTGATCGATGAGCGTACCGGCCGTTATGAGGAAGTTAACCGCATGATCGCTGAGGCCACCCATGGCGCAGTGGAAAATGTGACCTTGTACTCCATTTTGGAAGATCCCATGACCTCCTGCGGCTGCTTTGAGTGTATTTGCGGCATTGAGCCTGTGTCCAACGGTGTGATCGTGGTCAACCGTGAGTTCAAGGGCATGACCCCTGCCGGTATGACCTTCGGTGAGTTGGCCTCCTGTACCGGCGGCGGCGTGCAGACCCCCGGCTATATGGGCCATGGCCGTCATTTCATCGCTTCCAAGAAGTTCGTTTCCGCAGAGGGTGGTATTGGCAGAATCGTATGGATGCCTAAGGAACTGAAGGACGATGTGGCAGAGCGTTTGAATGCCACCGCCAAGGAACTGCTGGGAATCGACAACTTTGTGGATATGATCGCTGACGAGACCATTACCTCCGATTGCGAAGAGCTCTACGCATGGCTCACTGAAAAGAATCACCCTGTTCTTTCCATGGAACCTCTGATGTAAACAGCAAGGCTGTTTACAGCGATATTGCTCCCTGGCGGGAGCAGCGATATATCCTTTAGGGATGCGATATGTGCGTTGCACGCGATATGCCCTGCGAGGCGTAAGGGAGCAATATCATATCGCAGGCGAACAAAGTGAGCCTATATCGCAATCGAAGATTATATCGCATTTCGTAGAAATATATCGCCTTGCCTCCCTCGTAAGAGGGAGGCAAGTATATGATAATCGTTTACATTGAAAGGGAAATTTTACATGAAAGTAACCTTCCAAATTGTGGGCGGAAGCCCGGTTAGTATTGAATGTAACGCCGGTGATAACCTGCTGGAGCTGGCGCGGCGGGCCAATGTGGCTATTGATGCCCCCTGCTCCGGCAATGGATCCTGCGGTAAGTGCAAGGTCAAGCTGATAGAGGGGGAATTGGAATCCATTCTCTCCCGGCATATCACCGACGAAGAGTATAAAGAAGGCTGGCGGCTTTCCTGCAATTCTAAGGTGGTGGGCGACTGCACCGTGGAAGTGCCGGATATTGCCAGCGCATATCAGTCTCGGATGAAAACTGCGGATTTGAGCAGCCCCAAGGAACTGGCTATTTTTGAAAATACCATGGCGGGTTTGAAAGCATCCGGTATTACTTTTGAAAATAATTATCGTGCAGTGGTGCTCTCCATGGATGCGCCTACTCTGGACGATACCATGCCGGATGTGGAGCGGCTGCAATGGGCTATCCAGGCCCAGTTGGGGGTGGAGCAGGTCCATGTCCCCTTTGGGGTCATGGTCAAGCTGGCTTCCACTTTGCGGGAAAATGATTTTACTGTCTGTGTAAAAGGTCAGCTTTCCGGTGATACTTTCCGTTGTATGGAGATTTGCGCCCCGGAGGATACCCGTTTGGTGGCCTGCGCCATTGATATCGGCACTACTACTGTGACCATGGTTCTGACGGATATGGAATCCGGCAAGCTATTGGCAAAGGGTTCTTCCGGCAATGGGCAGATCCGCTACGGCGCGGATGTGATCAACCGGATCATTGAGCAGGGCAGGCCCGGCGGCAAGAAAAAGCTGCAGGATGCCATAATTAAAGAAACCTTGAGCCCAATCATTGCCAATTTGTGCAAAACTGCGGACATCAGCGCCAGAAGTATTCTGCGGCTGACCGTAGGCGCAAATACCACCATGAATCATCTTATGGTGGGCGTGGATGCAGAGCCTGTGCGTATGGAGCCTTATATTCCCAGCTTTTTCGGCTGGGAGGGCTTGCTGGCAGGGGATCTGAAACTGCCCGCCAAAGTCGGAGGCCAAGCGGTCTTAGGAAGACAATTG
>JAZNSR010000066.1:0-6538 GCA_045591335.1 Faecousia sp.
GCCGTGGGAGTCAAAAATGACGACTGCACCGTTTTCCATGGCATCAGCGACATTATCTACGGAAACGGAACTACCGGTGTACAGGGTGTAGCCGTCGGTATCGCCAATGGCCTTGGCGATGGAGGTGGCTTCGTTCTTGTACTGATCGGTGAAGCTGTCATCAATGCCGTAGTAGGGAGCGATCAGGTAGACCTGATTGCCGCTGGGCCAGCCGCCCTTAGTGGCCTTAGGCTCATTGTAGATGCCGGAAGGCTCAGCATTGGCGGGAGCTTTCATATTCTCATACTTCTCCCGCATATAGGGGTTGTAGATGCAGCGAACGCCCTCCTCGGTCCACCAAGTAAAGCTATTGCCGTTGCGCTCCAAAGAGCCTTCTACATAGCCCTCAGATGCCATAACCAAAGCCGCAGCTTGATCTGCAAGCTCAGTTTCTGTGGCATTTTTGGTGGCGTGAGCATCTTCCATCTTGTCGATCTTGGCAAAGATGGCATCCGCAGAGGCATAATCCTCATCCGTCAGCACCACGGGCTCGGAATTGGGGGCTACTTCCTGGGCGAATGCTGCAGGCAGCATAGAAGCCACCAACATCAGCACCAGCGCCAAAGAAAGTACGCGTCTGAACAAACTTTTCACACCGGTCATCTCCTTAAAAATATAATTTGGGATAATCCCATTTTAACTCAATATTATACCAATTGCAACCTATTTCACCATTTACACAATGGCTTTTTTATGTTTTATTGCGGCCCATGAATGATCAGATCATCCATTCCATCTTCGCCGGGCACAAATTCTGCTGTATTCAAGCAAAATCTCCTGGGCTTAAATATATCCAAACTATTGTGGCAATGATAGGAGCAAATCAGCGTTTTTCCGTCCTTAGAGGTGATAAAGCTATGGTGGCCCACCCCGCAGAACTTATCATTTCTATGTAAAATCGGATTCTTTTTGGATTTAGCAAAAGGACCAACAGGGCTTGAAGATACCGCAACGCCTACGGCATAATTCTGGCAGCGGGTATGATTGCAGGAATAGGTCAAATAATACAAGCCCTTATGCTTCAGCACAAACGGTCCTTCTGCCACAAGGCAGTCAACCGTTTCCCAAGGCGCTTCCGCCTGAATCAGCGGGCGCGGATAGAAGGTATCCACATGCAAAAGATCCTCTGCCATCTTCGCCACAAAAATTACATTTCCATTGGTGAATTTTACATAATAAAGATATACCGTGCCGTCATCATCCACAAAGAAATGCCCGTCA
Organism: Faecousia sp.; assembly: GCA_045591335.1. Lineage (GTDB taxonomy): Bacteria > Bacillota > Clostridia > Oscillospirales > Oscillospiraceae > Faecousia. Next base: position 1,261 of record JAZNSR010000066.1, read on the forward strand.
ATGGCATTCTCTTCAAAAAGCCACTGTTTTTTCTCCTGGCGAAAAGGTCCCAACGGACTATCCGCCACAGCAATGCCCAAATGCTCTTCTGAGGAATAAACCATATAAAACTTTCCGTTTCTATACAGCACCTCCGGTGCCCAAAACCACTTATTCCCCATTACATCCTGGGACTTCAGGCAAAAGCCCTTATCTTCCCAAGTCAGCAAATCATCCGATTGATATACATGATAACCGTCCTGCTTTCCTTCTGCTGTGGGGAAATTGTTATGCCCCACCAAGGGCTGGGCATTTTCCATGGTGCAATACATGTAATACATCCCATCATGAAGCAGCACAAAAGGGTCTGCTCCAGGCATTATGGGATTGCCAAATTGATTCTTCATGCTCACTCCCCTATTCCTCAATTGCCGCTTTACGGGACACAATGGGGCGGATGACCGCCGGATCGAATTTTGCCACCCGGCCATAAGTATACAAGCCGTTTTGCTCCTGCTCCACATCAGTCAGCTGTGTATAGCAGAATCCAAACATATACGGATTATCCAACAGCACATCAGTCAAATCCCTGAAACGCTTCAAAAATTCCTCCCGGGAGGCCGGTGCGTTGCCATATCCCCAACCGGAGGGATCTTCGCTCCAGGCAATACCGCCATACTCACTGACGAAAATAGGCTGTCCCTTTTGATATTTCTGCCGGCATTCATGCCGATCCTGAATGCTATCCGGCAGAGTTTCATACGCATTTTTCAGTTCTTCGGGGTCCTGGGCGTAATTATGGACATCAAAAATATCTGTTAATACATGGAAATTGCCGCTGGTGTCAATACAAGGTCTGGTGGGGTCCAGAGCCTTGGTGGTCAAATACACCAAAGAAAGCATACTGTCATACTGTTTTCTGCCGTCACAGTCCCAGGTCTCATTAAAAGGACACCATCCAACAATAGAAGGATGATTATAATCTCTTTCCAATTCCTCCAACCATTCTGGCAGCACATTGTAAATGCACTGAGGATCTGAATGATCCAAGCCCCAGTTGGGATACTCACCCCAAACTATATAGCCCATCCGGTCGCAATGGTACAAAAAACGCTTTTCAAAAACCTTTTCGTGAAGTCTGGCGCCATTAAAGCCCATTTCCATAGAACGCTGAATATCGCCAATCAAATCTTCATCCGTGGGTGCCGTATAAATACCGTCGGGATAAAAGCCCTGATCCAGAATCAAACGCTGAAACACGGACTTTTCATTGATCAAAAAACGATATCCATCCAGCCGCACGGACCGCATGCCAAAATAACTGGAGACCTTATCCTCCCCATAAGTCAGCTGCAGGTCATACAATCTGCCATGCCCAACTTCCCACAAATGCAGTTCGTCCAAAGAAATATCCAGATTGACAATTCCGCCCTGCGTACGAACATCTGCACCGCCAACAAGGCGGCCTTCATAAAAGGCCTCCGCCTTGAATTCCCCGGTTCCATTTACCTGAGCGGTCAAATGCAGAACACTGTTTTCAATATCTGTTACATATTTTATGCTGCAAATATGAGTGCAAGGCACAAACTCCATCCACACAGTCTGCCAAATACCGGTAGTTCTGGTATAAAAACAGCCATAGGACGCATAACGGTCGCTCTGCTTACCGGAGGGAACACGCCCGTTTTTTGTATCGTCCACCGCATGAACTGTAACGGTGTTTTCCCCCATATGCAATGCGTCTGTAATATCAACCTGGAAAGAAACATATCCGCCTCTGTGATTGCCACAGCGCTGCCCATTGACATAAACTGTAGCCTCATAATCCACAGCGCCAAAGTGCAACAGTACACGCCCCTTCAGCTGTGCATCGGTTATGAAGATACTTCGCTTATACCATACAGAGGACATAAAATCCGTATATTCAATCCCAGAAAGCTTACTCTCCGGACAAAAGGGCACCTGAATCTGCTGAGAAAAGTTCTGATCTGCTTCAAATAATTTTCTGCTTTCCCCGCTGTTCCCGTGGTCAATTTCAAACTGCCACAGTCCGTTCAGGCAGATCCAGTTTTCACGCATAAACTGCGGATTGGGATGCTCTGTTTTATAAATCATAGGTTTAAATCCCCTCCCCTTCATCATGCCTATATCATACCGTTTCAGCCTCATTTATGCAAGCAAAATAATCCAATTTTTCCCATATAATAACATGCGCTACACAAAAACGCCCTGTGCCACTAACCGCATAAAACAAAAAGAGTCACCGATGAAACGGCGACTCTTTTTGCTTACACATATAAATTTGCAGTATTCCAATTTTTGATTATAGGATATTTTTGCACCATGGCCTTAACCGCAGCTTTTTGCGCGGAGGTAAGCATAGCATATTGCCCATTTACCTGCTCCAGCATTTGGCGCATGCTCATAGAAACGATCCCGCTTTCAATAACACTGCCATCGTTCAGCGTAAGGCTAACTGTGGCGTTGACCGGAATTTGACCATATGTTTCTACGATAAAATCCCGCAGGCGTAAGGTCAAGCTGTTTTTAAATCCTTTTACATTCCGGTGCACCACATAGTCCTCTGTAAACCACAGATCATAACCCATGGATTCCACCTGCTGCCGCACAACTGCATCACCACAGAATTCAGCTTTATATCCAAATCCCGTCACATTCGGCACAAGACTGGCCTTTGTAATGCCGGCATAATAACGGTGGAAGGTAAAGCCTTTTTCAGTGGCAACGCACATATAGTACTTCATATTGTCTGATTGCATATACTTTTCAGGTTCAATAGCATTTCCTGCACGGTCTTTATAAATAAAACAGCCCGGGTCAACACTATAATACGCATCAGTTTCCGTATCCATGCCAAAAACCTTATGTCCATTAGCGGACATAGTACCAAACATTTCATGTCCGTTCAGATCAATATATAAATCTTGGCTCAATGTAAGATTCTCTTTCACATCTTTAACCAGCCGTACATGTTCACCGGCTGTGCAGGCATTTGCCGCTTCCTGAACCGTCGAATACCAGGTAGCTTCACCGTCATTGGAAACCACCACTGCCACATAATCAGTTATGATCTGTACGACCATTTCATCTTGCAACCATCCACGGGAAAAAGAAAAGCCGCCGTAAATGCCGGCCTTATATGAGATCAATCCAATATTATCCATAAGCCAATTATTAAATGTATCCCAATCCCCGGGAATATATAAATGCGGCTTCAAATCATTTTCCAGAAAAATAGTTGCCAAAGAGTCCACAGTGTATGTATCCATAAACTCTGGCTTATCATGAAAATAAAAACCTTCCACTGCATCGCAGACGGGCAAGTCATAAACCACTGCATCCAGCTGATGATCCTCCAGCATCTTAGCATCTGTCAATCCGAAATATGCATGATACAGCTTCTCTCCCTGGTCATTCCAGGTGAGGTCCACATGGTAAAATTCCCCATCTATGAGCACATAGTTCCATGAATGGGCGCCGCCGTTACCGGTTCCATAAGCTGCATAGCTTTGGATACCAGCCTTTTGGAGCAAATACTGATAAGCCTCAGTATAACCCTCGCAAACAGCTACTCCCTCCACAAGCGCACCATACAAATTATGCGCATTGTCACTATAATCATAGTATATACGAGCAGCCAAGGTATCATGGAGATACAGTGCCTTTTCATAATCCGTCATAGCATCCGTAAGGCCGGATAAAATTTCATCAACTACGGCCTCAACCGCCGCTACTGCATCTTTCCTGGATTCTCCTGTCCATAGTGCAACCTGTTCAAGAGCAATCACACCGCTGGGATTTTGAATATAATAATATATATTATCAAAAAAGAAAAATTCCGGATGATCCTGCCGCAGAACATACATCAGCATCTTAGTTTCTTCTAATGTAAAGGGGCCATATTCTTCAATATCTGTTCTGACACGCTCATTATCACACTCTGTGAAAGCACGGTAAGAATTCGCCACAAGCGCATCATAAGCCTTCACATAGTTTGCGCCCTTGGGCAGCGCCTGCAAAGCGTTTCTGCCATAATAAGAAACATTACTATTTCCTTTGACCGCAGGCTTCCCGGAAAGTTTAGAATCCTCTTCCGAGTAAATAGACTCATTAATTTCAATGCCCTGAATGGGTTCTCTGGGATAAACAACTCGATTCTGAGAATCATCCGCTGCAGCAATTTCAGTGCCTTCTGGTATCTGCGCAGTATCTGCCAAAACGCCAACAGGCACAAAACACAGCAAACATATTAGAACAAGCACAGCGCTGGTTAATCGACATATCTTGAAATTCATGGCACATTCCCCTTTCTGTCATAACTACAATTATGCCCCTTGATCCATTAAAAATCAAGGAATAATTTGCAAATATACTAACGGATAAAAACTGTCACAGGAAAAAGCCACAAATAATATGGAAATTTGGCCTTTTCGGCAAGAAAAGAGGCGAAAAACCCGCCACCTACGAACAAAAAAAGAGACAGCCTTTCGACTGTCTCTTTGGTGCGCGAGGCGGGACTTGAATTCGATTGGGCAAAACATTTCTTTAACAAAAGTTAGCTTTTTAGTGATTAGTATATATGTTCACTGAACTTTTAAGCACCATATGCAACCGCTGTTTACCACCTTGTATCACTCCCATAAAGAAAAAAATAAGGGTAACTCTCATACATTATAAACAGGTGATAAGGCCTTGTTGAATTATTCTACCAATCCATACTTAACCTTAATGCGGTCCAGTTTTTCCAACATGGGTTCGGCGGCAACGAGGATGAAGATCACCGTTGCGGCTGCGTGGATCAGGTCCATAGGGAGACCGGACACATAATAGGCCTTCAGCATTTCCCAGTTTAGCGTTTGAGAGTTGTACATCAGTGCAGCAGCGGGGTTCATAATGCCGCCGTATATGATCACTGCCGCAAATGCGCCAAAGGTGGCAAGGCTTCCCCGGCTGCGGCGCAGGAGACCCTTACGGAACAACACACCTGCCAAGAAGCCAATAATGCCCATGCTGAACATCTGCCAGGGCATCCAGGGGCCTTGGGAGAACAAGACATTTGACACCATCATGGTCACAGCACCCACCAGGAAGCCGGTCTCACCGCCAAAGGCAACACCTGAGATAATGACCAAAGCCAGCACCGGCTTGAACTGTGGTAGCATAAAGAACGCAGACCGTCCAGCCACTCCGATGGCACAAAGAACTGCTATGGTCACCAGTTCTCTCGCCTTGGGTTTGCGGCTTTCAAATACTAAGAAGAAAGGAACCATACACTCGA
>JAZNSR010000067.1:0-14909 GCA_045591335.1 Faecousia sp.
GGTCCGTCACCGTGGATGTACCCACCAACGGCAATTATGAGTATAAGATCGTTGTGGACAATGCATGTCTGAAAGGCCCCAAGAATGGCAAGATAGCCGCCACCGGCAACAGTCTCTTCACCATCACCGAAGGCGCAGAGCCCGTGCCCGAGCTGCCTAGGGACCCCACGGATCCCGAGTATCCCGAAATCATTTACCTGCTGCCCAACTTTAACTGGAATAGCGACTATGCTGCTTTTGCTGCATACTTCTACAATACCGATGGAGAAGACACCTGGGTAAGCATGATCGACAGCAATGGTGACGGCGTTTATGAAGCCGCTGTTCCCGAGAATATAACTTCTGTGATCTTCTGCCGCATGGATCCTGCCGCTGCCGAACTCAGCTGGGATGCCAAGTGGAGCCAGTCCACCGATATCCCCATCCCCACCGATGGCACCGACCTGTTCCTCATGGACGATAACGCATGGGACAAAGACAGCTTCCAGAATCCCTGGGCAGGTCAATGGTTCACCTGTCCGGAGGCCCCCCAAGTCAGCAGCCCCATTGTGGAAAACGGCACCGTCACCATCAACTACTGGTGCTACCAGGCCACTACCGTAAAAGTATACGGCTCCATGGACTACTGGAAAACTGCCTATCCCTTGACCCAGCAGGATGACGGCACCTGGTCTGTGACCATCCAACTTCCTTATGATGGCATCTTTGAGTACATGATCGTTGTGGATGGCCACTATATCAATGACCCGAACAACCCTGCCGGCTTGTCCCCCGATGGCAACAGCGTATTTGCCACCTCCGCGCCCGTTGCGGAGATCTACGGTATGGGCGTGTACTACTCCTTCACATCCGCTTGCTCCGCAACTGCCACAATCGATGACAGTTATGTGATCACGCTGCTGCAGGATGTGGTGGCTGATGATCTGTACGAAGAGCATACCTTCAATCTGGATTTGAACGGTCACGATGCCACATTGAACTTCAAATCCTCCAGTGCCTTTATCTATGCGCAGGACAGCGCGACCATCGACCCCAACGCCACCGAATGGGGCAAGCTGGTCGTTAACGGCGCAGAATGTGATAGTCTGGGCGGCTATGTGATGCTGCCCGAGGACGACGGCTATGCTTTCCATAGCTATAGTATTGAAATCACCCACATCAGCCTGCAGCCCGGCAAGGATGCTCTGGGCTTCAAGGCCGCCGTTATTGGTAACTCCGCAGTTATGAACGCCATCACCAGCTTCGGCTTTGAAATGAGCGTTGAAGACCGCGATGCTGTCATCTGTGAAAAAGACGGCGCTCCCACCGACGGTGTGTTTACCCTGCGTCTGAAGAACATTCTGGCCTGCGACGGCGGTGAAATGAACATTAACGCCTATGCCTTTGTGAACTTCGGCGATGCCGCGCCCGGATGGTCCAACATGGAAACCACCACCATGAAAGACACCATCCAGACCGTGGATGCCAACTGGAGCAATTACTCTGCTGAGCAGCAAGAGGCCGTAACCGGCCTGATGGTACAGCATGCTGATCTGATCTCCAGATGGAATCTGGTCAATATTGCCATTGCCGAATAATCCCCAATCCCATAATAAAAGCCGCCGGTCACCGGCGGCTTTTCGTTGTGCTGGCCAATTCTAATTTAGCGAACTAAGGCTCCCTCTGATGAGGGAGCTGTCAATTGCCGATTTGAGGCAATTGACTGAGGGAGAGAAAAGTTTGCAATGACTACCCCTCAGGCATTGGCTAAAATCGCCAATGCCAGCTCCCCTGACAAGGGGAGCCAAGGGTGCGGCGCATCATCTGACAAACCGCTAAATTAAGATTTGCCATTTTGCCCAATCCATGCATACACATTTTGTCTTATGTGTGAATTGTCAAACAGAGGGATTTATAGTATAATTATTGTGTATATTTATGCATATCCGGAGGTTTGTTTATGAATCGTAACACCAAACAGCTTTTGTGTTTGCTTTTGGCCTTTGTGATGGTTTTGGGCTTGCTCCCAGCCATTGCCTTTGCCGCAAGCGGCACCACTTTATATTTAAATCCCGGTCCCTGGGAGGTAGACGGGGCAAAATTTGCTGTTTATTACTGGAATAACAGTTCCAGCAACTGGGCAGCCATGACCGCCTCTACCGACAGCAAATATGAAGCGGTTATCCCCGCCGGTTATTCCAATCTGATCTTCGTCCGCCTGGACACCACCGGCAATCTCAGCTGGGACAACAAATGGAATCAAACCGGTGATTTAACCATCCCCACCAACGGCAATAACTGCTACACCGTCACCGGTTGGGGCGAAACGGACGGCAAATGGAGCAAATACACGCCCCCGGTGCAGGAGGATATCACCTGCCAGGTGACCCTGCACTTTGCCGACAGCTTCAGCTGGGGCAGTGTGTATGCCTACGGCTGGGACGCCGCGGGCAACGCCACCCTGGGTAACTGGCCCGGCACGGTCATGGGCACGGACGACAAGGGCCTTTACACCGTCACCTATACCGCCCAAATTCCCGGCGGTGAAAGCCTGAACTTCATTTTTAACAATGGGGGCAACGGGCAGCAGACCGTAGACCTGTCCATCCCCTACTCCCAGCTGAAATCCGGCTCTGTGGAGCGTTGGATCCAACCCACAGGCGAATATGCAGATGAGGATACCGCCAACACCAAGTACAACTGCGATATTCTCACCTCTGCGGAAGCTGTAGCGCAAAGCCCCGTGGTTAACGGCACCTCCGTAACCTTTGCATACAAGAATGCTTCCGCCTCCTCTGTGAAGCTGGCAGGCTCTTTTAACAATTGGACGCAAGTATCCATGACCAAGAACGCTTATGGCGTGTGGAGCACCACCGTAACGGGCATCGCCCCCGGCATCCACACCTATAAATTCATCGTGGGCAGCGATTGGATCACAGACCCGGTGAACCCCTGGATCATGGCAGGCAGTGACAGCAACCAAAACAGCGCCTTTATCGTCCTGGACCCCAACGCGGTGGACACCAACGAGATCACCGTAAAAATCCACTACGCCCGTCCCGACGGCAGCTACTCCGGCTGGAACGCCTGGCTTTGGGGCTTGACCTTCCCCTCCGGGCAATATGACCTGAAAAACGAGGACGGCCACATGACCGCCACCGTGAAGGTTCCCGGACGCAGCACCCACGCGGTTTACTACATTCTCCGCCATTCCACCGCTGAAAACGCCTGGGAAAGCCAGGAATTTGGCGAACGGAAGGTGGATCTGAGTGATATTGTCTCCGGCACAGTCCATTGCTATGTGAACGCGGGAGATTTCAGCGTTGTGCGGGTGCTGGACACGGATGTGGTGCAGAGAAACAAAATTTCTTCCGTAAAATTCGATTACGAATCCGGCAACAAACTCACCGTCACCACCACCCGGCTGCTGGGCAGCACAAATGAGCTGACCGTCACCGGCGGCGCTTCCATCGCAAGCGTGACCTCCGTGGGCAGCACCTACACCGTCACCCTGGACCGGCAAATTCCCCTTGGGGACTTGTATAACTACAAGGTGAAATTTGACGGCTATGATTATGCTATCGACTACACCCCCGCCTATGCTACCCACCGTTTTGCCGCGGAATTCACCTATAACGGCAACGATCTGGGCGCAACCTGGGCAGAAGCCGCCACCACCTTCCGGGTGTGGGCACCCACCGCAAAGGCGGTTTCTGTTAAGCTTTACGCCACCGGCAGCGACGGCGAGTCCGGAGCCAAGGAGCTGGGCACTTACCCCATGACCGCAGATGTAAACGGCACCTGGGTGCAGACTGTCAGCGGCGATCTAAACGGGGTATACTATACCTACCTGGTGACCGTGGACGGCAACACCGTGGAGGCCTGCGACCCCTACGCCCGCACCACCGGTGTGAACGGGCAGCGGGGCATGGTTTTGAACCTGGATGCCACCGACCCGGGCAACTGGGCGCTGGACACCAACCCCAACCCCATCACCTCCTACACCGATGCCATCCTTTACGAGCTGCATGTGCGGGATTTCTCCATTGACGATTCCTCCGGCGTAAAGGACCAATGGCAGGGCAAATTCCTGGGCCTGACCCAGCACGGCACCACCGCTCCCGACGGCAAAACCGCCACCGGCCTGGATTACCTGCAAAGCCTGGGCATCACCCACCTGCACCTGCTGCCCATTTATGATTATGGCTCTGTGGACGAGACCAGGTGCGACAGCTTCAACTGGGGCTACGACCCTCAAAACTACAACACCCCCGAGGGCTCTTACTCCACCGATCCCTACAACGGTCAGGTCCGTGTGGAAGAAATGAAGCAAATGGTGTCCGCCCTCCACGAAAGCGGCATCAGCGTGGTCATGGATGTGGTGTATAACCATGTTTACGACGCAGAGGATTTCTGCTTCAACCAGATTGTCCCCGGCTATTTCTCCCGGAAATACGATGACGGCAGCTACTCCAACAGCTCCGGCTGCGGCAACGACACCGCCAGCGAACGGGAAATGGTCCGCAAATACATCATTGATTCCGTTTTATATTGGACCCAGGAATACCATATTGACGGCTTCCGCTTTGATTTGATCGGTCTTTTGGATGTGGACACCGTGAACACTCTGGTGGACCAGGTACATAAGCTCCGCCCGGATGTGATCTTCTACGGTGAGGGCTGGACCTTAGGCGGCGCAGTAGAGCCGGGCACCCAAATGGCAACCCAGGCCAATGCCAAGCTGACCCCCCACATGGCTTATTTTAACGACCGGATCCGGGATGCCATGGGCGGCTATAACGGCAGCGGCACCGGCTTTGTTTCCGGAAATTCCGACAAGGGACAACAGCTGGCGGAAAATTTCCGTGCCGTCACCGATTATACCACCGACCCCCAGCAGCTGATCCAGTACATCTCCTGCCATGACAACCACACACTCATGGCAAAGCTCCTGCTTTCCACCGGAAAGAAAACCATCGATTCCGCCGCAGTGAAAATGAACAATCTGGCAGCGGCAATTTATATGACCAGCCAGGGCGTGCCCTTTATCCACGCAGGCGAAGAAATGCTGCGGCTGAAGGTGAAGCCGGACGGCAGCTTTGACGAAAACAGCTACCGCTCCTCCGACGCCATCAATTCCATCAAATGGAGCAATTTGCAGCAAACCATGTATGCGGACACCACCGATTATTACGCGGGTCTCATCGCCTTCCGCAAGGCCCATCCCGCCCTGCGGTATGCCACCGCCAGTGAGATTTCCGGCAATGTGACCACCCTGGACGGCAGCGGACTGACCCTGGCCTTCCAGATCAGCGGCGCGGCGGCAAACGACCTGGCAGAAAATATTTTAGTGATCTTCAATGGCAGTACCTCCAGCTACTCCCTTACCCTGCCCTCCGGCAAATGGGATGTGTGCATTGACGGCAACGATGCAGGCACAGAAACGCTCTATACCGCCCAGGGTACGGTGGTGGTGAATCCCACCTCCGCCATGGTGCTGGTGCAAGGCCAGGCAGAGCCCGCAGCCGCCGTCAACGGTGTGCCCTATAAATCCGTGCAGGCAGCCGTCAACGCCGCCCCGGGCCGGACTGTGACTCTGCTGGCAGACTCTGCCGAATCCGTCACCGCCCAGAAAGATCTGACCCTGGACCTAAACGGCTTTGATCTGAACAAGCTCACCCTGTCAAACGGCTGTACCCTCACCCTTAAGGACTCTGCCACCGACGATTACACCGGCGATTACGGCAAAGTGACGGTTGTGGGTCAAGTGACGGGCAGCAATGGGTATCTTCCGGTCAGCGAAAGCGGCAAATACTCCGCCCACCGCTATGATTTATCCCTGACCCACATCACTTTAAAGCCCGCTCTGGACGCCCTTGGCTACAAGGCGGTGCTTTTGGGCGATGATATGGTGAAAGCCCAGGTCAACCAAATGGGCTTCACCCTTTCAACGGAATACGCCACCGTCACCCGGTCCAAGGCCGGTGTGAGCCAGGTCACCCTGCGGCTGCAAAACATTTTGGGCTGCGATGGCGGCGAAGTGGCGGTCACCGGCACTGCCTTTGTGGAATTTAAAAACGGACTGACCGTAACCACCGGTGACTACACCACCTCCATGCGGCAAGTGCTGGAGCGCATCAACGACCAATGGGACACCTTCAACGCTGACCAGCAGGCAGCCGTAAAAGCAATGCTCGCCAAATTCTCCGATGCAGTCAGCGGCTGGAACATTCCCAATATCCAATAAATTCAACCTGGGAGAGAGAAAGAAAATGGGTGTAATTGGAACTCTCATATTAACCACTGCCCTGGCCGGTGTTGTGGGCACGGGCCTGGGCGGTCTCATCGGCGCTCTGCTGAAGAAGGACTCTGCCAGGGCAGTGAGCCTGCTTTTAAGCTTTGCCGGCGGCGTTATGCTCAGCGTGGTTTGCTTCGACCTGGTCACCGAAGCCATCGAGACTCAAACGGGGATTTGGGCGGTGATCGGCTCCATTGGACTTGGAGTGGGCATTACCTATTTATTAAACTACCTCATTGACAGAAAGACCAATCCGGAAGTTCCCCACATTGACGAAAACCATCCCAAAACCGCTGACCATTTGGACGAGCTGATCCACAGCGACCATTTGGAGCAGCACTACGCCCGCAAGGATGGCGCATTGGGTTTGTTTGTGGCGGGCACCGTCATGGCCTGCGCCATCGCATTGCACAATGTGCCCGAAGGCATGACCATCGGCGCATCCTATGCCAGCAACCATGGCGCTATGGGTGCGGCTGCTCTGACCCTTGCCCTTCTCATTGGTTTTCACAACATTCCCGAAGGCATGGCTGTATCCGTGCCGCTGATCAGCGGCGGTATGCATCGATGGAAGGCAGTGCTGATCACCGCCGCCACCGGCATCCCCACTATTTTGGGTGCGCTTTTGGGCTATGCCCTGGGGGAAATTGGTCCCATAGGTTTAACCGTCAGTCTGGGCTTTGCCAGCGGTGCTATGCTCTATGTGGTATTCGGTGAGATCCTGCCCCAGTCCATTTTGATGTACCACAGCAAGCTGCCTGCTTTTTCCACCATTGTTGGCATTTTGGTGGGTCTGCTCATTATTTTCTAAACAATTTCACCTCCGTGCATGGTACACGGAGGTGATTTTTTATGGGGATACAATTTCCAGCTTCCGCAGCTGGTCAATGGGGATCTGAGTGCCGTCTGTAAACCGCAGCACCCGTTCGTACAGATCCAGCCGTTTTAATCTTCCGGTGTGGCGCAAATACGCCCCGCCGGATTTTCGTTCATCCGGGCGAAACCACACCAGCCGCAGCTGCACATCCGGCTCTTCCATCAGCTGCTGCAAAACCGCATTGATAGCCAGCTTTTCTTCCTCATCCAGGCAAATGGCATCCTGGGTCAGCCGCCCGGTCTCCCGGATCACCCCGTCAAAGCCCGTCAGCGCGGCAAAGGCGGAAAACTGGGCTGCCCGGTCACTGCGGCTCATGCCCGCCCGCTTTGTAGAAATATACCGATTTTCATATAATATATCTTGATATGGATTCATAAAATACCTTTCCAAATTCAATTTATCTAAACGATAAATTGAAGTGAAGTTGCTTCGCAGTGAAGTATACCTGACGGTATGTGAAGTTACTTTGTAGTGAAGTTTTCTCCTTTGGAGAAAGGGAAGGTGTTGCTTACGCAACTTATTTAAATACTGTTTTTGAAATAGTAATTTCAAAAACTCCATCACTGCACCAAAGGTGCAACTTCACTTGGCACTAGCCAAACTTCACTAATTTATCGTATATAATACGATAAATTAAGCCTTATGTCCGCCGATCTGACTGTTCCGGTCCTTGGCGGTTGCCCCTTCCAAAAAATTCATACCCTTCAAAATGGCATTTTTACCATACTTGCGCTTGATCTGCAAAACCGCCTGCTGGCGGCTCTTTTCCCGGCGCAGCTGCCGGGTCTGCTCCTGAGTGTCGCAAAACAAATCCATCTGCGGGCAGGGATCCTCTCCCCCATCATGGCGCACATGATTGGCAACCAGGGTGATCCGCCGGATGGTGAGCCCCGGCTCAGTGACCCTGTCAAAAATATCCATAAACGCCCGGGTGATCTGCTTGGCAGAAGAAATAAAGCCCATGAGATTCTCCGTGCCGTGAGCATGCTTGGGGATCTGCCTGCCGTAATGATCCACCACCACCGGGCCATCATAAACCCGGTCCGGGTCTGCCAAATTTTCTATATCATAGCCCACAGTCAGCACCACCTGGTCCGTCACCAGCTCCTTTTCCACCAGATCTAGCGCCAGCAGATCCGCCATTTCCTTAACGATCAGCCGGGCCTTTTCCCGGGAATAGGGGCAATGAAGCACCTGCCCGGAGCTTAAGCTGCTGGATTGCGGCTTATAGGCCTTAATATCCGCCATGGTGCAGCTTTCCCATCCCCAGGCGTGGTCAATAAGCAATTCCGCGTTGATGCCAAAGGCCTTATACAGCCGCTCCGCATTGTAAAACTGCTGCTCCGCCCCCAGGGAGCACCGGGCAATATCCCCCATGGTGTAAAGCCCCAGCTTTTCCAGCCGCCGGGCCGTGCCGCTGCCCACCCGCCAAAAGTCTGTAATGGGCCGGTGATCCCAAAGGGTCTTACGGTAAGTCATTTCGTCCAGGTATGCCAGCCGCGCCCCATAGGCATCTGGCTGGGTCTTTTTTGCCAAAACATCCATGGCAACCTTGCAAAGATACAGATTTGTGCCCAGGCCGGCGGTGGCAGTGATTCCGGTGGTCTCATACACATCCCGGACAATTTTACGGATCAGCCCCTCCGCATCAGTGCCTGCGGCCCGCAAATAAGGGGTCAGATCCATAAACACCTCATCGACGGAATACACATGGATATCCTCCGGGGCGATGTATTTTAAATACACCTCATAGATCCGGGCGCTGTATTGCATATACTTTGCCATTTGGGGAGGCGCAACAATATAATCCACCTGCAGTCCGGGATCCTGGGCCAGTGCGACAGCATCCCAGGATTTCCCTCCGGGACGCCTGGCAGCCGCACGGCGGGCATTGATCAGCTTCACCTGCTCCACCACCTCAAAAAGCCGGGGTCTTCCGGGGATACCCAAAGCCTTCAGACTGGGCGACACCGCCAGACAAATGGTCTTTTCCGTGCGGCTCATATCCGCCACCACCAAATTGGTCCGCAAGGGGTCCAGTCCCCTTTCCATACATTCCACCGAGGCATAAAAGGATTTTAAATCGATTGCCCCATAGATCCGTTCCACGGCTCTCACCACCTTCTGCATACATTATAGAACGATTGTTCGAAAATGTCAAGACAGTTGAGCAGGATAAATTCTAATTTATCGCTGTGTTACACTACACGCTGTAGGGAATGCATTCATGCATTCCTAAATCCTAAAACACGCACAATTGCTTATATTTTACCTTTTGGAACGGATAAATCCGTTCCCTACGGATGGTTTGTATGTGTACGATAAATTAGAATTGAATATTGGATTTCCAATGCGCAAAAAACCGCTCCTGCTTTGATACAGGAGCGGTTTGGATTAGTATTGTGTGGGCTCCACATGCCAGATCTCGTCAGCGTACTGACGAATGGTCCGGTCGGAGGAGAATTTTGCGCCGCTGGCGATGTTCATCAGGCACTTTCTGCCGAAGGCCAAACGGTCGGCATAGTCCCGGTTAACACGCAGCTTTGCTTCCATATAGGAATCATAATCCATCAGCAGGAAATAATGGTCAGCCTGGTGCCATGCTGTGCCGTCCAGCAGCGCATGGTACAGCTCCTTCTGATCATTGTCCGTGGGCACAGTGCCGTCCACCAGGGTGTCGATGGCACGGTGCAATCTGGGATTGTGGTCGTAGATCCAGCGGGGATTGTAGGTTGCCTTGCTGTTGTTGATAATATCCACGGTTGCGCCGAAGATATAGCTGTTTTCCATGCCGGCTTCCTTCACGATCTCCACATTGGCGCCGTCCAGCGTACCCAGGGTCACTGCGCCGTTGAGCATCAGCTTCATATTGCCGGTGCCGGAAGCCTCCGTACCTGCGGGAGAGATCTGCTCAGAAACATCCGCAGCGGGAATAATATGCTCAGCATAGGAGCAGTTATAGTTGTGGACAAACACCACCTTCAGCTTATCCTGCATCTCGGGATCATTGTTGATCAGCTTGGCGATCCGGTTGATATAGCGGATAATGGCCTTGGCACGGGCATAGCCGGGGGCGGACTTTGCGCCGAACAGATACACCGTGGGCTGGAAGTCCTGGAGGCTGCCGTCCTTCAGGCGGAAGTAAATATCCATAATAGACAGCGCGTTCAGCAGCTGCCGCTTATACTCATGCAGACGCTTGACCTGCACATCGAACATGAAGCTGGGGTCCAGCTGCACGCCCTCCTGCTTGGCAACCACTGCAGCCAGCTGCTCCTTCTTCTGCCGCTTGATATCGTTGAACTGGCGGACCATGTCATCGTCGATCATGGGCTTCAGATTGTTCAGCTTTTCCAGATCGTTGAGGAAATCACCGCCCACACGGTACTTGATCATCTGTGTCAGCTCGGGGTTGCACAGACCCATCCAGCGCCGGGGGGTCACACCGTTGGTCTTATTCTGGAAACGCTCGGGGAAGGCAGCGTACCACTCCTTGAAGCAATCGTCCTTCAAAATCTGAGAATGGATCTCTGCCACGCCGTTTACATAGCTGCCCACATACACGCTCAAATTGGCCATGTGCGCAGTATTGTCGCGGATAATAAACAGGTTGGGATGCTCAGCCTTCAGCTTGGCATCAATGCGCTGGATAATAGCCACGATCTCCGGCACAACGCTGCCCAGCAGGTCCAAAGGCCACTTTTCCAGGGCCTCGCCCATAACTGTATGGTTGGTGTAGGAGAAGGTCTTTTGGGCAACGCCGAATGCATTGTCAAAGTCCATGCCCTCCTTCATCAGCAGGCGGATCAGCTCGGGAATAGACATAGCCGGGTGGGTATCGTTCAGCTGCACGGCATAGTAATCCGCAAAATGGGTCAGATCATTGCCGTGGGCGGACTTATACACCCGCATCATATCCTGCAGGGATGCGGAGCTCAGAACATACTGCTGCTTAATACGCAGGCGCATACCCTCCCAGGTGGAATCGTTGGGATACAGCACACGGGTGATATCCTCAGCCTTGTTCTTCTGGGTCAGGGCACGGAGGTAGTCCTGGTCGTTAAAGGCGTTAAAGTCCAGCTCCTCCTCCGCCTCACATTGCCACAGGCGCAGGGTGTTGATATTCTGAGTGCCGTAACCGATCACGGGTACATCATAGGGCACTGCCAAAACCGTCTGATCCGGGAACTCCACCTTCACGGTATGGTTATACCGGCGGTAGGACCAGGGGTCGCCATACTTGGACCAATCGTCCGCCATTTCCTTCTGAGAGCCGTGCTCGTCGAAGGCTTGCTTAAACAGGCCGAACTTATAGCGCAGGCCGTAGCCGGACAGAGGGGTGTTGGTGCTGGCGGCGGAATCCAGGAAGCAGGCAGCCAGTCGGCCCAGACCGCCGTTGCCCAATGCAGCATCCTCGATATCCTCCAAAATAGCCAGGTCTACGCCGCGCTCTGCAAAGAGCTTCTTCATCTCGTCCAAAATGCCCATATTGTACATATTGGAATAGACCAAACGGCCAATGAGATACTCGGCGGAAATATAGTAGGCCTTTCTCTGATGCATACGGGTGTGCTTGCTGCAATTCCAGTTATCGGAAATTGCCATCATCACAGCCTCACCCAATGCCTCATGCAGCTCCTGGGCAGACGCCTCCTGCAGGGTGACATCATAAGTGTACTTCAGCTTTGCCTCCGTCCACTTCAAAATATTCAAGCAATTATAATTCATAAACGACTCTCTCCATTTCAAGGATTTTCTGTATAGCGGCCATAGAGGACCGTCAGCTTCTTGATCTTTTCAGCCAGGGCATTGGTCAGGTGTCCTTCGGTCAAGCGCCAGGTCCAGTTGGAATCGCTTTGGGTGCCGGGGAAATTCATCCGGGCTTCACCGCCCAGATTTAAATAATCCTGCAGCTGCACCACACACAGGTTGGAAACGCTGGACATGGCAGTGCGGATCACGCCCCAAACCAATCCTTCCCGTTCCGTCAGCGACATATACTCCGTGGCATATTCCACAGCCTCAGCTGTGGCATTGTCAAACCACTGCCGCATGGTCATATTATCGTGAGTGCCGGTGTAGCACACAGAATTCTGAGGGTACTGATAGGGCAAATACTCCGAAGGCTCCCGGGAATCAAAGGCAAATTCCAAAACCTTCATACCGGGCAGGCCGGAATCGTCCCGCATATCCAGAACCTCCTGGGTCAAAAAGCCCAGGTCCTCCGCGATCATGCCAACCTCCGGCAGTGCCTTTTGAATGGCATTTAAAAAGTCCATGCAGGGGCCCTTGACCCATTTGCCGTTACGGGCAGTCTTATCGCCATAGGGCACAGACCAATAAGCCTCAAAGGCACGGAAATGGTCAATGCGGATCACATCATAAAGCCGGGCGGCAGCCTTCAACCGGCGGATCCACCAGTCATAGCCCTGCTGCGCATGCACATCCCAGCGGTACAGGGGGTTGCCCCAAAGCTGACCGTCCTCCGTAAACGCATCCGGGGGGCAGCCTGCCACGGCAGTGGGAGTCAAATTCTCATCCAGCTGGAATAAGCCGGGGTCGCACCAGACCTCCACAGAATCATAAGGCACATAAATAGGCACATCGCCGATGATCTTGATGCCGTTCTTGTGGGCATAGGCCTGCAAAGCCTTCCACTGCTTAAAGAACAGATATTGCACAAAGCTGTAAAAACGAATACGGTCTGCCAGGGCGTTCCGCGCCTGGGCAACCGCCTCGGGCTGCCGCTGCTTTAAAGCGTCCTCCCAGCTATACCAGGGTGCGCCGCCGTTTACCTCCTTCAGGGCCATAAACAGCGCAAAATCCGGCAGCCAGTCAGCCGCCTCCGCGCAGAAGGCGTCAAATTCCCCGCAGCCGGCAAAACGGTCATAGGCCATGGCCAGCACCTTCAGCCGGTTGTTATACAAAAGACCGAAATCGGCTTTATCCTCACGGACGCTCCAGGTGATGGCATCCAGCTGGGCTTTTTCCAGCAGGCCTTCTTCCACCAGGATGTCCAGATCGATCAAATAATGGTTGCCTGCATAGGCAGAGCAGGACTGATAAGGCGAATCACCGTAGCCCGTGGGGGTCAGGGGCAGGATCTGCCAGTGGCCTTGGCCCGATGCACGCAAAAAATCAACAAACCGGAAGGCGGAGCTTCCCATAGTGCCCACGCCGTAAGGACCGGGCAGAGATGTAAGATGCATTAAAATGCCGCTGCTGCGCATGACATTTCTCCTCCATATCAGATTGATGAAACAGTATATGCAAAGGGTGCATTTTTCGTGAGTATAAAGCATCCCTTATACAAAACACATATCATACAGATTACTATTTTTTTGTCATTTTGTCAAGTCTAAGGACGGTTTCTGCGTGAATTTTCCCCCTCACTTCCCTCTATTACACTGAAAAAATATCTTGCAGAAATTTCCGGAAATGGGTTGAAAAATCTGTGCGATTGTGATAAACTGACTACAATGTGCATTACGCGGTCATTTGCATTTGCTATGCAAACGGCCCTTCATTATTCATGAATTGGAGGAAGAAAAATGATTTGTAATTCTTGCAACGCAGAAAACAAAGAAGGTTCTCTGTTCTGCGAAAATTGCGGCGCTGCTCTGGAGCAAGCTGCTCCCGTGGCTGAAGTCCCCGCAAACGAGCCTGTTGCTTCCGTAGAAGCTCCCGTTGAGGTGGTTCCCGTTTCCGACCCCGGCAAGACCCTGAGCCTGGTTTCCCTGATCCTGGGCATTGCTTCTTTGCTGTTCGGCACCATCTGCTCCTGCGTATTCTCCTGCTTTGGCGGCATTGTCCCCATGCTTTTGGGTATCGCAGCCATTGTTCTGGGCATTTTGGGCATGAACAAGTCCAAGGCTGCCGGCTTTAAGAACAGCATGGGTCTGATCGGCATGATCCTGGGCATCGTTACCGTTGCCATTGTGGTGATCTTCATTCTGGTCAACACCATCATCGGCGCAATTGGCGGCATTGCCAGCTCCACCTACAACACAAAGGTCCTCACCCCCTATACCTATTCCTACAACTACTACAACTGATCTTACTTAACGAGCCACCACCAACCGGTGGTGGCTTTCCCAATTTGGAGGGACATATATACATGCTTGCACATATCAAGAATAATTATAAATTCTGGGTCATTCTTCTCAATGCCATGATCCTGCCCGGCATGTATCTGTGCCGCTGGCTCACGGATCAAATGCTGGCCACTGACAATCCCTGCGTATGGACGCTGCTGGGCGGACGGTGCATTGCCTGCGGCGGCACCCATTTTGTCAACGACCTTTGCAATTTCCGTTTTCTCACCGCCCTGCAGGACAATCCCTATCTGTTTATCCTGACAGTTTTCCTGGCAGCATCCATCCTGTTTTTGGACCTGTGGCTGCTGTTTGGAAAGCCCTATTTCAAAAAGCTTCTCAATGTTATGTACAATATCCCCTCTCTGGTGATCTGGTTGTGCAGCGCATTGCTTTTCCTGCTGGCACGGAACATCCCCGTGTTCACCCAATTGGTGCAGGTGCTTACCCAGCAATAACAAATGCATAAAGAAAAGACGCAGAGAATTCTGCACCGAACCAGTAAAACTGGACAATAGACAAAAGGCCCCCTGTGTAGGATAATAACTACACAGGGGGTATTGTTATGCAGAAACGAAAATACACACATCTAAAAGCTGTAGAGGGGCTCATATTGTCCATGCGACAAGATGGTATGACACTCCAGGAGATTGCAGATGAA
>JAZNSR010000068.1:0-24803 GCA_045591335.1 Faecousia sp.
GAATTGCCCTTGGCAAAAGTGCCGGAGGTGGCGGTGCAGTATTCCTGGGTCATATAATAGTTGCCGCTGCCGTCCATCACAAACACATAGGTGTCATTAGGGAAGGTGGCGGTCAGCTGCCCGTCCTGGAAGGCATAGTCCTTGCCGGTGTAGTCGGTGTTGTTGATCCATCCTGCCAGGTAATAGCTGTTGCCGGAGCTGACCGGGCCGGTGGTGTAGGAGAGGGTCAGCGTTTGGTCGCCATTATCCGTCAGCGTAAAGTTTAGCTGAGTGCCGCCGGGCACAAAGAGCTTTTCGCTGCAGCCGCCCTGTAAGGTGGCGGTGGTGCCGGTCTCGTAGGATTCTGATAAGTACCAATAGCCTGTGCTGTCTTTCACCACCACATAGCTGTCGCTTTGGAAGGTGACCGTCAGCTTACCGTTTTCAAACCGGTAATCCTCGCCGCTGTAATCTGCGCCGTCAATATAGCCGATGAGGTAATAGTCAAGATCTGCGGCAGCGGTGGTCTCCTGAGGGGCGTCTTCGTGGACGGACCAGGTGCCGTTTGCGTTGTTCCATGCGCCGTTGGCAACGGTAAATAGATTTTTACTGCCGTTAAAAGTCAGATCAATGGTCTGATCCCATTTGCTGTCCCAGCTCAGGGCAGTGGCACTGGGATTCATACGGCAGAAGATCACATTGGTATAACCGGCGGGAAGCTCAGCTTCATACAGGCCGTCTCCGTTACTGTCGGTCATTTTTGCCCATTGGCTGCCGTTATTGTTCCAAAAATACATAGCAAACCAGGCGCTGCTTTGTACCCAGTTGCTGTTGGGCTTTAAGTACAGGGTCGTGCCTGCGGCAAATACCGATGCAGGCAGCATACTGACCACCATTACCAGGACGATCAGCAGACTGAAAAGCCGTTTGAAAGAGATGTTAGAATTGTGCATGACCAAGTTCTCCTCTCATAAATATCCACCCTACATTATAATCTGCAAAAATGTATCTTTCAAGAGGTATTTTGGTACAAATTCCCTTATAAAATATTGTACAAAATTACGAATTCTCTGTTTTTTCACATAGAAAAAAGGGTGCGTTTCTGTAACGCACCCTTTTGATAATTCAGCTTGTTTTAGTTTTCTTTTACACCTTCGATCAGCCCGTTTGCCATACCGACAAGGTTTTGCATTTGGCTGGGAATGATGATTTTGGTTGCTTTTCCGTCAGCTACTTTTTCCATAGCTTGGATGGCTTTTAGCTTTACAACCTGATCGTTGGGGGCTTTTTCGTTCAGCATTTCCAGAGAATCCGCCAAAGCTTGCTGCACCGTACGGATAGCCTGGGCTTCACCGTCGGCTTTTAATATAGCGGCTTCCTTTTCGGCTTCTGCCCGGAGAATGGCAGCTTGCTTTTCTGCATCTGCCCGCAAAATAGCGGATTCCTTTTCACCTTCGGCAATTAAAATGGCGGATTTCTTTTGACCCTCTGCCTGCAGGATTGCCTGGCGGCGGTCACGCTCTGCTTTCATTTGTTTTTCCATAGAGTTTTGGATATCCTGGGGAGGCAGAATATTTTTCAGCTCAACACGGTTGACCTTGATTCCCCAGGGGTCGGTGGCCTCGTCCAAAATAGAACGCATTTTGGTGTTTACCACATCGCGGCTGGTTAGGGTTTGATCCAGCTCCAGGTCACCGATGATGTTACGCAGGGTGGTGGCGGTCAGCGTTTCCATGGCAGCCATGGGAAGCTCTACACCGTAGGCATACAGCTTGGGGTCTGTGATTTGAAAATATACCACGGTGTCGATCTGCATGGTAACATTGTCCTTGGTGATCACCGGTTGGGGCGGATAGTCCAGCACTTGCTCCTTCAGGCTTACACGGCGGGCGATCCGGTCAATGAAGGGAATCTTAAAATGCAGTCCAACGCCCCAAACACTGTGGAATGCGCCTAAACGCTCAATTACATAGGCACGGGACTGTTGTACCACAGAAATATTCATAATAATGATTACGAAGATGATGCCAATGAGTGCTACAATAATGAACCATTCCATAAATTTACCTCCTGTTTTGTTGTGCAGATGTGCTTACGGGTGCTTCGGAAACAAATACCTTTACGCCTTCAATTTTGTCTACACGGATCCGTGTATTGACCGTAAATACTTCGTGGTTAGAGCTTCTTGCGGTCCATTCCATTCCGTTTAGTTTGACTTTGCCTGTGCCCAGGTTGTTGTCTATGGTCTGTATAACTGTGCCTGTAGTGCCAATTACGGCATCCACATTGGTTTTGATCAGTTTAGGTGTAAAGTATTTTTTGGTTAAGGGACGCAGCAGCGCTAAAAGGCCACCGGAAATTACTAAAAACAGCAATATCTGCAGCCATAGCTGACCGCCCAAAAGACTGGCGACCATGGCACACAGGGCTCCGGCAGCAAACCAGGCTGAAATCATACTGATTGTGGAGGCTTCTATTCCAATAAATACCACCATCAGTATAAACCAAATAAGTGCATACCAATTCATAGCATTTCCCTCCTTTTTGTGCTTAATTATAGCATAGCAGAAAGCAAAAAGAAGGTCAATTACAAAATTGTAAATATTGTAACAAGCGTATTGGCAGTTGCGCTTGTTCCATTACTGATAAGATATGTTATATTATCTTATATACGATTATGAATATATTTTTTGCTTATATTTGGTAGAGATGAAAGAAAAACGCGCCTTGATGTGTATTCTGTATGAAGCGCTTCAAGAACATAAGGAGAAAACCATGGTATCCAATGAGAATTTTCCGCGCTTGGTGCAATTATATAAAGATATGATTTTCAGATTGGCGTACAGCTACACGAAAAATCATTATGATGCAGATGATGTGACCCAAAATGTATTGCTGCAGCTATATAAAACGGATAAGGTCTTTCAATCACAGACCCATTTAAAGAACTGGCTGGTACGCGTAACGGTCAATCATTGCAAAAATCTTTTCAGAGCACCTTGGCGAAAACATGAGAATCTGGAAGATTACGCAAATACCCTAGCCTTTGAAGAAGACCAGTCGAGAGAACTGTTTTGCGCTGTAATGGAATTGGAGCAAAAATACAGAGTTACTTTGCTGCTACATTATTATGAAGGGTATTCCATCCGGGAAATTGCCCGTATTATGAATGTTCCGGAGAATACAGTATCCACTCGATTGGCGCGGGGGCGAAGGATCTTAAAAGAAATGCTGACAGAGGTGCAGTAAAATGAACGAGCATGAATTATTTCAAAAAACCTTTTCCAATCTGCATGCTTCCAACACTACCTTGCAGGAAGTTATGAGCAGAGCCCACAGCGGTAAAAGCGCAAAGGGTGTTTCCAAGCGGTTTGCTGTTTTGGTTGCGGTGGTTGTTGTATTTTTTAGTATGGCGATTGCAGTACATGCGGGCGGTATGCTGGTGGATCTTGTGGCTACTCTTAAGCCGGCAGAAGATCCGGCGCAGGTTATTGACGATGCTTTTGGTGATAAGATCAGCACAGAAAAGCCAAAAATGGAGGATGCCTATGGCAATGAGATCGAAGCGCCTGTTATGGAGCGTCCCGAAATAGATCTGACGGAAACGGAAGCTTTGATTGGTGCGTATATCAGCGATGTGGACGGCGTGCTGACCTCCGGTGAAAACAAATTTACACTGAAAAACTTTATGATAGACGAGACCGGTTCCGGTGCACTTACCTGGACGGTTGAGAATCCCGGCGGCATTCGTTATGGGGATGCAGGCTACGGCATGGTTTACTTCAATTCCTGGACAATTGACAATCCGCGGATGTACCACTACGATGCAGATGGCAATAAAAAGGATGTGGTGGATCTGTCCACAGCTTTGATTTCGAAGAACGATGCGGGAACAAAGCTGGAGCTCGTTTCTTACTTTGGAACAGTTGCCAAATATGATGTGGGAGACAGCTTTGTTTGGACAGTGAGCAGAAACAGAAAGCAGGATACGAAGAAAATGCAGCTAACGCCCGTGGAGCATATTCCGGCCACCACTTTCAAAACTGCGGACGGCATGCGGTTGACAATAGCAAATCATGGACTTACAATAGATGTGAACAGTGATACGGATTTTATCACCGATAAGATGGTGATTTATTTTAAAGACGGTACGCAGTATTGCGTGGAAGATGAAGAAAAAAATATTTATAATATGTCGGGGTCGTTCTGGAGAAATACCAGGTACCATCGATACGATGATATGGTTATTCTGTTTAACCGGCTGATCGATACAAAAGCGGTTTCCCGTGTAGAGGTGACAGGCGGTTTTGTGGGATATGCGCTGGTGGGAGAGTATTATGAGCCGGTTCGTGATTCAGAGACTATTATTTTTTATCCGTAATATAGGTTAGCAATCCATTCTGCGTCTCTTTTCGGGACGCAGAATTCGCATAGAAAAACAGGGAGTAGACCATGAGTGATTTTATTCGGTTTGTTTTATCGGAATTGCAAAGTATTCTGATCCTTTTGGCTTTGGCGGGGTTTTTAGCAGCTGTTGTTATAGGGGGCATTTATCTTATTTTTAGAAAAAAGTACCGGGGAGAAAGAAAGTTCCCCTGGGTAAGAATTGCTTTATACCTTTTATTTGCGGGGTATCTGTTTATCGTGCTTTCTGCTACGATCCTCCGGAAAACAGGAGGGTTTCACAGGGAATATAACCTGCATTTATTTCGGGCATGGCTGGAAGCCTGGAATAATTTCTCTGTGAAAAACTGGGCAAATGTACTTTTGAATGTGGCTATGTTCATTCCGCTGGGTGTTTTTCTGCCGGTGCTTTGGAGAAAGTGCAGAAATTGGTTTATCTCCATTCCTATTGGTTTTGGAACATCCCTGGCAATCGAGCTTATTCAGCTGGTAATCAGCCGCGGAATCTGTGATGTGGATGATTTATTTGCCAATACGCTTGGTGCGGTCATAGGTTTTTGGCTGATTATGGCGGTGCTGTCGCTGTTTCGTGAAAAGGGAGAACGAGTAAGACCCTGCTTGCTGTACAGTGCTCTTTCGTTGGTTCCTGTCCTTGCTATTTGCACTGTTTTTATAGCTTATCATTTTCAGGAGTATGGTAACCTTGCAAACGCACCGGCATATATCAATCATACCAAGGGGGTTTCCTGGAAACTGGACTGTGAGCTGCCTGCAGCAGAAGATACGGTTGCCGCATATAAAACGCGGACATATAGCACAGCGCAATGCGATGCTTTTGCAAAGCAAATGGCGGAAAATATGGGTCTGACTGTAGATTTAACTACTTATTATCAAGAATATGCCTATTATAACCTGCGTCCCGGTGGGATCCTTATGGTTTATTATCATGACGGCAGCTATGAATTTATGTCCGCTGCTCATTGGGATCAAACAAATTGGACGGAGGCGGACCGTCCGTTGATTGAAAAGGCGCTTGCGGATTATCCTGTGGATATTCCGGCTGCGGCAGAGTTTTATTATGAGGGTGATGGCTGGCATAACTTTACAGTATGCCGTTACATGGATGGGGCGTTGATGTACGACGGGACCCTTCGTGCCAGATATGCGGATAATGGGAAGGTTGAAGAAGTTGAAAACTATTTATCTGCGTATACATTTTATGAGAAAGTGTCCATTATTTCCGCTGAACAGGCATTTGACCGTTTGAAAGCAGGCTGTTTTAATGATGGCGGATATTTTGAGCATGTTAAGCCCTCGGAAATCACTGTAACAGAGTGTGTTTTGGATTATCAAGTGGATACAAAAGGCTTTTATCAACCGGTCTATATATTCTCTATGGAAGCTACAGATGGTTCTTATGATTACAGTGTTATGATCCCAGCTATGAAATAGAGATTTGAAAAAGACGAATATATAATTTTTGGGCTACCTGCTTGAAAGCAGGTAGCCCTTTGTTCATGATTCCAAATCTTGAATGGGGGTGATCACCGGGGTGCCGTCGGGGTTTAGCAGGGGCGTGATACCGCCGCCGTAGCCGCCGGCAGCATACACATAATTCACACCGGTCTGCTTGTCCACCAAGATCTGCATAGAAGGAGAGGTGAAGCCGCTTTGATTGTAGGTTACTACAAAGCGTTTTTCTTTTTTCTCAGCCATGGCAGACCTCTTTATTTCTGCAGGTATGCGTCGATGGCGGCAGCGCCCTTCTTGCCCGCGCCCATGGCCAGGATAACGGTGGCTGCGCCGGTAACGGCATCGCCGCCGGCAAACACACCGTCACGGGTGGTCATTTCGTTTTCGTTGACGATCAGGCAGCCCTTGCGGTTGGTCTCCAGGCCGGGAGTGGTGGAGCGCAGCAGGGGGTTGGGGCTGGTGCCCAGGGACATGATGACGGTGTCCACATCCAGCATAAACTCAGAATTGGGAACCTCAATGGGACGGCGGCGGCCGGAAGCATCGGGCTCGCCCAGTTCCATACGGATGCACTTCATGCCGCATACACGGCCATTTTCATCGCCCACGATCTCAACGGGATTGCACAGAGTCTTAAACTCGATGCCCTCCTCCTTGGCATGGTGCTTTTCTTCCGCACGGGCAGGCATTTCGGCCTCACCGCGGCGGTATACAACATATACATGCTCCGCACCCAGACGCATGGCGCAGCGGGCTGCGTCCATAGCCACATTGCCGCCGCCAACCACGGCTACAGCCTTGGATTTAATGACGGGGGTGTCGGCTTCCTCGGTGTAAGCCTTCATCAGATTTGTACGGGTCAGATATTCGTTGGCGGACATGACACCCACCAGGGATTCGCCGGGAATGTTCATAAACATGGGCAGACCTGCGCCGCTGCCTACGAAAATGGCCTTATAGCCCATTTCAAACAGCTCGTCAATGGTCAGCACACGGCCAATGACCATGTTGGTCATGACCTCTACGCCCTGGGCCTGGAGCTTTTCGATCTCGTTGGCAACGATGGCCTTGGGCAGACGGAATTCGGGGATGCCGTAGACCAGCACGCCGCCGGCGGTGTGCAGAGCCTCAAACATGGTGACGGAATAGCCTTTCTTGGCCAGGTCAGAAGCGGCGGTCATGCCTGCAGGGCCGGAGCCCACCACGGCTACCTTCAGACCGTTGGAGGGAGTCTTTTCGGGCATGGCGTTCACATTTTCCCGGTACCAGTCAGCTACAAAACGCTCCAGTCTGCCAATGGCAACGGGCTCACCCTTAATGCCGCGGACGCACTTGCACTCGCACTGGCTTTCCTGGGGGCAAACGCGGCCGGACAGGGCAGGCAGCGCATTGGTGGAGGTGATGATCTCGTAAGCGGCCTTGAAGTCGCCTTCCTGGACCTTTTTAATGAATTCGGGAATGCGCACATTGACGGGGCAGCCTTCCACACCTTTGGGGTTTTTGCAGCCCAGGCAGCGGTTTGCCTCTTCAATGGCCATTTCTGCGGTGTAACCCAGGGCTACTTCCTTAAAGTTCCGGGCGCGGATCTGAGGATCCTGCTCGGGCATGGGGGTCTTGGTCAGCGTCATATTTGCCATAACAGTTTCCTCCTTCTTATTTGATCAGTGCCTTACCCATGGCTTCCATGCGGCAGGTGTGGTTTTCTTTTACTTCTGCTTCTCTGCAGCGGTAGGTGGCGTTACGGCTCATGAGCTCTGCAAAATCCACTTGGTGGCCGTCAAATTCCGGGCCATCCACGCAGGCGAACTTGGTCTCCCCGCCTACGGTCACACGGCAGCCGCCGCACATACCGGTGCCATCCACCATAATGGGGTTCAGAGACACGGAGGTATGCACCCCGAAGGGCTCGGTGGTCTTGCAGACGAACTTCATCATGGGCACGGGGCCAATGGCCAAAACTTCGTCATACTCCCGGCCAGCTTCCAGCAGCTGCTGCAGCTTTACGGTAACAAAACCCTGCTCGCCGTAGGAGCCGTCGTCGGTCATTAAGTACAGATTGTCCGCGCAGGCCTTGAACTCCTCCTCCAGGATCACGATGTCTTTGTTCCGGAAGCCTACGATCACATCTACCTCAGCACCGGCTTCCTTAAAAGCCTGAGCAGAGGGCAGCGCAATGGCGCAGCCAACACCGCCGCCAACTACGCAGACACGCTTTTTGCCTTCCACAGGGGTGGGCTTGCCCAGAGGGCCAACGAAATCGCGGATATAGTCACCCTCGTTCAAATTGCCCAGGGCAATGGTGGAGAAGCCAACTTTTTGGAAAATAATGGATACAGTGCCCTTTTCCCGGTCATAGCCGGCAATGGTCAGGGGAACACGCTCACCCTGCTCGTCAATGCGGAAGATGATGAACTGACCGGCTCTGGCTTTTTTTGCAACAAAGGGTGCTTCGATCTCCATCAGGGTCACATTGGCGTTCAATTCTTTCTTGCGAACGATTTTGAACATGATTTCTTATCCTTCTTTCAATATATCACTTGTTTTTCAGCAGATCGCGGATCTCAGTCAGCAGAACTTCCTCGTTGGAGGGAGCGGGAGGTGCGGGAGGCTCGGCAGGAGCTTCTTCCTTCTTCTTGCCCAGCTCGGTGAGCTTATTGAGGCCCTTCACCAGGAAAAACACAACCAAAGCAATGATAAAGAAGTTGATAACAGCGGAAATGAAATCGCCGTAACGCAGGTTGTTTTCCACCCACTGGGGCACACCGTCAATGATGATTTGTGCGCCGGCATCGTCCAGCAGAGGTACGGGATCTACCCAGGGCATACGGGGCAGAGCCAGCATCATTTTGCTGAAATCCACGCCGCCAAAGAACATATTGACGATGGGCATGATTATGTGATCGGTCAGACTCTTGGTGATAGAAGTGAAGGATGCGCCGATGATGGTACCAACAGCCAGCGCCATGGCGTTACCCTTAATGGCAAAAGTCTTGAATTCTTCCCACCAGGAAGGCTTTTTAATTTTCATTTTCTTGCTCATAATGATTTTCCTTTCTTATTTCTTCTCGATGATCTCCAGGCCACCGAGGTATTTACGCAGAACTTCGGGAACGACAATAGAGCCGTCAGCTCGTTGATTTTGCTCCACCAGAGCGGGGAAAATGCGGGAGGTTGCCAGACCGGAGCCGTTCAGGGTGTGAACGAAATCGATCTTGCCGTCGGCGCGGCGGTAACGGATGTTGCCCCGGCGTGCCTGGTAGTCCCGGGCGTTGGATACGGAGGAGACTTCCTTATAGCCGTCCATGGAGGGGATCAGAATTTCGATGTCGTAGGTTCTTGCCATGGAAGCGGAGCAATCACCTGCAGCCAGTTTCACAGTGCGGAAATGGAAGCCCAGACCTTCCACCAGCCGCTCGGCCTTAGTGACCAGCTCATCAAAGGCCTCGTCAGAGGTCTCGGGGGTGGTGAACTGGAACATTTCCACCTTGTTGAACTGGTGGCCACGGACCATGCCCCGCTCGTCGGCCCGGTGAGAGCCGGCCTCCCGGCGGAAGCAGGGGGTGTAAGCAAAGAATTTCTTGGGAAGATCGGCTTCTGTGAGAATCTCATCCCGATAAACAGAGGCCAATGCAGCCTCGGCGGTGGGCAGCATATAGTGCACACGGTCGTCGGTGGGGTTGGCGATCTTATAGACCTCGTCGGCAAACTTGGGGAACTGGCCCGCGGTTTCGCCGCACTGGTACTCCAACATGTGAGGAGGCAGGATGAAATCATAGCCATCCTTAGTGTGCTCGTCGATAAAATAGTTCAGCAGTGCCCATTCCAGCCGTGCGCCCATGCCGGTGTACATCCAGTTGCCTGCGCCAGCCAGCTTTACGCCCCGCTCGTAGTCAATCAGACCCAGACCGGTGCACAGGTCCACATGGTGCTTGGGCTCAAAATCAAATTCCGGTTTTTTGCCCACATAACGCAGCGGCTCGTTGTTTTCTTTGCCGCCGGGGAGCAGATCGCTGTCCGGCAGATTGGGCAGACTCAGCATAGCAGTGCGGAATTCCACGCTCAGATCCTTCAAAAGGGCTGCATCATCGGCAATGGCAGCGTCCAAGGCAATGCTCTGTGCCTTGTTGGATTCGATGACAGATTCCAGCTCGCTGGTGTCCTGGCCCTGCTTTTCCAGGCCCTTTTTCTGACCGAATAGCTTGCCGTTTTCTTTTGCCAGCTTGTTTTTTTCAGCGGTTTTGGTCTCGGTGGCGGTCTTCAGACCACGGATCTGTACATCCAGCTCCAGAATGCGGTCCACCACTGCGTCGCAGTCTACTTCCTTGGCCTTCAGACCGGCCTTGACTGCGTCGGGATTTTCTTTGATTCTTTTAATGTCTAACATAATCAGCTCTCCTTCACTGTTATATCCCTTATTTTTTCAGCTGCATCAGTGCATCCAAAAGCACCTGCAGATCATCTTGCCCATAGAATTCCAATTCAAAACGGCCCTTGCGCTTGCCGTTGACGATCTTAACACCCCGGCCCAGCTGTTTACTCAATGCCTTTTCGCATTCTGCCACATAATCCACCTGCAAAGTGACCGGCTCCACCTTTTTGGGCTTTTCGTTTGCCATGTTTTTGCAAAGCAATTCTGCCTGCCGCACGGAAAGCCCCAGATTGGCGATCTTTTTTGCGGCTTCCAGCTGCTTCTTGGGGGATTTGATAGAAAGCACTGCCCGGGCATGACCGGCGCTGAGCTTATGCTCCCGCACCATGATCATGATCTCCGGCTCTAATGTCAAAAGACGCAGGGCGTTGGCAACTGCGGGGCGGGACTTCCCTACCCGTTTTGCCACATCTTCCTGGGTTAAGCCATATTCCTTTAAGAGACTTTCGTAACCCAAAGCTTCTTCAATGGGGTTTAAGTCCTGCCGCTGCAGATTTTCGATCAAGGCCAGCTCCATGACTTTTTTATCGTCTGCCTCTATGATTACAGCGGGGATCTGGGTCAGATTTGCCATTCTGGCTGCCCGCCACCGGCGCTCGCCGGCAATGATCTGATAATAACCGGAGGAAAGCTCCCGTACCGTCAAGGGCTGCACCACACCGTGGGTGGTGATGGATTCGGAAAGAGCCTGGAGCTCTTCTTCATCGAAGTCCTGGCGGGGTTGATCCGGATTGGGTTCTACCTTGTGGATCGGCAACAGTTGATAGGGGCTTTTACTGGAGGATTCTTCTGCGAAATCGCCCATAAGCGCACCTAGGCCCTTGCCAAGTCCTTTGGGGTTTGCCATTTGATCACCTCATATTCTAAAATGTTTCACATGAAACACTTATAATTTTTTTACGATCTCCCCTGCCATTGCCATGTAGGCATGGGCGCCCCGGCTGTGCTTATCGTATACGGTTACGGGTAAGCCGTGGCTGGGTGCTTCTGCCAAGCGTACATTCCGGGGGATCACTGTGGCAAATACTTTGCCGGGGAAATGTCTGCGGACCTCTTGCGCCACCTGGGTGGAGAAATTGGTGCGTCCGTCAAACATGGTCAGGGCTACGCCAAAAATCTCCAGCTTGGGATTAATGCGTTTTTTTACCATCCGCAATGTGGACATAAGATCAGATAAGCCCTCCAATGCGTAATACTCGCATTGTACGGGCACCAAGATGCTATCAGCAGCCGCCAGGCCGTTCAGGGTCAGCAGCTCCAAGGAGGGCGGACAGTCGATGAAGATTACATCATACATATCCTTAACCTTGTTCAAAGCTTCTTTCAGCCGGTTGTTTGGCTCAGGCATGGAGATCAGCTCCACGGTTGCGCCTGCAAGGTCAGCTGCAGACGGCAGCACATGGCCGTATTGGGTGGCAACGATCGCTTCCGTGACGGAAACATCATTGATGATCACATCATATATGGACCGGTGCAGCTTCCGTTTGTCCAGGCCCATGCCGGAGGTGGCGTTTGCCTGAGGATCAAAGTCGCAAAGCAGCACACGCTTTCCGGCTTCTGTTAAAGCGGCAGTCAGATTGACGGAGGTAGTGGTTTTGCCTACACCGCCCTTTTGATTTACCACTGCAATAATTTTACCCATGTAAAATTCCTTTCTGTTTCACGTGAAACAATTGCATAAGCAAATGATCGGTCATAAGCCGAAAGGCGATAGCAGCATGAAGGTGAAAACGCCCAGCAGGATCACAGCAATCACCAATAGCAGCGCCATGACCCAAAACAGCTTTTTTAAATAGGAGACTTGATCTTCCCACACATTATATACTTTGGGTTTGACTGCTTTCTTTTGAGCATGGACTACTTCCCGCCGGTGGAGTTGGATCACAGTACCGGGCTTCACGGGGTAGACCTCCATGGATTGCAGACATTCGCTGCAGAATACTGCGGTGTTATCGATTTGCGTGCCGCATTTTAAGCATTGCATGTCCGGTCCTCCTCCTTGAAAATACTGCCTTTTCTTTGGAAAATGTCATATCCTCACAAAACGCCTATTATAATAGGGTATTATACATCAGTTTTCCCCATTCGTAAAGAGGAAAAACGAAAGAAAATAAAAATTATAAAATAGCCATTGACAATCATGTGACTATATGATATTATCATGATACCGCAAATGATGGAGGTGTGATATATGAATTGGACGATTCCCGGTACGCTGCTGCAGATCCCCAAAGAGGACGCAGTGCATATTCCGGATCAGTTTCGGGCAATGTTCCTGGGCGGGGGCATTGTACTGAGCCAGGTTTGTGCCATTACGGGCCTGGAGCCGTATATGGTGCAAAACTGGGTAAAGCGGGGCTTTTTAACGCCGCCCCAAAATAAGCGCTACACCCTGCGGCAGCTTTGCCGTATCTTGAATATTCAAATGCTTAAGGGTGTGCTGCCAATGGAAAAGATCTGCGGTCTGCTTGGGTATGTGAACGGTCACCTGGATGACGAAAGCGACGATATTATCGACGATTCTGTTCTGTATTTTATGTTCGTGCAGCTGGCAGCCCGTGCCGATCAGCTTCATGATCCGGAGCGGAAGTCGCAGATCTTGGCCCAGATCATGGAAAATTATGAAGAACCTGTGCCCGGCGCAAAGCAGCGGGTACAAAACGCGCTGGCGATCATGCTGACGGCCTGGCTGGCAGCCCGGCTGCAGCAGCAGACGGAGCGTATGCTGGAACAATTGGAAAAGGAGTAATGTATTATGAGTGACGGAACTTACAAATGGTCCGCTAAAAGTGACAAGTGGAAGAAGATCGACCCTAAAAAATTTAAAAGAATTGCAATTATTGCCCCGCTGGTGCTGGTGCTGCTGATCGGTGTGTTCACCTGCTTTTACACCGTGGACGACAAACAGCAGGCAGTGGTCACCACCTTTGGCAAGGTGACGGACACCACAGACCCCGGTCTGCATTTCAAGCTCCCCTTCGGCATTCAGCAGGTGCAGACTGTGGATGTGAATGTGTATCAGAAGATCGAGCTGGGCTATACCACCGATAAAAACGGCGTTGCAGTGAGCAAAACCGGAGAAAGCACCATGATCACCGGCGATTATAACATCGTCAATGTGGACTTTTTTGTGGAGTATAAGATCTCCAATCCCGTGAAATATCTGTATTCCTCCAACGATCCGGAGTTGATTTTGCGGAATCTGATCCAAAGCCAGGTCCGCAATGTGGTGGGCTCTTCCAGCGTGGATTCTGTGCTCACCGACGGCAAGGAGGATATCCAGCGGCAGGTCAAGGAGCTGGTGACCCAGATCCTGGAGAAGTATGACATTGGCCTGACTCTGGTGGATGTGCGTATTCAGGATTCTGAGCCCCCCACTCAGGATGTCATTGAGGCATTCAAGGCTGTGGAAACCGCCAAGCAGAATGCGGAGGCAGTGGTCAACGAGGCTGTGGCTTACCAAAATGCCCAGCTGCCCAATGCGGAGGCCGAGGCCAACAAGCTGCTGGAAAATGCGGAATATCTGAAGCAAAAGCGAATCAACGAGGCAGTGGAGCAGGTGGCATTGTTCAATGCCATGTATGTGGAGTATGCCCGGAATCCGCAGATCACCAAAAACCGTATGTATTATGAGGTTTTGACCCAGGTACTGCCCGGCGTGAAGATCTATATGAACACCGGCGATGGCAATTCTGTGGATATGCTGCTGCCCCTGGAATCTTTGATGGGAGACTGATAATATGAAAAAAGCATTATGGATCGGTGCGATCCTGCTGGTTGCAGTGATCGTGTTAGGAAATTCTCTGTATACCGTTGCGGAAAACCAGTCCGCCTGTGTGTTCCGGTTTTCTGAGATCGTGGATACCACTGATGAAGCCGGCCTGCATTTCAAGATTCCCTTTGTGGACTCTGTGAAATATTACACCAAGGCCACCCAATTATACGACATCCCCCCTTCTGAGGTTTTGACCTCCGATAAGCAGAATATGACCGTGGACTGCTATATTTTGTGGCACATTTCTGAGCCCCAGCAGTTTTACCGGGCATTGGGTTCCAACTCTGTGGCAGAGGAGCGTTTGAACGCCATTACCTATAACGCACTGAAAACGGCTATGGGTACTTTGGCCCAGGCGGATATTATCAATATGAATGACGGCGCAGAGCGCAACGCTATTTATGAGGGCATTGCAGAGACCGTCAACCGCCAGGTCACCGCCTACGGCATAGCGGTGGAGGATGTGAAGATCAAGCAGTTCGACCTGCCGGAAAGCAACCTGAATGCGGTGTACTCCCGTATGATCTCTGAGCGTAATCAGATGGCGGAAAAGTACGCAGCCGAGGGTGCTTATGAAGCCTCCATTATCCGCAATGAGGTGGATAAGCAGGTGAATATCCTTATTTCCAACGCCAAGGCGGAGGCTGCCAAGCTGGAAGCCGAGGGTGAGGGCGAATATATGAAGATGCTGGCAGAGGCCTATGATTCTGCGGACAAAAAGTCCTTCTATGAGTTCATTTTGGCCTTGGATGCTCTGAAGGCTACACTGAGCGGTGAGGAGACTACGGTGATTTTGAGCCGGGATTCCAAGCTTGCTCAGCTGCTGATTGGCAATTGATAACCTAATAACAAAGCCACCAACCATTTTGTCTGGTTGGTGGCTATTTTAATGGTAAAAAACTGTGGCTTGTGTTATAGGTGCTTATTTTTCCAACATTTCGCGAATTTTCTTTAAATGTTCAGCCTGTTCCCGTTGCGCCGTTTCTACTTTTAGTCTATGAGATTCCCGCGCATCGGCTTCTTTTTCTCTTTGCCGTTTTGCTTCCAAGGCATCCATTTTTCTGTTGAAGTTTTCCAGTGCAAGCCTACCCCGTTCTTCTTGATACTCGTACAAGGCGGCTTTTAGGGGATCTTGCTTCGATTCCAATTTTTTGATCACATTATATACTGTGTCAAGATTTTTGTTGTTATCCGGCAGAATGTCATTTTTTGCGATTCTGGCTTTGATAACCTGAAGCGTACGATTACATTCTGCTATTTTTTCCAGGAAATATTCGGAATTTTTGCGTGCCTGGGTTTGCTTCTGTAATAGCTGTTGAGAACGCCATTGGTTATTGGCCTGTTCGTTAGCTGTATCTTGCTTTTCCAAGGTAGCAATGTATTCTCTTTCTTGCTTTGACAGAAGGCCAATGCGATAGTTGATGTAGATTGCTACAATTAACAATAGAATTGGAAGGCCCAGGAAAATGCATAAGCCAAGGAGAGTTTTTGAAGCTTGTTCGGATTCACTCAAAGGAGCTCTTTTGCTGTATTGGTCGTTATTGATCCATTCGATCTGATAGTCACTGCAGGTTACCATATTAAAATGGTCAAAAAATTCTACGGTCATTGTTGGAATGGTTTTAGCTTGTTTTGCCTGCTCCAGAATTTCGCCTTGGTTTATTTCTACAATGACGCGGCCGCTGGTATATTTTTGCAGGATTTTGCCGGAAATATTGTATTTCGTGTAGTCGTCGCCCTTTTCTTTGTCTGTGATGTCAGGATTACCAAGGTCTGCTTCAAATACCCCGGTAATATTTCCGACTGCATCGCAGGAATCAATTTGCATTCTGGAATAGTAGCTTCCACCGTGGTGAAAGTAGCCTTCATAGCTGCCAATAATTTCAGGTGTTTCCATATTTGCTACAAGCTGATTTTCTGCGCTAGTTTGATCGCAGAAAAAAAGACCCGTGGGAGAAGAATGGGAGGTATTTCCATCTGTTGAATGTATAATACTGTAATTATCCGTGATATATAAGTACATCCATTTTTCAAATGGAGGGGTTTTTGTTCCTTTCACAATGCTGTCACCGCGTTGAATGCTTACATAAACACTGTTGTTGGGACTCTTTTTGGAAATTGTGCCTTCAAATTCATATTTTCCAAGGATTTCCCCTTCACAGGAATATTCATAGATACCTTCAATATTGCCATTTTGATCACAAGAGGTGAAGGTCAAGGAATGGTCCCAAATTTCGTTGCGAAACTGATTGTACACATAAGTTCCGCTGTATGTTTTTATGATTTCCGGTGTATAGCGGTAATGATTCGTGAAGAAAAAGAAATTATATTTGGCTAGCCAAAATGTTGCGAGGATAATGATAATAATCACAGATATGATTGCATAAATCCGCGTAAAGGTTTTCTTTGCGTTCTTTTTGGAAGAAAGGTATTTTGTTTCCTGTTGTTTGGCAGAATCGGTTTTATGGGGATCTTTCAGACTGGAATTATTAGAGGCGAGCCGTTGTGTATCTCGGAGTTGTTGCTCATAATTGCGAATACGGGACTGGGTTGCTTCGTATTGCTCCAAATCAGTCTGTAATTCTTTTAGTTTTGCAATTTGTTGTTCCAGGTCCATTTTTTTGCCCCCTTTTTGATGAGATATACAATTATATAAGCGATATATTTGCTTTGCAAATGCGATATAATCTGCGATTGCGATATAACCTTGCTTTGCTCGGTTGCGATATGATATAAATCCACTGGCGCTCGCAAGCATATCGCATGCGCAGCATATATCGTACGCCTTGGCGTATATCGCAAATCCTGCAAGGATTTATATCGCTGGAATGGCTTTAGCCATTCCGTTTATTTACTTCGTGCCGAAAATGCGGTCGCCTGCGTCGCCCAGGCCGGGGATGATATAGGCGTGGTCGTTGAGCTTTTCGTCCACTGCAGCCAGGTACATTTCCACATCCGGGTGGGCTTCCTGCACGGTCTTTACACCCTCGGGGCAGCCGATAATGTTCATCATAATGATGTTTTTGCAGCCTCTGGCTTTCAGAAAATCAATGGCTGCCACAGCACTGCCACCGGTGGCCAGCATGGGATCTACCACATATACCTGCCGGTTTTCAATATCCTCCGGCAGCTTGCAGTAGTATTCCACGGGCTGGTGGGTATCGGGGTCCCGGTAAAGGCCAATGTGACCGATTTTTGCGGAGGGAATCAGATCCACCATGGAATCCACCATGCCCAGGCCTGCCCGGAGCACCGGCACGATGGCCAGCTTTTTGCCGGATAGCATCCGGCATTTTGCCACTGCCACGGGGGTTTTTACCTCTACCTCCTCAGTGGGCAGGTTGCGGGTGGCTTCATAGCACATGAGCCCGGCAATTTCGCTGATCAGCTCCCGGAATTCTTTTACACCTGTGTTTTCATTGCGGAGGATTGCCAGCTTGTGCTGGATCAGAGGGTGGTCCAATACATGTACTTCTGCCATTTTTTATTTCTCCTTTTCTTTTTCCAGCCGTTCCCGTTCTGCTTGGGAAAGGCGAAGATAGTTGGGCTCTAATGCACCGGCATCGCCGGGAATCCCCTGCCGGATCTGCTCCAAAGCGGCCAGGGCAACGCCTGCAGCCCGTTGGTGCATCCGGTGCTCCGGGGGTAAAATGAGATTTTTTATTCGGTCTTTCAGAGTATGATAGCACAAAATGCTGCCATCACCCACTAAATAAACGGGTTTATCCGTGTTTTCCAGCTCTGCGCCCAGGTCTTCAAGGCTGATTGCACGGTCCGGGCAAAGCCGGGTCAGCGCTCCCCTGCTGGCTTCAAAAACCGCGTTGTATACCTGCTGGCGGCGGGCATCCATGGCGCAGAGAATCAAGCCGTCGGTAATGGCCAGGTTTTTTGCCATGGCCTCCAGGGTGGAAACGCCGTGGCAGGGCAGTTGACCGCCCCAGGCAAAGCCCTTGGCAGCCGCAACGCCAATGCGGATACCCGTAAAGCTGCCCGGACCTGCGGCTACTGCTACATGGGTCACATCCTGTGCGGTAAAGCCGCAGCTTTTGAGCATATTTTCTGCCATGGAAAGTAGGGTCTGGCTGTGGGTCAGCCCGGAATTTTGGTAGCTTTCCGCTAAAAGCCTGTTCTCTTGCATAAGGGCAACAGAGCCGGCCTTGGCGCTGGTCTCAAAGGCTAAAAGCAGCAAGGGTATCCCCTCCTTCTATGGTGATGCGCCGGATGTTTTCATCCAGTTTTTCCAGGGTGATAAAAATGGCGTTTTCCATGGCCTGGGTCACATTTTCGCTCCATTCCACGGCACATACGCCGCTCCGGTCCAGATAATCCTCCCAGCCGATGTCCCAAAGATCCTCGGCGCAGGTCAGGCGGTACATATCAAAATGAAACAGCGGCAGTCTGCCGGACAGATATTCATTGACGAGGGTGTAGGTGGGGCTGGTCACCGGCTCGGTGGCACCCAGTCCCCGGGCAAGGCCCCGGGTAAAGGCGGTTTTGCCTGCGCCCAGGTCTCCCCGGTACGCCAGCACCGTCCCTGGCTGCAGCTGCTTTGCCAAGGCTTCGGCCACAGTCTCCGTTTCCTGGGGTGAATGTGTAATAAATTCCATAAAAACCTCGTGCCCCTTAAAGTTCTCTCTTGGGAGAAAGTGCCCCGCAGGGGCGAATGGGGGTGTTCCTGCCTGTTATTGTGCGTTTTTCAGCTTTTCTGCCTGGTCGGCAGTGGCCAGGGCATCGATGATCTCCTCCAGGCCGCCGTCCATGATTTGCTCGATTTTATACAAAGTCAGACCGATCCGGTGGTCGGTTACCCGTCCTTGGGGGAAATTATAGGTGCGGATGCGCTCATTGCGCATACCTGTGCCCACCTGACTGCGGCGCATGCCCGTTACCTGGGATTCCAGCTTTTCCTGCTCGATCTCATATAGCTTGGAGGCTAGCATCCGCATACATTTTTCCCGGTTTTGCAGTTGGCTGCGTTCTTCCTGGCAGGCCACCACAATGCCGGAAGGCTTGTGGATCAGCCGTACAGCGGAGCTGGTCTTGTTCACATGCTGACCGCCGGCACCGCTGGCCCGGTAAACCTGCATTTCAATGTCCGCAGGGTTGGTCTGCACATCCACTTCTTCCATTTCCGGTAGTACGGCTACAGTGGCGGTGGAGGTGTGGACTCTGCCGCCGGATTCCGTCTCCGGTACCCGTTGCACCCGGTGAACACCGGATTCATATTTCAGCCGGGAGTATGCCCCCCGCCCGTTGATAATAAAGTCCGCTTCTTTTACGCCGCCCAGCTCTGTTTCGTTATAGTTCATCAGCTCGATGCTCCAGTTCATTTTGGCAGCATACATGGAGTACATCCGGAACAGACTGTGGGCAAACAGGGCGCTTTCCTCACCGCCGACGCCGCCCCGGATCTCTACGATCACGCTTTTATCGTCGTTGGGATCTTTTGGCAGCAGCAGGATCTGCAGCTTTTTATGCAGCTCCTCCATGGCGGCTTTGGCATCCTGGAAGGTCTGCTGGCAAAGCTCCTTCATTTCCGGGTCGCTCATAAGTTCCTGGGCATCAGCCATATCCCGCTGGGCGGTTTGGTAGGCCTGAAAGGTTTCGATAATGGGTTCTAAATCATTCTTTTCCCGCAAAATAGCCGCAGCCTTTTTGGGATCGTTATAAAAATCCGGCTGCTCTGACCGGGCGCAAAGCTCCTCATAATGGTCAGCCACCGCTTGCAGTTTATCCAGCATAGCTCGCTCCTGATAATTTTTCCTTATTGTATCAAGAAAAACAGAAATTGTAAAGGAATACAAAATCAACAAATAATATTTGGTTAACATAAAAGCGAATTTTTCGACATAAATGGAAAATCCGTCTTAAGAGTTTTCCACACTTTCCACAGAGTTATCCACAGGCAAACCGTAAGAATACCCCCGTAATGCCTTGGATTACGGGGGTTTGGAATAAATTTCGCATTCAGCTGTGGAAAAAATTATTGGTTTACAGAACACCTGTGGAATTTTACTCTGGCAGCAAAGACTCGCTCCCCTTCCCCGGAAACATTTGTCTGCTCCCGGCGGCCATCGGTAGTCAAAAGGCCGGTTTCATCCAGACCGTAGGTCAGGTTCAGACGGTCATATTCTTTGGCTTCTGTCAGGTAGCAGACCGTCAGTTCCTCCACGGTGTTTTCCTTATGAAAATCACTGGGGCACAAGTCCATGACCCAGTCTAAATACTTGGTGTTGTTCATGTGCAGATTCCGGTCAAGCTCTGCATAGCCTACGGTACGGGTAACAGATTCCTCTCCGTGGAACACGGGCAAGGCCCGGGGCCCATCCGGTTCTGTGCCCCGGACGATACCGGGAACCTCCAGCTGGGCTTTTCCAGGCAGCACCATGCTGCGGGTCTGGGTGTCCATCAGCACCCAAATGCTGAGGCTGCGGAAGCATTCCGCACCGGTCTCGTCATAGGCCACCGTGCACCGGGGGTATGCCACCCGATTTTGGGGCATGGGCCAGGTTTCCACGGTTAGAGTTTGCCCCAGGCTGGGTAGCTTGGTAACCTGCACCCGGGTGCGGATCAGCGCCCAAAAGAGATTCTTTTTTTGCAAGGTGTCCCAGTCTGTGCCTAAAAGCATACAATGCTCCCCGGCAACCTCCTGGGCTAAGTATAAAAGCACAGAGGGCTTCATGCGCCCAAAGCAATCGGTATGTATGGCAGAAATAGTATAATTCTGCCGGTAGATCAGTTCCATGTTTATTTTTCTCCTACGGTAACGGAAATGGTATGCTCAGAGCCGGTGCGGTAAAAGCGCAGCTGGGCGGTGTCCCCCGGCTGGCATCCTTCCAAAAGGGATATGAGTGTGTTGATTTCAGAAGTTTCAACGCCGTTAAAGTCAAGCAGGATGTCTCCGTTGCGCAGACCTCTGGCAAAGCAATCGCTTTGCGGGTCTACATGGCTGATGTAGATGCCCTGGGGAATGTGATAATATTCCTGGTAAAAGGGCGTGATCTCATAGCAGGTGATGCCCAAACAAGCCTGCCGGTCTCCGTGGTTCTCCGCCGATTGCGGGCTGTAGGTTTGAGGGTCTGTCAGTCCCGAGCGTACCTGCAGGGAGACTGTTTGCTGCTGCTGGGTTTGCAGCATCCGGAAAAGCCGTATATTCATAACGCCCATCATGCTCACCACACCGCACAGAAAAATCACGGCAATGAGCAAAATGGCAATAATGCCCCCGTGACTTTTGGGCGGGGCGGTTGGACCGGTGCGGTAATGCTCCGGGGAATAGGATTGTTGATTGTGTTCGCGCATAGAAACCTCGATCAATTTACAGATGGTAAGGTGAAGGTAAATTCTGTTACCCCGTTTTGGCTGGTTACGGAGATGTTTTCCCCGTGACTGTCCACAATGGTTTTTACGATATACAGGCCAAGACCCCAGCCGTCCC
Source organism: Faecousia sp. (assembly GCA_045591335.1). Classification (GTDB taxonomy): domain Bacteria; phylum Bacillota; class Clostridia; order Oscillospirales; family Oscillospiraceae; genus Faecousia. The sequence goes on from JAZNSR010000068.1 coordinate 21,499, forward strand.
GGTTTTCCGAGCGGCTTTTGTCCAGCTTATGGAACCGGTCGAACATCAAAGAAAGCTCTTGGGGCGGAATAGTGTCGCCGGTGTTGCTGACGCTGAAATAGATCTTATTGCCGCCCTGGCGCAAATGAATGCCCAATATGCCTTCTTTGGGGCAGAATTTCACCGCATTGTCCGTTAAATTGTAGATTACCTGGGTGATGGCATCCTGGGCAGCCAGGGTATAAACCGGCAGGTCCGGCATATCCACCTGCACCTGCAGCTTTTTTTTGGTAATGGCCTGCTCAAAGCTGATGAGCACCTGGCCCACCGTCTCCGTTAAGTCAAACCGGGATTTTTTATCCTCGGGAATGCCGCCTTGGTCCTGTAGCCGGGAAATATCCAGCATACTGCGCACCAGCCGGCTCAGCCGTTTGGTTTCCCGGGAAACCAGCTCCATATAATCCTTATGCTTTTCCTGGGGGATGGTGCCGTCCAGCATGCCGTCAATATAGCCGGAAATGGTGGTCATGGGGGTTTTTAGCTCGTGGGAGATGTTTGCCACGAATTCCTGGCGCTGATATTCACTTTTTTGTAAAGAGGACGCCATGTTGTTAAAGGCCAAAGCCAGCGCCTGCATTTCCTCGGAGGAGCTTTTGTCCACCTGCACCCGGGCTTCCAGTTGCCCGTGACCGAAGGCGCGGGCGGTGTTTGCCATGGCTCGCAGAGGGGCATTTTGCCGCCGCAGGTAAACGGTGGTAATGATCACTACCGCCAGCACCACCAAAATGGAGATCAGCAAATAAATATGCGCCAGCTCATTTAAAATAGAATCGGTCTGGGATACGGGGCTGGACACCAGCACAATACCGATGGGGATATTGTGGCGGTTTTGGATCACCTGGGCCACCATGTACCGGGGTTGAGGGTATAGACCCTGGATCAAACCGGTGCTTTGGACGGTTTTTTGGGTGAGAATCTTGTTCAGATAGTTTTCGTCAATGGTCATGCCCCGGTGATTGCAGCCCAAAGGTGAATCGGAGCAGATCAAAAGCCTGCCGGTGATATCGCATACCACCGCGTCCGCACCGGAGATTCGGTTGGAGACGCTAAGATTCACCACAAAATTCTCGCTGAGAATGCCTCCGTCGGTGGAATAGGCGGTGGCCAGGTCGCAGATGGCGTTGGCATTGTTGCCCATATCCTCCATGATCTGCTCTTTCAGCAGATTGCGTACGGTGATCTGAAAGGAAATGCCCACCGCTACCAATGCCGTCAGCAAAATCAGCAATACCGGAAAAAAGGTTTTACTGAAGGAACTTTTCATAATACTTTAAACTTAGTTAAATTTGAAGTTTACAAAACTTCAAATTTATACCCAACGCCCCAGACGGTTTTCAGACTCCAGGCTTCGGATGCGCCCTCCAGCTTTTCACGCAGACGCTTCACATGCACATCCACTGTCCGGGAATCGCCGAAATAATCAAAGCCCCACACCTCGTCCAGCAGCTGGTTGCGGGTGTAGACCCGGTTGGGAGAGGATGCCAGGTAGAACAGCAGCTCCATCTCTTTGGGCGGGGTGTCCACCTTTTTGCCGGAAACAGTCAGTTCAAAGGCGTCCATGTCGATGATCAGATTGTCAAACACCAGGCGGCGGACCTTCTTTTCCACGATGCCCCGGTCTGTCCGGCGCAGCACCGCCTCGATCCGTGCCAAAACCTCTTTCATTTCAAAGGGCTTGGTGATATAGTCGTCCGCACCGGCCTTCAGGCCCATGATCTTGTCGCTGGTCTCACCCTTGGCGGTGAGCATGATCACTGGGGTGTCGCTCTCTGCGCGTATAGCGCGGCAAACGCTCCAGCCGTCCATAACAGGCATCATCACATCCAATAAAACCATATCCGGGTTGATGGCGCGGAATTTGGTCATGCCCTGGCCGCCGTCAAAGGCCAGCGCTACGGCATAGCCTTCCTTCTCCAGATACATTTGCAGCAGTTCAGCGATGTTGCGGTCGTCCTCGACCACCAATATAGAAATAGCCATAATGTGCCTCCTTTGCTTTTTATTCCATTATACCCTAAAAATCAAGGTTTCGGTTAACAAATTGTTAAGAGTTGCCACCCAAAATGTGAACGGGCAATTTTCTCTTGAAAAAACCACCGTCAGGAGGTATGATATAGTAAATTCTAATTTAGTGAGTAGGGGCGACCATTGGTCGCCCGCCCAATTATTTCATTAAATAATTGGGATTTTCAAAGAAAATATACCATTATCCCATAAATGGGATGTGATTTTATTTACAAAATCACCGGGCGACCATTGGTCGCCCCTACGGGATGATTTCGATAAATTAGAATTTGTAAGTATTTTATCATTGGAATGTAAGGGGTGCAATATGGATTTTTTGGAGCTTTTAAAGGCCATACTGTTTGGCATCGTGGAAGGTGTCACAGAATGGCTGCCGGTTTCCTCCACGGGACATTTGATCCTGCTGGATGAGTTTGTAACCCTCAATGTGTCCGAGGCTTTTATGGAGATGTTTGAGGTGGTGATTCAGCTGGGTGCCATTATGGCAGTGCTGCTGATGTTTTTCCGGAAGCTTAACCCTTTTTCCCGCAAAAAGACCAAGGAGCAGAAGAATAACACCTGGCTGCTGTGGCTAAAGGTGGTGATCGCCGTGCTGCCCTCTGCGGTCATCGGTTTTTTGCTGGATGACTGGATGGACGCGCATTTTTATAATTACATCGTGGTGGCCATTACTTTGGTGCTTTACGGTGTGGCGTTTTTGTTCGTGGAAAAGCTGCCTCTGCGCCGCAGATCTGTGGCGGAGGTTTGGGATATTGATTATAAGACCGCCGCTTTGATCGGCTGCTTCCAGTGCTTGGCACTGATTCCTGGTACATCCCGCTCCGGCTCCACCATTTTGGGTGCAATTTTGCTGGGCGTCAGCCGTGCCGCCGGTGCAGAGTTCTCCTTTTTCCTTGCAATCCCCACCATGCTGGGAGCCAGTGCGCTGAAGCTGGCAAAGTATGTGCTGGAGGGCGTGAGCATGACCTCCACGGAGATCGGTGTGCTGATTGTGGGCTGCGTGGTTTCCTTTGGTGTGAGTTTGCTGGTCATTAAAGGACTGATGGAGTTTGTGCGTAAGCATAGCTTTTTTGCTTTTGGTATTTACCGTATGGTTTTGGGCACCTTGGTGCTGGGATATTTTATCGTTCGGCTGTTTATTTGATTTTTCCGTAAAAACCCCGCTTTTCCTCAGATTGACAACCACCGTCAAGTGTGATAAAATCCAAAACAGTTGAGAATTGATAGTGGATAGTTGAGAA
>JAZNSR010000069.1:0-13643 GCA_045591335.1 Faecousia sp.
CCATTGCTAAAATAGATATAGATGAACAACTCATCATATCCAAGCGAATCTATCGACGTTAAATTCTTGTGCAATGTGTATACTATGTCCCCGAACATTTTGTATACTATGTGGTCTTTACACGGGAGGCCGGTCCCTACAACGCATCGAAATAACAATTCGCTAAATTAGAATTTTCTTGACTGGGTTTTCTCTTTTGGCTATGATAGAGGCAAAAGAGGTGATAAGCATGGAAGATCAGAAATTTATGGAAGTGGCTTTGACCCTGGCAAAGGAAGCCGCCGCGGAGGGAGAAGTGCCCGTGGGATGCGTGATCACTTTGGGTGACCGGATCGTAGGCACCGGGCGCAACCGCCGGGAGAAGGGGAAATCCGCCCTGGCCCATGCGGAAATGGAAGCCATTGACCAGGCCTGCAAGACCCTGGGCGGCTGGCGGCTTTGGGAATGCACCCTTTATGTGACTTTGGAGCCTTGCCCCATGTGCGCGGGTGCCATTGTCAATGCCCGGATTCCCCGGGTGGTTTATGGCGCGTCTGACGCCAAATGCGGTGCTTGCGGTTCGGTTTGCGATCTGTTTTCCATGGAATTTAACCACCACCCCACCGTAGAAAAGGGAATTTTAGAGGCGCAGTGCGGCGCATTGCTGACGGAATTCTTTCAAAATCTGCGTCTGGAGCTTCGTACCAGGCCAAAATGGAATAAACGCCCATGAAATAGCAAGAGGGCTGCTGTGGCAAACATCCGCAGCAGCCCTCTTTTTTGGACACAAGAAAAGGGGAAGATTATGAAATCCGAAGATAGATTTCTGCAAATCAGCGCTGCCATTGCCGCGGCGCTTTTACTGGTGCAGCTGCTTTTCAGCCGGCTGCCGCAAAAGCTTTTGGAATTTATCAGCCGCCCCCAGGTGACCACCGCCATGCTCTTTGTGCAGACCGGGCGGGTTTTTTCTGCTCCCCTGGTCACCGAGCCGGAGATCACAGAGCCCCCTGCCACGGAAGCTGCTGTGTTGCAGCCGGTTATCTTCCTGGAGGAAGATGCCTCCCTGGTGCAGATTCAAAATGCCAGCGGCCATAAGGTGGATGTGGCAGCCCTATTGCAAACGCCTATGGCCTGGCAGCCGGAGGAAAACAAACCCTTGGTGCTGATCCTGCATACCCATTGCAGCGAGGCTTACGCGGATTGCGTCAACCATGAAATACCTTACCGTTCTTTGGACGAGACAGAAAATATGCTGGCCATTGGAGACCGTTTGACCCTGCAGCTGGAGCAAGCGGGGATTGGGGTAATTCATGACCGCACTATCCATGACCAAGACTCTTATAACGGCGCGTATAATCATTCCCGAAGGCAAACGGAGGCTTATTTGGAGCAATATCCCTCCATTGCCTTGGTGCTGGATCTGCACCGGGACGCTATGGCAGATCAAAACGGCAAGCAGCTGAGCACCTCGGTGGATATTAACGGCACGGACACCGCGCAGCTGATGCTGGTGATGGGCACCAACGCGGGAGGGCTGTATCACCCACAGTGGCAGGAAAATATGGCGCTGGCGGTGAAACTGCACACGCTTTTGGCAAAGGTAGAGCCCAATTTGATCCGCCCAATCAGCTTGCGTTCTCAAAGGTTCAACCAGGATCTGTCCCCCGGGGCTATGTTGGTGGAGGTGGGCACTGCCGGAAACAGCCAGGCTCAGGCTATGGCTGCCACCGATCAGCTTGCCGCGGCTTTGATCCGCTTGATCTGCGGTGTGCCTGGGGATGTTATTGTAAACTGATTATGTTAACTATAGAAAACCGCTGATGGACATATATTTTGGGCTTTGCCGGGTTTGACTTTCATGCTTTCGCTGGATATAATAATAAAAAGGGGGGTGCGTTTATGGATCTGAGTAAAGCAAAAGAATTTTTGCGGCAGGGAGGATATACCTGCGTGCTGTGTAAGGCGGATCAGGTGTATACCAGCACCCGCCGGGGGGTAGCGCCCTTGCTGTCTTATTGGCAGGAAGGGCTGGATATGAAGGGCTTTTCCGCGGCGGATAAGGTGGTAGGCAAAGCAGCTGCATTGTTATATTGCCTGTTGGAGGTAAGGGCGGTGCATGCATGGGTTATGAGCGAACCGGCCTTGCAGGTCTTGGAACGCCATGGAATTGCTGTCAGCTATGAGCAATTGGTGGATGCCATTGTCAACCGCACGGGAGACGGTTTTTGTCCCATGGAAACGGCCACCCGGCATATTGACGATCCCGCCCAGGGACCTGGGGCCATTCTTGCCGCTCTGGAAAAGCTGCGTTCATAGGGTGCGGTATGGAAGCCGTTAAGATAGCTTATATAAAAATTCGGGATGTGTAGCCATACACATCCCGTTTGTTGTAGGTGACCATAGGATTTTTGCTTGTTGTGTTTAAGGGGGTTATTCGAAAATACGGATGGTCCAGGTGGTTTCGTAGGTGTTGCCCGGGGCCAGCTGAAGCAGATCGCTCTTGCAGGTGAATTCTTCCACCACATCCTGCCGGGAGGGCAGGGAGGACCAGGGCTCAATGCACACATAGGGCGCATGGGTCTTGGGCCAATGCCAAATGCCCAGGTAGGGCAGGTCCGCATAGGAAACCTGCACACCTCTGCCGGATTTTTTAGAGCGCAGGGTCACTTCCCGGGCCATGTTTTTCAGAATGATGGCATCCTCGTCAAATAAATCATGGCGCAGGTCAAGGAATTTGTCCTCCCGGAGAGGATAGGCTTCGTCGTGACCATTCAGATACACCGCCGGAGTGAAGCCGACCCGGTCCGGCTGGCAGGGTGTGCCAAATTCCAAATAATAATCCTCAAAGCATTCTCCGTCCTGCAGGGGCACACGGAAACCGGGATGCCCGCCAATGCCAAAGGGCATGGTGTTTGCGCCCTGGTTTTCCACATGGAAGGTGATGGCAACCGTGTCTGCCTGCAATGCATAGGTGATTTGCAGCACAAAGGCAAAGGGATAGCTTTCTGCGATTTGGGGATCGCTGCGCAGCTCCAGGGTCACAGCGGTTTGGGTGTGCGTTACCGGGGAAAATTCCTTGCCGGCGGCAAAGCCGTGGATGCCCATGGGGTAGACCTTGCCCAGATATTTATAGGAATTGTTGGTCAGCCGCCCAATGAAGGGGAACAGATTGGGAGCACGGTCGCCCCAGTATTGGGGGTCGCCCTGCCAAAGATATTCGGTATGGTCTGCGCTTTGCAGGTGCAGCATTTGCGCGCCCAGGGAATCCACAGTCAAAGACAGCTGCTGGTTTTCAATGGTGTAGTGCATGGTTGCCACCTCGTTTTTTCTTTTTTTATATGATAAACCAAAGCCCGGGGCAATGCAAGGGGAATTTCGGTGGTGTTCTCCTGGTGAGCACAAAATTTCTTGTCAGACGGACAAAATGTGCAAATATAAACCGTGTTCCCTGGGGATTTTTTGGGTATCTACCTATTGACCGTGACGAAAAATGCAGTATAATTAGTTATTATTATAGGTATGACTGTTTGCCGGAGGGGCTTTATGGTATCGGAAAAAATGCTGCAATTGGGGAATCACCGCTCGGTGATCCGGGAGATATTTGAATACGGAAACCAGCGAAAAGCGCAGATCGGGGCGGAAAATGTGTTTGATTTCAGCCTGGGGAATCCCAGTGTGCCTGCGCCGCAGATGGTGACGGACACGCTGCAAAAGCTGATTGATCAGACGCCCGCCGCTGCATTGCATGCCTACACCTCCGCCCCGGGAGATCCTCAGGTACGGCAGGCCATTGCCCGCTATGTCCATCAAACCTTCGGCTTTGCTGCCCAGGCCTCCCATATTTATATGACCGCCGGTGCGGCAGCTTCTTTGACCATTACCCTGACTGCCCTGGTTGAGCCGGGGGATGAGGTCATTGCCTTTGCGCCTTATTTTCCGGAGTACCGGGTGTTTGCAGAAAAGACCGGGGCGAAATTTGTGGTGGTGAACAGTGCGGAGGGTACTTTCCAGGTTGACCCGGAGGCTTTGACGGCTGCCATTACCCCTCACACCAAGGCCGTGATCGTCAATTCCCCCAATAATCCCACCGGCGTGGTGCTGACGGAGGAAAGCATTCGTTCCCTTGCCCAGGAGCTGAACACCAAAGCGCAGGCGTATGGGCATCCCATTTTTCTGATCGCTGACGAGCCTTACCGGGAGCTGGTGTATGATAATACCTTCGTGCCCTATTTGCCCTGTTATTACCCAAATACAGTGGTTTGCTATTCCTTCAGCAAGTCCTTGTCCCTGCCCGGGGAGCGGATCGGCTATATTTTGGTGTCGCCGGAGGCGGAGGGGGCAGAGCAGGTGTATGCTGCCGTGTGCGGCGCAGGCAGAGCCCTGGGATATGTGTGCGCTCCCAGCTTGTTTCAGCAGCTGGTGAAGGAGTGCCTGGGGCATACTGCGGATCTGGCGGTGTATGACCAAAACCGCAGGCTGCTGTATGACGCCCTTACAGCCTGCGGCTTTGAGGCGGTGTACCCCGATGGGGCGTTTTATTTGTTTTTGCGGTCTCCGGAGCCGGATGCCAACGCTTTTTGCCAAAGGGCCAAGGCTTATGAATTGCTGCTGGTGCCCGGAGATGATTTTGGCTGCCCCGGCTATGTGCGCATTGCTTATTGCGTCACCACGGAGCAGATCCGCCGCAGCTTGCCGGCCTTCCGGCAGCTTGCCAAAGAATATATAGGAGAATAAACCATGGATACATTACAGGAAGCCCGGCAAATCATCAACGAAGTGGACCGGCAAATGGCAGAGCTGTTTGTGCGCCGTATGCAGGCGGCCCAGATGGTGGCTCAGTATAAAAAGGACCACGGCATGCCTATTTTGGACGCCGCCCGGGAGGAGGAGGTCCTCCGCAACGGCAGCCAGCGGGTGGAGGATGATGCGCTGCGGGGGTATTATACGGATTTTATGCGGGATACCATGGCCATCTCCCGCCGCTATCAGCAAAAGCTGATCTGCGGCATGAAGGTGGCATACAGCGGCGTGGAGGGGGCATTCGCCCATATTGCCGCCAACCGCCTGTTCCCGGATGCGCAAAAGATCGCCTATGGGGATTTTAAGAGTGCTTATGATTCCGTTGTGGACGGAGAATGCGACGCGGTGGTGCTGCCCCTGGAAAACAGCTATGCCGGCGAGGTGGGCCAGGTCACAGACCTGATGTTCTCTGGGCCTTTGTATGTGAACGGCACTCTGGCCCTTTCCGTGACCCACGATCTGCTGGCAGCGGAGGGCGCAACCCTGGAGTCTGTTCAGACGGTGGTCAGCCATCCCCAGGCATTGTCCCAGTGCGATGTGTTTATCAAAGCCCATGGATTTGCCCAAACCCCCTATGAAAACACAGCCCTTGCGGCAAAATATGTGGCGGAGCTCCGTGACCCCTCTGTGGCAGCCATTGCCAGCGCGGAAAGCGCGGACCATTACGGCTTAAAGGTTTTGGCAGAGGGCATCAACCGCTCCCAGGCCAACACCACCCGGTTCGCGGTGCTGGCAAGGTCGGAAAACCGCAATATCGGCAAGGTCCACGGGGCCCATTTTATGCTGGTGTTCACCGTGCGCAACGAGGCGGGCTCTTTGGCCCGGGCGCTGAATATTATTGGCGCTCACGGCTTTAATATGCGCACCTTGCGCAGCCGCCCCATGCGGGAGCTGCTGTGGCAGTATTATTTTTATGTGGAAGCAGAGGGCGATATCCGCAGCTATGAGGGCAGATGTATGCTGGAGGAGCTGGCAGTCTGCTGCGATAAGGTCAAGTGTGTGGGCTCTTTTGCCTGAGGAATGGTATGATGCAAATTACGGTTGAATTGGGAGAAAACAGCTACCCCATTACTATCGCCCGGGGGATTCTGCCCCAGGCGGGAAGCTATATGCAATTAAACCGCAAGGTGCTGGTGGTGACAGACAGCGGCGTGCCCGCTGCTTACGCCCAAACGGTTGCGGCCTGCTGCGCCCAGCCGGTGGTGGTCACGCTGCCCCAGGGTGAGGGCAGCAAGAATCTGCAGAATTTTGAGCACCTTTGCCGCACCATGCTGCAGCACGGCTTCACCCGCACCGATTGCGTGGTGGCAGTGGGCGGCGGCGTGGTTGGTGACCTGGCAGGCTTTGCGGCGGCCTCGTTTATGCGGGGCATTGATTTTTATAATATCCCCACCACGGTGCTGTCCCAGGTCGATTCCTCCGTGGGCGGCAAGGTGGCTATCGACCTGGATCATATTAAAAACTGCGTGGGCGCATTCCATCAACCCAAGGCGGTGCTCATTGACCCGGATGTGCTGCAAACGCTGCCGCCCCGGCAGATCGCCAACGGTTTGGCAGAGGCGGTGAAAATGGCGGTGACCTTTGATGAAGCGCTGCTGGCCCGCTTTGAAAACGGGGATGTGCTCGGGCAGATCGAGGAGATCATTGCCGCTTCTTTGCGGCTGAAGGCTGCGGTGGTAAAAGAAGATGAAAAAGAAGCCGGCCTGCGCCGGGTGCTGAATTTCGGACACACCATCGGCCACGGCATTGAAACTGCCGGCGGGCTGGATGCCCTTTATCACGGCGAATGTGTGGCTCTGGGTATGCTGCCTATGTGCAGCCAAAGTCTGCGGCCCAGAGTGAAGGCCATTTTGCAAAAGCTGGGGCTTCCCACTGCCTGCAAAGCAGATGCGGATGCAGTTTGGGCGGCTATGGCTCATGATAAGAAGCTCTCCGGGGATACCATCACCGTGGTTTATGCGGAAACCGCAGGCAGCTTTCAGCTGCGGGCCATGCCCCTGGCAGAGCTTAAGCAGACGGTTTATGAATTTTTGAACGAAGGGTGTAATGCACCATGAAAAATACCTTTGGAAGAAATCTTGCGGTGACCCTGTTTGGTGAGAGCCATGGACCTGCCATTGGGGCCGTGCTGGATGGCTTGTGCCCCGGTCTGCCTGTGGATGAGGAGAATATCCGCAGGATGCTGCAGCTGCGGCAGCCCGGAGGCGCCATCTCCACTGCCCGGCAGGAAAAGGACGCCTTTGAGATCGTCAGCGGTGCGGTCAACGGTATCGCTACCGGCACACCTCTGACTATTTTGATCCGCAACCGGGATACCAAAAGCGGCGACTATGCTGCCATGCAGGCATTGATGCGCCCAGGTCACGCGGATTATCCGGCCCAGTGCAAATACCATGGCTACCAGGACACCCGGGGCGGCGGACATTTTTCCGGACGGCTGACGGCTGCGCTGGTGGCTGCGGGAGCTATTTGCCATAGCGCATTGCAGAAAAAGGGCATTTGCATCGGCACCCATATTTCCCGCTGCGCCGGGATCGCTGACCGTGGCTTTGGAGATATCCACGGGGATATCCAGGCCTTGTCTGCCAAAGTGTTTCCGGTGCTGGACAATGCAGCCGGGGAGCGGATGCAAGCTGCCATTCTGGCCGCAAAGGCAGAGGGTGACAGCGTGGGCGGTGTGCTGGAAACAGCCATTACCGGCCTGCCTGCGGGGGTAGGCGAGCCCTGGTTTGACAGCTTTGAGAGTATACTTTCGCATATTTTGTTTTCCGTGCCTGGGGTGAAGGGTGTGGAATTTGGAGATGGCTTTGCTTTGGCAGATATGCGGGGCAGCCAGGCCAACGATCCGCTGCGGTATGCAGAGGGCAAGGTGATTGCCACCAGCAATCATAACGGGGGAATCGGCGGCGGCATTACCTCCGGCATGCCCGTGATCTTCCGCTGCGCCGTGAAGCCCACCCCCTCCATTGCCAAGGCTCAGGATACGGTGGATATTCTATCCGGGGAAAATGCTACCCTGGAAATCCAGGGACGCCATGACCCCGCCATTGTCCACCGGGCCAGGATCGTCATTGACGCAGTGACTGCCATTGCGGTGTACGATATGCTGGCAGGCCGCTATGGCACAGATTATTTTGCAAAGGATGAATGAATCATGGAATACGGCTGCATCGGTGAGCATCTGATCCATAGCTTTTCCAAGGAGATCCATCGCTTGCTGGCAGATTACCCTTATGAGCTGAAGGATATCCCCATGGGCAGCCTGGATGGGTTTATGGAAGCCCGCAATTTTAAGGCCATCAATGTGACCATTCCCTATAAGCAGGATGTGATCCCCCATTTGAAGGAAGTGGAGCAGACGGCAGCTATGATCGGCGCGGTGAACACAGTGGTTAACCGCCAGGGGCAGCTGTATGGCTATAATACGGATTTTGGGGGCATGTGCGCCTTGATCCGCCGGGCGGGTATCGGGCTGCAGGGCAAAAAGGTGCTGATTTTGGGCACTGGCGGCACCTCCAAAACCGCTATGGCAGTGGCACAGCATTTGGGCGCTGCCTCGGTTTACCGGGTCAGCCGCAGCCAAAAGCCCGGGGTGCTGACCTATGAAACGGTTCTGCAGTCCCATTTGGACGCACAAATTCTGATCAACACCACCCCCCGGGGCATGTTCTCCCGGGAAACCGGCATGTCTATAGATCCCAGCTTGTTCCCCCAATTGTCCGGAGCGGTGGATGCGGTGTATAACCCTCTGCGCACGGCGTTTATTCTGAAAGCCCGGAGCATGGGTGTACCTGCGGAGGGGGGCTTGTATATGCTGGTGGCCCAGGCGGTGCTGGCATCGGAGATCTTTTTGGATAAAACATACCCGGCAGATTTGGTGGAGCAGGTCTACCGCCAGATCAAGGCCGGAAAAGAAAATATTGTGCTTACGGGTATGCCCGGCAGCGGCAAGTCCTCCGTGGGCAAGCTGCTGGCCCAAAGATTGGGCAGACCCTATTGGGATACGGATGAGGAAATTTTGAAAAAAACCGGCATGACCCCGGCCCGGATCATCACGGATCAGGGAGAGGCGGCCTTCCGGGATGTGGAGGCGGAGGTGATCCGTGAGCTTTCTTCACAAACCGGGGCGGTGATCGCCACTGGCGGCGGCGCGGTGCTGCGGCAGGAAAATGTGGATAGGCTGAAAATGAACGGCAAGGTCTTTTTCCTGGACCGTCCCGTGGAGCAGCTGATCCCCACAGAGGACCGGCCCTTGTCTTCCACCAGGGAGGCAATTTTGCAGCGGTATCAGGAGCGGTATCCTGTTTATGTTTCTACGGCAGATGCCGTGATATCCAATCATAGCACCCCGGAAGCGGCGGCAGCCATGGTGGAAGGGAGCTTTTTTCATGAATCTTCTTGTGATCAACGGACCAAATCTGAATATGCTGGGCATCCGGGAGCCGGGTCTTTACGGCACCGGCACTTATGAAGCCCTGTGCGCCAAGATCCGGGATTACTGCGCCCAAAAGGGCATTTGCGTGGAGTTTTACCAGTCCAACCATGAGGGCGCGCTGGTGGACCGGATCCAGGCTGCTTATACAGACGGCACCCAGGGCATCGTCATCAATCCCGGCGCCTATACCCACACCAGCATTGCGCTTTTGGATGCGGTGAAGTCCGTCAGCATTCCCACGGTGGAGGTACATATCCCCAAGGTGGAGGAGCGGGAGGCTTTCCGCCAGGTCAGCTATATTCGGGCGGCTTGTGTTGCCACCGTGACCGGCAAGGGCTTTGACGGCTATTTGGAAGCCATTGATATTTTATTGGAGAATCCAGCATGATCGTTACCATTCATCCCGGGCAGGCCCGGGGCACAGTTGCTGCGCCCCCCTCCAAAAGCGTTGCCCACCGGCTTTTGATCTGTGCCGGGCTTTCCAGGGGCATCAGCCATATTCATGGGGTGCAGTTTAACGAAGATATTTCTGCCACCCTGGATTGTCTGGAGGCTTTGGGGGCTGACTGCACCGTCAGCGCAGATATGGTCACCGTAAAGGGGGCGGATATTTTCCGCGCCAAGCCCGGACAGAGCCTGCATTGCAGAGAAAGCGGCAGTACCCTGCGGTTTTTTATCCCTCTGGCGCTTTTGTGCGGGGAAAATGTGACCTTTACGGGCACGGAAAAGCTTCTTTCCCGGCCCTTGGATATTTATGCCCGGCTTTGCGCGGACCGTGGCTTTGCCTTTGCCCAGGGTCAAAGCCAGCTGCAGGTGAAGGGCAGGCTGCAGCCGGGGCATTTTTGCATTCCCGGGAATATCAGCAGCCAGTTTATTACGGGACTGCTGTTTGCGCTGCCGCTGCTGGACGGTGACAGCGTGATCTCCATTACCCCGCCGGTGGAAAGCCGGGGGTATATTGCTTTGACGCTGCAGGCCCTTTCTGCTTTCGGAATAAGGGTGCAGTGGCAGGACGCCTGCACTTTGCGGATCTTTGGCAATCAGCGGTATATTGCCCGGGATATGACCGTGGAGGGAGATTATTCCGGCGCTGCCTTTTATGGGGCGCTCAATGCGTTGGGCGGGGATATTACTGTTACGGGCTTATGCCCGGAGAGCCTCCAGGGGGATAAAATTTATATGCAGCACCTGGAAAGCCTTTGCGCCGGCTGCCCCCAGATCGATCTGATGGATTGCCCGGATTTGGGTCCGGTGCTGTTTGCGGTGGCGGCTGCCAAAAACGGCGCAGAGTTCACCGGAACCCGGCGGCTGAAAATCAAGGAAAGTGACCGGGCTGCTGCCATGGCGCAGGAATTGGCGGCCTTTGGCACTACGGTGACCGTCCGGGAGAATTCCGTGACGGTGGAGCCTACGGCCTTTCATGCCCCCACCAGGGTCTTGCAGGGCCATAATGACCACCGTATCGTCATGTCTTTGGCGGTGCTGCTGACCTTGACCGGCGGTAAAATAGAGGGGGCCCAGGCAGTGCGCAAAAGCTTCCCGGATTTTTTTGAAAAGCTGCAAACTTTGAAAATTGAGGTAATCACCCATGAAACTGACCAATAATATGCGGGTGCTGATCGTGGGCCTAGGGTTGATCGGCGGCAGCTATGCCAAGGCATTGAGCAAAAAAGGCTATTATGTCAGTGCCATCACCAGAAGTCCCGAATCCATCCAATACGCGCTGGAAAATGGCATGATCGCCCAGGGGACGACCCAAATCGATCCTCAGATCATCGGCAGTGCTGATTTGGTGGTGTTCGCGCTGTATCCGCAGATTTTTATAGACTGGCTGCGGGACAATCAGCAGTATTTCAAGTCCGGCGCTATCTTAACCGATGTGACGGGCGTGAAATGCAGCGTGGTCTACCAGGTGCAGCAGCTATTGCGCCCGGATGTGGAGTTTATTGCTGCCCACCCCATGGCCGGTAAGGAGGTCAGCGGCGTGGAAAACAGCGATGAAGCCATTTTTCAAAAGGCCAATTACATCGTGACGCCCACGGACCGCAATACGGAGGAGGCCATTTGCTTATGCGAGCAGCTGGGCTGGGAGCTGGGCTTTGCCCGGGTGTCCCGGCTGAGCCCGGAGGCCCATGATGATATGATCGGTTTTTTGTCCCAGCTGACCCACTGCATTGCCATCTCGTTGATGAACTGCAACGATACCCCCGGTATGGATGCCTACACCGGCGACTCCTTCCGGGATCTGACCCGGATCGCCCGGATCAACGACCGGATGTGGGCGGAGCTGTTTATGCAAAACCGGGAGCAGCTTTTGCGCCACATGGACGCCTTCAGCGAAACCTTTGCGGGTTTCCGGGATATGCTCCAGCAGGGAGATGTGGAGGGAATGCGGGAGGCCATGCGCCATTCCACTGCCCGCCGGGCTTTATTTGATAAGAAATAACCGGGAGGATAAGATATGAATATGCAATTTATCGGCAAGCTGCCGATTCCCCAGGAGATCAAAGCCCAGTACCCCCTTTCAGAGGAGGCTGCGGATATTAAGCTGGCCCGGGATAAAGAGATCGCCAGGGTGTTTTCCGGCGAGGATGACCGTATGGTGCTGATCATCGGCCCTTGCTCTGCAGACCGGGAGGATGCGGTGCTGGAATACATCGGCAGACTGCGCCTGGTGCAGGACAGGGTGGGGGATAAGCTGATTATCATTCCCCGGATTTATACCAATAAGCCCCGCACCACCGGCGACGGCTATAAGGGCATGCTTCACTACCCGGACCCCAGCGAAAAGCCCAATCTGATCAAGGGCGTTATCGCCATCCGGAAAATGCACATGAAGGCCTTAACAGAATACGGTCTTACCAGCGCGGACGAGATGCTTTACCCGGAAAATCACCGATATTTGAATGACCTGCTGGCTTATGTGGCGGTGGGTGCCCGGTCTGTGGAGAATCAGCAGCACCGGCTGACCACCAGCGGCTTAAGAGTGCCCGTGGGCATGAAAAACCCCACCAGCGGCAATCTTTCCGTTATGATGAATGCTATTTATGCGGGCCAGCATTCCCACACCTTCTGCTACCGCAACTGGGAAGTAAAAAGCGCCGGAAATCCCCACACCCACGCAATTTTGCGGGGCTATGTGGACCAAAACGGCAAGGCTTACCCCAATTACCATTATGAGGACCTGGTGCGGCTGAATGATTTGTATGCAGAATCTCATTTGGTCAACCCCGGTGTGATCGTGGACACCAATCACAGCAACTCCGGTAAAAAGTATTTGGAGCAGGTGCGTATTGCCAAGGAAGTGCTCCATAGCTGCCGGTATAATCCGGAGATCCGGAAGCTGGTCAAGGGCTTTATGATCGAAAGCTATTTGGTGGATGGCTGCCAGTCCGTCAGCGGTGATGTGTATGGCCAGTCCATCACCGACCCTTGCTTGGGTTGGGAAAAGACCGAACGGTTGATCTACGACATTGCGGATATACTTTAAAAACGAACAGTCGTCAATTACCAAACCCTTGCGTTTGGATGATTGACGGCTGTTTTCTCTATTTTTTCATGTATGCGCTGGAATTTATGGAAAAATGCATATAAAAGAAACTGCATGGCGTTTATAGAATCAAACGCTTTGTGGTTGTTAGGGCGGCCTTGCCGCCATACTCTCTAAAAATTTTTTATAACTATGATTCTGAGTATGATTCTGGGTATGATTCTGGGTATGATTCTGATTCTGAGTATGATTCTGATTCTGAGTATGATTCTGAGTCTGATTCTGAGTCTGATTCTGAGTGGGCTTTCCTTGCATTTCGTTGCATTCCGTTGCACTTCGTTGACTTTCGTTACATGCCGTTATCTCATTTTGCCTTTGGCATTCTGCATTTTGCATTTCTGTGCATTCCATTTCTCTTTGTGCACGGTTTCTGCGGTTGGTTTCGCAAACCTGCTGATATCGAATCAATTGGGGCTTTATAAAATCAAACGCCATGTCCACAATGGGGTCGTCAAACACAGCATCCCTTCCCTCAAAGCGGAACGCAAACACCGCCCGCATCAATGCCCCAAACTGGGCATCGGTCAATTTCTTTGTGCCCATAAACAGATCCGGAAAGATAACCAAGGTCTCCTGTTTTCTTCTTGCCATACTTTTTCTCCTTTTATATAGCTTGGTGTGTATGTAGGGACCGGCCTCCCGGACGGTCCAAAACAAAACCGACGCTCGATGCGTCGGTTTTGTTATTTTCCTTTTGCATATGAAAGATTTTTGCCCATCGAGGTCAAATGCCTCATCCGTCACGGATTTGCCGTGTCACCTTCCCCAAAGGGGAAGGCTTTTGCGGACCGTCCGGAGTGTATAGACTGGTAACATAGTATACAGAATGTTCGGACACATGGTATACAGTTTCATGCTAAAATAAAGGCAAATACCGTC
>JAZNSR010000070.1:0-17810 GCA_045591335.1 Faecousia sp.
GCCTGATGGTTGCCGGGAATTTGTATGCCGAGCATTTGGAAATGTATAATAGGCGCGCAATAGGGATAAACTGTTCCTGCGCAAGAAAAAAACTGAAAAGAATGGAAAAAACTGCTTGACTTTTTGGTTTCTTTGCGTATAATAAGAAACGTTCCCAAGATAGAGGATTTGTGTAACGGTAGCACACCGGACTCTGACTCCGTTTGCGGGGGTTCGAATCCCTCATCCTCTGCCATTAAAAACCCAACCACATCCGTGGTTGGGTTTTTAATTTTGCTGATGGGAGGGATTCGAACCAATTTAAATGCAGATGTCCGGTGGACATCTGCTTGCCGCCGGCTAGACGGCGGCAACACTATGATTAAATCGAATCCCTCATCCTCTGCCAAAGAATAACCGTCATTCTGATACAACGGAATGACGGTTATTTTATGCCCAAAATCAGCGTTTTGAGAACTTTTTTGGGAGAGAATTCTCTAAATCGAGAATAAAACTCTATTTCAAATCGTTAATAGACAGATAATCGTTAAATTACAACCATAATCGTTAAATCACAGGCAGTAATCGTTGAAATACAGGGCTTTTTATGCTATAATGGATTTAAGGTGGTGGTATAATGTTCTCTATATTCGCAAAAAAACAATCTTTCATCAACCGAATCCGTAGATATCATCGAAAAGATTGTGTATGAATATTTGAAACCGTTAGGCTTTAGAAAACATGGTCGAACTCTCCATCGTTTTGTTGATACCGACATTTCGCAAGTAGTTAATTTTCAAAATGGTTGCCCGTCAAAAGGTGTATATGATATTCTTTGGGTCAATATTGGTATTCGTGTTCCCGAGTGCGTAGAACGCAAATTCAAAATCGAAGAACCCTTAAAGAAATACTATCATGAATATGAATGCAATATACGCACCCGCCTTGGTTCACTTGTTGACGGAAAAGATACTTTTTATGATTTGAAGAAGGATCCTAACAAAATAGGGAAAAATATTGTTGAACGCTTGAAAAAATATGTTATTCCCATTTTTGAGATTCTCAACAGTCGTGATGCAATCTTAAAGCGCAGAATAGAATATGCTCTTTTTGATCAATTCAACCATCATTTGATTCTACTTGAAGAAGCAATGATTATTGGCAGAAGAGGAGATATAACCGAGGCAACTCGTTTGTTTAATGCCTATTATCAAAATGCACTCGCAAAATATAATCATGACCTTGAAAAAGGCACCAAAACTTATCTAAAAAAAGGCGAGCGAATGATTTACCATAATGCAAAAACGAACGAAACCGAAACAATCATTGCGACTAAAAATGGGTATGTAACGACATACTGTGCCAATAAAAGTCACCTGACATATTTGGAAGAGTTGGCACAAGAATTAGGAATTACTCTTTGCACCCCCTTATCCTAAAAATGCACCCTCTAAAATGACTTTGCACCCCCCTTGCTTAAAAGGGGGTGCATTTGTATCAAAATTAGGGTTAGTCTTCAGAAAAACCGGCAAGTTTCGACTTGTCGGTTTTTCAACTAAGTGCGCCTTTCGGCGCGTGAAGTTTGCTCCGCAAGTGAAGTTGTCCTGCGTACAGTGAAGTTTCTGCGGAAGTGAGCGGCGCACTTAACTTCATTAAATATCTTTTTTATAGTCCTTACACAAAAAGCAGGTCACCAAATAGGTGGCCTGCTTTTTGGGTTTGGGGATATTGGAATAATCAAATGCAACATGGACGGGCGTTACCGCCACAGGCTTGACGGAGGCGAACCTTACAAATAGTGACAAGGGCTTACATTGACGCACCGTTAATAATATGCTATAATTATCCTAATCAAAGGAGGTTTTTATGGCAAAATTCAAACTTTTTCTGATTATTTCTTTTGTGATCCTTCTGTTTTCCGGTTGCTCTGAGCCCCAGGAAAGCGCCCCTGTCCTGTCCCCTGCCACACTTTACGATCAAATGGCGCAATCCATTTGCAATGCACCCATGGTAAGCATACTCTACAAGGAAACCACCACCATGACCCAGGGCAACAACACCTATACATACGAAGACCGTCAGCAGCTCCTGCTGGACACCAAAACCGGTAACTTTCAAAGCTCCGGCACCTTATTTTACGGCCAACACAATGTAATATATGAAAAAACATACAAAAACCGTACCCTGTATCTGACCGTCAATAACCGCAAATTCTCCGGAAATTACATGAATTCCCAAAACCTTTTGCCGCAGGACGGCATGTTTGATGAACATACCCTTGATAAAAACAATCATATCTCATTTTCCGATCCGACAGGAAGCTTTTGGACAATTCCGGCAAACGCAACTGTAACAGCCGCAAACGGAACATTTATCAACAGCACGACCATGCAATATAGCATCTCTTATAAGGCCGGAAATACTGCATTTCAAACTGCAGTTACCCTGGAATACCAGCCTTCTGACGCAAGCATTCCCCAGCCTAACATAGCCGCCTACACTCCCATTGAGAATGTCATTGCACCAATGATTTTGGAAAAAGCATACGGGCTTTTACAGCAAAGCACCCATGTATCCGGAAATTATCTGGAAGAAGCCTCCAGTCAGGTCAACACGCTGCAGTATACCCATCAGCTTGTATTATCCCGCAAAGCGGATTCCGGTTCTGTTAAGAATGAAACAAAGCTGATCAATTACAGCCGCCAGGCGGATAGCCAAACACGCAGGCAAACAGAAGAATTTAATAACGGAAGCTACACCATTTCCACCGACGGCAACCCTCCGCAAGCCCAAAATATTAACCGGGAACAATTCTTCCAATATTTCACCCGGCTGCTGTCCGAACAGATTATGGCCGCAAAATATATCACCCAGGCGAATATGGAATTAACAGCCAAAGGTATTTTGCTGAACATATCCCCCAACGATGCTCTGGCAGAGAATCTTTATGCGCATCTGTGGAAAACGCTATATCCCCACCAGGTTTATTTAGATCAGCAGCTTGCAGACCACTGTATTTCATACCATATCTTGATCGATCCTGTTTCCTGCCTGCCTTTGCACAGCCAATTGGACTTTTCCACCCAAACGGCCATCGAAGGCATCCCCTACCCCTTAACCGCCAGCCAGCAGTTAACAATTCTATATGCATAACAAAGTGCGTTGCGGAGTTTCCGCAACGCACCTAAACTATATTTAAGCAAGAAATTTCGCCAAATTGCGGGTGACGGCGGCGCAGCGCTGGGCTGCAATGGCCTCAAAGGTGGGGTAATCCATTTCCGCGGAAGCGTCAGCTTTATCCGAAATGGCACGGATCACCACAAACGGCACGCCGTTTTTCCAGGCCGCATGGGAAATAGCTGCGCCTTCCATTTCGGTGCAGAGCGCACCTGTATGCGCAATGATATAATCCTTTTGCCCGGCGCTGCACACAAACTGATCCCCGCTGGCCACTCTGCCAATACGGTTATGCCCCGGCTGTACCTGCTCGGCAGCGTCATAAGCTGCCTGGATCAGCTGCTCATCCGCCGGAAACGCCAAAACAGAAAGGCCGGGCACCTGTCCAACGGCATAATGCTCGTTAATGGGATGGCAGTCAAAATCATGATACATGGCGTCTTTGCTGATCACAAGATCGCCAATATCCAGCGCATTGTCCAAAGAGCCTGCAACGCCCGTATTGACCACATGAGTCACCCCAAAGCAATCGCACAGCACCTGCACGCACAAGGCCGCATTCACCTTGCCTACGCCGCATACGACCACCACTACAGGCAAGCCCTCCAAAACGCCCTCATAAAATTCCATTCCCGCCCGGCAGGTGATCTGCAAATCGACCATCTGAGCCTTTAAGGTCTCCACCTCTACGGTCATTGCTCCAATAATACCTAATTTTTTCATAATTTCTCCTTATTCCGGGTAATTCAGCCGGGAATCGTCTATATTTTCCAACAAATCCGCATATTTTTTGCCCCAATAATTGGCCATAGGCAAGTTCATATCCAAATAGTTGCCGCAGTCTTTTGCGCTGGCGCCGGGAACTTCTCCGGTAAATTCTGCAATAAACCGGAAGCAGTCCTTCACCAGAGGTAAAATCTCCCGGCTGGTCAGCTTGCCCTTTATCAAAAGATAAAAACCGGTTCTGCAGCCCATGGGCCCGAAATACAAAACCGCATCTTTCCAATGAGGTTCATTGCGCAAATAGGTCGCCGCAAGATGCTCAATGGTATGCACCTCGGCAGTATTCATAACCGGCTCCTCATTAGGGCTGGTCAAACGAAGGTCAAAGGTGGTGACAAATTCCGCACCCACAGGATCCACCCGGGAAACATACAATCCCGGCTGCAGGCGAATATGATCAATGGTAAAACTGGTTATTTTTTTCATAACGGCCCTCCTTTGCATTTTACTCATCATAAACCAATTATTGCAAAAATGCAAGCAATGGATTTTTCTTGCATTTTCGGTGAATACTGTTTATAATAAAGTAGAATTCTGTTGAAAGGTGGCGAAATCATGGAAGAAATGAACGCGCAACAACGGCCGGTCAATCCACGCCGTAAGAAAAAGTCTCAATTTGAGATATTTAAAGAATCCTATCTGCCTGTAATCATTGCAGGCGTTGCTGTTTTGATTATTTCTATTTTTATTGTTGGCTCTGTGGTTAGAGCAATCAGTAACGGCATAGCTGAACGGCAGGAAAGCATTTCCGCAGCTGAGCAGCAGGCCGCAAAAGATGCCCAACTGCAAAAACAAGCGCAGCAGATCCTGACGGATATCGCGACGCTGGCCAAGGGTTATGATTACGAGGGCGCCATTAAGCTGATCGACGATTTTGAAGGCGAACTGTCCGACTTCCCGGAGCTCGCTCAAAAGCGCCAGGAATACCAACAGGCTAAAGACGGGCTCATTGGCTGGGGCAATCCAAACAAGATCCCCAATCTGAGCGTAGAAATGCTGATTGCTGACCCGCAACGCGCCTATACCGACAAAAAATACGCCAATTCCTTTACGAAAAAATTTCTGACTATAGACGAATTTACTGCCATATTGGACAAGCTCTATGCAAACGGCTATGTGCTGGTCAGCATGTCCGATGTATTTACCCAAAAGCAGCTTGATGGCGGCAGCATTTACAACACCAACACCATTTTCCTCCCCGCCGACAAAAAGCCCTTTATCCTCACCCAGACCAATGTGAATTATCACACCTATCTGACGGACTCCAACGGGGATAAGCTGCCGGACGGCGGTGGCCGCGGCTTTGCCAGCAAGCTGATCATCGATGAAAACGGCCAGCTGAAAAACGAATATATCGATGCCTCCGGCCAGATGCATGTGGGCAACTACGATATGATCCCCATTTTAAACGATTTCATTGCGCAGCATCCGGACTTTTCCTACCGGGGCGCAAGAGCCGTCATTGCACTGACAGGCTATGACGGACTGTTTGGCTACCGCACCAACTCCGAAGCAGAGCGCCATTTTGGTACCATTGCTTATGAAGAAATGATCGAGCAGGCCCGTACTGTGGGCAAAGCCCTGGTGGATCAGGGCTATGAGCTGGCATGCTACACCTTTGAAAACACAGCCTATGGTAACTTCAAGCTGGCGGAGGTAGAAGCCGATCTGAGCGGCTGGATCAGCGAAGTATCCCACATCCTTCCCAATGTGAACATCTTTGTTTACGCCCAAAACAGCGATATTGCAAAAGCCGGCGCTTTCTACAATGACCAGCGTTTTACTGCTCTGTCCAACGCGGGCTTCAGCATGTTCCTGGGCTTTGCCACCGACGGTGACGCCTGGAATGTAGTAACCGACAGCTACATCCGGCAAAGCCGCCTGCTGCTGACTCCCCAAAACATCAAATACCATTCTGCTTGGTTTGACGATGTAATCGATGCTTCCGTTTTAGATCCCAACCGTCCCAAGATCCCGCAATACTAATGGAAATCAAGCCGGGAAAATACCGCCACTTTAAAGGCGGAGAATATGAGCTGATCGGCGTTGCCCGCCATTCCGAAACCCTGGAGCCCATGGTGGTTTATCGGGCGCTCTATGGAGAAGGCGGCTTATGGGTACGCCCCGCCAGCATGTGGAACGAAACCGTTCACAAACCAGAATACACCGGCCCCCGTTTCATTCCCATTGACGAATAAACAAGAGCAGACCTGCGGGTCTGCTCTTTTATACATATATACATATTAACATGAATACTGCAAATCCTATACCTGGTGATATGCATGAAAAAATATATAGGGATAATCATAGCAGGCCTGTGTGCAGGGGCAGTCAACGGCACATTCGGCGCAGGCGGCGGCATGGTGCTGGTGCCATTGCTTAGCTGGCTGGGCAAACTGGAGAATGACCAATTATTCCCCTGCTCCGTTTCCATGATCCTGCCCATCTGCCTGGTGACCCTGGGACATAATCTGCTGACCACAGAATTTAACTGGTCAGCTTCCATCCCCTATCTGCTGGGCAGCATCGCGGGCGGCGTAGCCGCCGGCCTATGGGGCAAACACATTCCAAATCTATGGCTGCACCGGATCCTGGGCGCATTGATCATTTGGGGAGGTGTTCGATATTTATGCTAAACACTTTCCCGGTGGCAATTATCGTTGGCACGGTGCTGGGTTTTCTGGCAGGGCTGGGCGTAGGTGGTGGCAGCCTGCTGATCATTTGGCTCACATTGGCTGTCAGCATGCCCTATGACCAGGCAAAAATCATCAATTTGCTGTTCTTTCTCCCCGCAGCCCTTATTACAAGCCTGTTTCGCAAAAAACAGGGCAAGCTGCCCCTGAAAAAGCTCTGGCCAGGCATATTGGCCGGGTGCCTAGGGGCATTTGGTGCGTCTTTACTGACAAAAAATCTGGACCTGGAGCTGCTGCAAAAGCTATTTGGGGGACTTTTGCTGCTTACGGGCATAAAAGAACTGTTTTACCGGCCACGAAAGCCCAAATAACCCTCCAAAATCAAAGAAGCCGCCACTGCATCCACCGTATTTTTCCGCTTTTTGCCATGATAATTATGCTCAGAAAGAATATTGTGAGCCTCTACGGTGGTTCTTCTTTCGTCCCAGAGGTGCACCTCCAAACCCGTGGCGTCCTGGACCTTTTGGGCAAACTCCCGGCACAGCTGGGCTGTGGGTCCCTCTGTGCCGTCCATATTTTTAGGCAATCCCATGCAGATCTCCGTCACCTGGTTTTCCTTCACCAGCCTGCAAATCTCCGTCACAGTTTTTTCCGGATTGCGGCTGTGGATCACCGTGGTGCTCCCCACAATGGAGCATAATAAATCCGACATAGCAATGCCCGTTCTGGCATCTCCGTAATCAATTCCCATTACACGCATTTGTAATTTCCATCCTTCTTCTTGGATTGCCCCCATTATACATGAAAAAACCGGAAAAATAAAGAAAAAAGTTATTGACTTTACACCCACCCTGTGTTAGAATGATTTCACCTGTGAAAAAGGGCTTATTTTTTGCGCCTTTTTCAGCTTCGGAGTGGGTATTTGTAGTTGCCCGCTTACTAAATTTTTTACTAGCCGGAGTGATACAGGGAGGCAATTTTTTAAGGAGGTGCCGTTATGCGCGTTAAAGTCACTTTGAGATGCTCCGAGTGCAAGCAGAGAAACTACAACTCTATGAAGAACAAGAAGAATGACCCTGACCGTCTCGAAATGAAGAAGTACTGCAGATTCTGCAGAAAGCACACCGTTCACAACGAGACTAAGTAAGGAGGCTCACCATGGCAGACGTCAAAAAGGAAAACTGGTTTAAAAGAACCTTTAAGGCTATCCTCCGTTACTTCCGCGAGCTTCGCAGCGAGCTGAAGAAGGTCGTATGGCCCACTCCCAAGCAGGTGTTTAAGAACACCATGATCGTCCTGGCCTGTGTCCTGGTCGTGGGCGTATTCGTATTTGTGTTCGATAAGGTATCCAGCACCGGCATTCAAGCCTTGATCTCCGCTGTTAACAGCTTAAAAGGTTAAGGTGTAAGCCATGGCAGATACTGCAAAGTGGTATGTTGTACAAACATATTCTGCTTACGAAAACACCGTAAAGGCCACCATTGAAAAAACCATTCAGGCCCGGGGCCTGCAGGATCAGATCCTGGCAATTTCCATTCCCGTGGAAACCGTCACGGAGATCACTGATTCCGGCATGAGCAAAACCTATGAGCGCAAGCTCTACCCCTGCTATGTGTTTGTCAAGATGGTCTACAGCGATGATACATGGCATATCATCCGCAACATCCGCGGCGTATCCCGCTTCGTGGGTGCTTCCAGCAACAATCCTATCCCCCTGACCGATGACGAGGTCTATGAAATGGGCGTTGAAAAACGCGAGATCGTTGTTAACTACTCCGTTGGCGATACGGTCCGCATTTTGGACGGTCCTCTGTCCTCCTTCACCGGCACCGTGGAAAGCATTGAGCTGGATCAAAACGCAGTCAATGTGATTGTTTCCATGTTTGGCCGCGAAACTGCCGTCGAGTTTGAGCTCGATCAGGTAGAGGTCATTTCCCAATAAACGCATCGGGTCGTATTCGACCGGACCGTGGGAGGGGTTAACACCCCGCAAGAAATGCGCAAGACGCATATTACCACATTATATTCAGGAGGTGCTTTAAAATGGCACAGAAAGTCACTGGTATTATCAAACTTCAGATTAACGCCGCTAAGGCGACCGCTTCTCCCCCCGTAGGCCCCGCTCTGGGTCAGCACGGTGTTAACATCGCTGCTTTTATTAAGGAGTTCAATGCTCGTACCCAGGCAATGGAAGGTTATAAGATCCCTGTTGTCATCACTGTTTACGCTGACCGCAGCTTTACCTTCATCACCAAGACCCCTCCGACCCCCCTGCTGGTCATGAAGGCCATCGGTTTGGACAAGGGTTCCGGTGTTCCCAACAAGACCAAGGTTGGCAAGATCACCAAGGCTCAGATCACCGAGATCGCCAAGACCAAGATGCCCGACATGAATGTGAACACTCTGGAAGCTGCTGAGAGCCAGGTTGCTGGTACTTGCCGTTCCATGGGCGTTACCGTTGTTGACTAATTGATTATTTGCTGATCCGGTGCAAATCACCGGAATGTGGGAGGATTATTCCGCAATACCACTATAAGGAGGATATTACAAGTGTTTAGAGGTAAAAAGTATAAAGAGAGCGCCAAGCTGATTGACCGCTCTGTTCAGTATGATCCCAGCGAGGCCCTGGATCTGGTTGTGAAGGGCGCTTCCGCTAAGTTCGACGAGACCGTCGAGCTGCATATCAAGTTGGGTGTTGACTCCCGTCACGCTGACCAGCAGGTCCGCGGCGCCGTGGTTCTGCCCAACGGCACCGGCAAGACCCGCCGGGTGCTGGTGTTCGCTAAGGACGCCAAGGTTGACGAGGCTCTGGCAGCAGGCGCTGATTACCCCGGCGGCATGGAGCTGGTGGACAAGATCACCAAGGAGAACTGGTTCGAGTTCGATGTAGTCGTTGCTTCTCCCGACATGATGGGCGTTGTTGGCCGTCTGGGTAAGGTTTTGGGCCCCAAGGGCTTGATGCCCTCCCCCAAGGCTGGCACTGTCACCCCCAATGTTGGCTCCGCTGTTAAGGAAATCAAGGCTGGTAAGGTTGAGTACCGTCTGGACAAGACCAACATCATCCACTGCCCCATCGGTAAGGTTTCCTTCGGCACTGAGAAGCTGTCTCAGAACATGGACACCCTGATGCAGGCCGTTGTGAAGGCTAAGCCCGCAGCTGCCAAGGGTCAGTATATTAAGTCCTGTGTGGTTGTATCCACCATGGGCCCCGGCGTAAAGGTCAACACCTCCAAGTACGCCTAATTCTTGTTATACAAACCTCCGGATGTACATGCATCCGGAGGTTTTATTATACGCAAATTATGTAGCCAGCCGCTTGTTCCTGGCATCCCAGCTTCTTGCCATAGCATGCCAATCATGAACAGGCAGATTCTCTTTGTCATACCAGCTTTTCTTTTCAAAATATCTCCAAAATTCCAAAACATTTATATGCTCCAATCCCTCCTTCTTACAAAAATCCATCACCTGCTGAAAGGTAGGATAGCAATTTTGCTGCGGAATATTTGTTTTTTTCACCGCAGTGTCCGGCCTTGATTGTTCCCGGGGAATTGTCTCCAAATAGTCCCCAAATGCCCATCCGTTCCCCTCATTGATACACTCAACGCTCTGGACTGGAGTTATATTTTCTTCACTTTTCTTTTCTTGGATATTCTGATCTGGAGTAATATATTCTGTTTTGATCTTTTCTGGACTGGTCTGTTCTGTTCTATTCTGGGTTGCCATATGGTCGTCAATTGGTTGCGAGTTGGTTGACACCTGGTTGTCAGACGGTTGGCAAGTGGTTACCATTTGGCTGTCATCCCATATTTCTTCACTGCAAAGCATATACCGGCCGTCCAAAATCGTGAGCTGCTTTCTTTCTGCCTGATGGTTGGTTGCGCTGCTGCGGTCCTTCCGGATTGTGTTTTGTAAAAACCAATCAGTGATCACCAACACGCCGGAATCAAAACGGATGATCAATCCTGCACGACTGATCTCCTCCAGCGTATTCTCACCGCCGTAAGGCGCAGACAAACGCTTGCCGGAGGACAAAAAGCCCTCATCATCGGCATGGACAGCCAAATTAACATACAACATCTGCGCCGGAATCGACATATCGGTGAACTGATCGGAGTCGATCAGCTCAGCTGTAAACATTCTTCTTTTCGCCATAATGATTCTCCTATCTGTAAAAATACTGCATAACTCAATGGAAATGAAAAGGCAGCACGGTGATTCGTGCTGCCTTGCTTTCGCTTTTCCACAATAATATTATATCACAGATTTTTAAAAAAAGTGTTGCGTGAAATTCCCAACCTTGTAATTTGGGGGTATGCCGGGAGCAAAAAACCAGTATTTATGCGGTTTTTCAGCTTGAGCAAGCGTCAAAAAAACCTTGTAATTTTCCTGCATTTTGACAAAAACACGCCAAAGTGTTGCGTAAAAAAATTTGTCAAAAAGTTGGGATTTCGACCTTTTTTAAGGAGCAAAAAACCGACCATGCTTTTGGGCATGGCCGGCTATATATGCGATATTAGCTAAGAGGCACGTGAGTCAGGCCGATCTTGCTGTAGAAAATACGGACGGGGAACTTTTCCTCACCGGTCATATAGAATTCGTCAAACCGGGAAGCCAGGATCTCACCCTGGACGGTGGTGTACCATTTCTGCTCCTCGGTGGGGATCTCCTTACTGTCGCAGAAGTACATTACATGGTAGCCAAACTGAGTTTTCACCAGGTCTGTATCGCCGGGCTTACGGACAGGATCCATGATCCAATCGTTAAACTCAATAACCATATCACCGTCCACCACATCCGTATATAAGCCGCCGGATGCCTTAGAACCGTCATCCTCGGTGACCTGGGACGCCAGCTGACCAAAGCTTTCTTCCGTAGCCTCGCCGGCCTTCCACTGATCCAAAATTTGCTGTGCCTTCACACGGCAGGCTTCCCAGTCCGCATCAGTGGAAACGGCCTGTCCGTTTTCATCGGTGGTAGAAGCAACCTTTGCCAGAATATGGCGAACATCCACCTTAACACCGCCCTTGGTAATGCCGCTTTCTTCATACTTTTCAATATTTTCATCGTAGTATGCCGCGATCTCATCAGCGGTGGGCGTCATGCCGTTATACTTGGTATCAAAATAATCCAGACTCTGGTAAAGCAACTTTTGATAAGCAATAAAGCCCTCCACAGTTGCACCTGCGCCGGCTTCCTTTTGTACCATTTCCTCCAAACTGGCATAGCCTGCAGCGGTGGCATCCTCCTGCAGCTGGGTCTCCACATTGTCAAGCTTCTCCTGACCCTCTGCAGTCAGCGTATAGCCTTCCTCCTTGGACATTTCATACAAAACAGCGTAGCTTGCCCAGTTATGAATGGCATTATCCATAAACACCTGCTGCCAGCTCATATTGGGGTCAGAATAATAAGGCTGCTCATCCAGGGGAACAGCAGGATCCAAGCCAAACATAGAAATATAATAGCCGTACTGGCTGAAGAAATTGTACACCTCGGCCCGATAGAAAACCTGGAGCATAGCATTGGTCAAGTGGGAATCGCCCACAACCGCAATCACTTCATTGGCCTTCTGGGCTGCCACCTCATCGGTGACGGTATAGGAAATGATTTCTGAAGGCATGGTTTCACCGGTGGCGGGAATATCCACAGAGTCATTGGAGGGTAAATTAACAATCCACTTGCCCAGGAAAATACCGCCTATGATCAAACCGGCGATCACCAAAGTCAGCACAACACCGCAGGCAATGCCAAGAATGAATTTCCATGCACCGGATTTTTTCTTTTTAACGGGCACCACCAAAACTTCTTCCACCGGCTCTTCATTCTCCACTACCGGGGAATCTTCTAGTTCTTCATCAGAAGATTCGGCAATTTCAGACTCCTCCGCAGGAACTACTTCCGGCTGTGTAACAACCTCTTCCGTAACCTCCGGAACCAGTTCTTCGTCGTTTAAAACATCTTTTTCTTCGTGATTGGTATCCATATAGAAACCTCTTCCTTTCAAAATTCACATAAAGTTTACCACGGGTCTCCAAATAATGCAAGTATTATTAAAAATTGTTAACAAATACAGGAAAATTTCGTTGCAAAAAACCTATTAAAATGGTAATATATTAAATTAAGAGAGTATGCACTAAGGAGCAAACACATGAGCACAAAAACCACAGTTATTTCCCAGGAGCAGCTGCAAAAGCAGCTGAACTTCTGCCAGCATATCCGCGCCTATTGGCTGCAGCGGGACACCACCCCCAAGGCCTATGTGGAAACCTACGGCTGCCAGCAAAACGAAGCAGATTCTGAAAAGCTAAGAGGTCTGCTGATCGAAAGCGGCTATCAGATCATCCAGGAGGCAGAGGGCGCGGATGTGGTGATCATGAACACCTGCGCCATCCGGGAACACGCAGAACAGCGGGTTTTCGGCAACCTGGGCGCACTGACCCACACCAAACGCCGCCACCCTGGGCAAAAGATATTCCTGTGCGGCTGCATGGCAGGCCAGGATCATGTGGTGCAGCGAATCAAAAAAAGCTATCCCCATGTGGACGGCGTGTTCTCCACCCACCATTTATGGCGTTTTCCGGAACTGCTGGACCGGGTTTTGTATGCCGGAAAGCGGACCTATTTTGTGGAAGACGAAGCCGGCTCCATTGCCGAGGGCATTCCCCAGCAAAGGGACAGCAGTCTGAAAGCCTGGGTGTCCATTATGTACGGCTGCAACAACTTCTGCACCTACTGCATCGTGCCTTATGTGCGGGGCAGAGAACGCAGCAGAAAGCCTGAGGATATCCTGGCAGAATGCAAAGCCCTCATTGAAAACGGCGCAAAGGACATTACCCTTTTAGGGCAGAATGTGAACTCCTATGGCAAAGACCTGAATACGGATATTGACTTTGCGGACCTTTTAAAAATGATTGCAGATCTGCCCGGTGAATTCCTTTTGCGATTTATGACCAGCCATCCCCGGGATGCTTCACACAAACTATTCGACACCATGGCAGCGTCGGATAAGATCGCGAAACAGCTGCATCTCCCCTTCCAATCCGGCTCCAGCCGGGTGCTGAAGGCCATGAACCGGCATTACGACCGGCAGACCTATATGGATAAGGTAGCATACGCCAAATCCGTTATGCCAGAGCTAGTGCTGACCTCCGATGTGATCGTGGGATTCCCCGGGGAGACAGAGGAGGAATTCCGTGAGACTCTGAGCTTAATCGAGCAAGTGCGCTACGATTCTCTGTTTACCTTTATTTTCTCCCCCAGAAAAGGTACTCCCGCAGCCTCCATGGACGACCCCACCACCAAAGAAGAAAAGAACAACCGCTTTGACCGGCTCTGCGCTCTGCAAAATCAGATCTCTGAACAGATCCACAGCAGCTATGTGGGCAAAACCATGCGCTGCCTGGTAGACGGCACAGACAAGGAATATCTCACTGCCCGCACCGAGGGCGGACGGCTGGTGCGCTTCATGGGCGATGCTTCCCTGGTGGGCACCTTCCAAAATCTTACCATTACCGGCTCCACCACCTGGAGTCTGACCGGCGAAATCAGATAGAAAGTGTGATTGCTATATGGCAGCAAAAAACGAACTAACCCCCATGCAAATGCAGTATGCCCGGCTGAAGCGGGACAATCCGGACTGCATTTTGTTCTTTCGCCTGGGTGATTTTTATGAAATGTTCAATGAGGACGCGGTAACTGCCGCCAAGGAATTGGACTTGACCCTAACCACCCGTGACCGTAACAAACCGAAGGAAGAACAGACCCCCATGTGCGGTGTTCCCTATCACAGTGCCGATTCCTATATTGCCCGTCTGGTTGCCAAGGGCTATAAGGTCTCCATCTGCGAGCAAATGTCTGACCCCGCCACCACCAAAGGCCTTGTTGAACGGGAAGTCACCCGGATCGTCACCCCCGGCACCGTTACCGACAGCTGCATGCTGGACGAGGGCCGCAATAACTATATGGCCTGCATCTATTATGGGGACCCGTACTATGGCTTTGCTATATGCGATGTTTCCACCGGCGCATTTTATGCCACCACCTGCAAGCATTCCCTGGCTGCAGCCTCTGAGCTGGGCAGATTCTCCCCCAGCGAGGTGATCATTGCCGGTAAAGCCCCCAATGATACCATTATCGAAGATGCCATTGCCAACCGGCTTCACTGCTGCTCCAGCCATGCGAAAGAGGAAGATTACGACTACACGCCCCTTTCCCAGCTTTTGCAAACCCACTTTGAACAGAATCTGCCCCAGTTGGGCCTTACCAATAATCCGGACGCTTTAATGGCCAGCGGCATATTGCTGCAGACTCTAAAATTCGTTCAAAAAAATGATCTGAAGCACATCCGCACATTGGAATACTACACTTCCGATGTATTTATGGAGCTGGACCTGGATGCCCGGCGGAACATGGAGCTGACAGAAACACTCCGCTCCAAGGAAAAGAAGGGCTCTTTGCTTTGGGTTTTAGATAAGACTCTGACTCCCATGGGCGGCAGAATGCTGCGCAGCTGGGTGGAGCGTCCACTGCTCAACGAGGATAAGATCTTCTACCGCCATGAGGCTGTGGAAGAATTGGTCAACTCCACCCTTTTGCGCGGCGAGCTGCAAAAGGCTCTGCGGCAGGTCACCGACCTGGAGCGTGTGATGACCCGCATCGTCACCGGCTCTGTGAACGGACGGGAGTTATTGGGTCTTGCCCACGGCTTGCGGGGTCTACCTACAGTAAAAGAGCATCTTTCCATGATGAACTGCCCCACCCTGCGCAAGCTGGCACAGCTCATCGACCCCATGACCGAATATGCCGATCTCATTGAAAACACCCTGGTAGACGAGCCTCCCATCACCATCCGGGAGGGCAAGCTGATCCGCCCGGGTGCCAACGAAGAAGCTGACCGTTTGCGGGATATTATGAACGGCGGCGAGGGCACTATTTTGGCTATAGAAGCCAAGGAGCGGGAAGCCACCGGCATCCGCACCCTGAAGGTCAGCTACAACCGGGTATTCGGTTATTATATCGAAGTATCCAAATCCTTTATGAACCAAGTGCCGGATTACTATATCCGCAAGCAGACCCTTGCCAACAACGAGCGTTACATCACCCCGGAGCTGAAAGAACTGGAAGAACAGGTACTCACCGCCAAGGACCGGCTCATTGCCCTGGAATACCAAATCTTCACCCAGCTGCGGGAGACCCTGGCTGCCCAATCCGCCATTGTACAGCTTTCTGCCCAGGCCGTTGCTCAGGCAGACGCTCTATGTTCCCTGGCCCAGGTGGCTGTGAACAACAATTATTGCCGTCCCTACATCACAAGCACCAACGAGATCCACATTCAAGATGGCCGCCACCCTGTGGTAGAGCAAATGCTGAAGGACTCTCTGTTTGTGCCCAACGACACGCACATTGGCAGCCAGGAAAATCAAGTGTGCATCATCACGGGTCCCAATATGGCTGGTAAATCCACCTATATGCGCCAGGTGGCGCTGATCGTACTCATGGCACAAATCGGCTCTTTTGTGCCAGCAAAATCCGCCACTATTGGCCTGGTAGACCGAATCTTCACCCGCATTGGTGCCAGCGACGATCTGGCCTCCGGCCGCTCCACCTTTATGGTGGAAATGGCAGAGGTCGCCAACATTTTGAAGCACGCCACTGCCCGCAGTCTGCTGATTTTGGATGAGATCGGCAGAGGTACCTCCACCTACGACGGCATGGCCATTGCCAGAGCCGTGCTGGAATATGTGGCAAACCCCCGGCAACTGGGCGCAAAGATTTTGTTTGTTATTTATTATTATGAGTTTTTTATTATTGAAAACGAACTGCCCAATGTGAAAAACTTTAACATTGCGGTGAAAAAACGGGATGATAAAATGATCTTCCTGCGCAAGATCGTTCCCGGAGCTGCAGACGACAGCTACGGTGTGGAAGTGGCGAAGTTGGCAGGGTTGCCCTCTGTGGTAACCAACCGGGCCAATCAAATTCTGCGTCAGCTGGAGTCAGAAGGTCCTCAGCGGCAGGTTGTGATCGCGCCTGCGCCCCAGGATGATCAGCTGAGCATGCTGGACCTGCGGGCTAACCAGATCGCCAGTGCTTTAGAAGCCATTAGCGTGGAAACCCTCACCCCCATTGAAGCCATGAACGAACTGTACAAGCTTAAAAAAATGCTGGACTGATATGAAAAAACTTTCTGTTAAAATGAAGCTCTATGAGCAGATCCTTGGGTGGATCTACCTGCCCTTTCAGCTGGTGGGTGTTGCGCTGGTCATCGGCATCATCAACCTGCTATTAGGCGGCACTATGACCGAAACGGATATCAATATCCTATATTTTGGAATCAATTTTATTGCCGTAATCGCCATTTTTCACAGATTCCTATGGGGCAATCTGAAAAGCTTTTTTTCTCATTTCTGGAAAAATATAGGCTTTACCGCATTGGGGTTTGTGATGTACTGGGCCTTGAGCATTCTGGTATCCATATTCATTTTATGGATCCAGCCGGATTTTGCCAATGCCAATGACGATACGATTGCCGCCATGCTGGAAACCTCTTACTGGCCTATGTTTATTTGCACGGTTCTGCTGGTGCCCATCACAGAAGAAACCCTCTACCGGGGCTTGCTTTTTGGTGTTCCCTATAACCGAAACAAGCTGTTGGGTTATCTGATCAGCATTGTGGTATTTTCTGCTGTACATGTGGTGCCTTATGTATTTATCTACGATCTGACCCAGGCAGGTCTGGCATTTTTGCAGTATCTGCCCGCCTGCTTTGTGCTGGCTTTTGTTTATGCCAAAACCGACAGTCTTTTTGCCGGTGTGCTGATCCATACGCTGATCAATCTGATCGGTATTTTAGTTGCGAGGTAATATTATGCCGAAAATCATTCAGCTATCCCCTCATATTGCCAATTTGATCGCCGCCGGTGAGGTGGTGGAGCGTCCCGCCAGCGTTGTGAAGGAATTGCTGGAAAACGCAGTAGATGCAGGTGCTACGCAAGTGACTGTGGAGATCCGCGACGGCGGCATGACCTTTATCCGGCTCACAGACAACGGCTGCGGTATGGCTGCTCAGGATGCAAAGACCGCATTTTTGCGCCATGCCACCTCCAAGCTGCGCACCGCAGAGGACCTGGGTGCCATTCACACCATGGGTTTCCGTGGAGAAGCTTTGGCTGCCATTGCTGCGGTCAGCCGCATTGAACTGATGACCAAAACCCCGGGCGCAGTTTCCGGCACCGGCTTGAC
>JAZNSR010000071.1:0-2441 GCA_045591335.1 Faecousia sp.
AATCAGCAGGAACGGGGATTTGATGATTGACCAGCAGCACATATTTGCCGGTGGAGGTGAAGAAATGATTGACGCCATCCAAGGTGATCTGACCCTTGGCCATAGTGCCGTTTTCTCTGAAATAATACCGGTCGCCGTCCAGCTCCAGCCAGCCCGTATGCATACTGCCATCGGGGTTAAAATAATATCGCTGACCGTCAATTTCTGCCCAGCCGATGGCAATTTTTCTATTTTTCAAAAGGTAGTATTGCTTACCGCTGACTTGCATCCAATGGGCGGACAGCTGTTCCAAAGCCACGGGAGCAGCGGAAGGCGCTGCGGGCAAGCTGCGGTGGGTTTGCGGCAGCAGAAGGTACAGCCCCAGAAGCACCCCGGCAGCGATGACCAAAATACCGGCGCTGGTTCCCAGACAGATCCAAAGTTTTTTCTTCATAAGTATTCCTCGTATTCCGGTGTTTTTTTCTAATTTTATCGGTTTTTCTGCCGATTGTCAACAAATTATGTGATGACACATGGATTTGTATATGCTACAATGAAAAAGGGGATTTTATGTGTAACTCGATCATTTGGGAGCGACCCGGCACCACCAAGGCGGTTTTGCTGATTCACGGGATTTGCAGCGGTCCTCACCATTTTGACTGGCTGTTGCCGTCCTTCGATGAAAGCTGGTCTGTGTATAATATTCTGCTGGATGGGCATGGAGCCAGCGCCAGGGATTTTGGCAGATCCTCCATGAAAAAATGGAAAGCCCAAACCCGGCAAATGCTGGATAAGCTTTGTGCCCAATATGAAACGGTGATACTGGTGGGTTATTCCATGGGCACACTGCTGGAACTATATGCTTTGGGAGATTATCCCCAGGTCAAGGGAATGCTTTTGATGAATGTTCCCACTTACCTTCGGTTTTCTGCATCTATGCCGGGCAGATATGTCCGGCTGGCATTGGGAAGATCCCGGCAGGATGATCCACATGAGGCGGGCTTTGCGGTAGATTCCAGTATTGCTGTTACCTGGAAGCTATGGCAGTATATTCCCTGGCCGCTGCGTATGCTGGAGTTGTTTGCTTTAGGCAAAGCTTGCCGGTCTTTGGTTTCTCAGATATCTGTGCCAACCTATGCTTATTTTGGGAAAAAGGATGAACTGGTTTCCCTCCGGTCAGCCAAAGCTTTTCAAAGCAATCCCCATGTGACCGTAAGGATCATGGAGCAGGCAGGGCATTTTTGGTATCCGGATGCAGATAAGCAAAAATTGTTTGCGGATTTGGCAGTGCTTATGAAAACAATTGAAAATGATAAATAAATTGTTTAAATATATAAACAAGAAAAATAAAGATAGACAAAGCCGAAAATAGAATGTATAATAGAGCTCGTGGAACAAAAAGCCACGATTTTATTCAGGAGCGTGTGAGAAAATGAAAGTTATTATTAAAAATAATTACGAGGATATGAGCCTTTGGGCAGCGGAGCATATTGCTGCCGCTATCAATAACCACAAGGAAGCCCGTCCTTTCGTTTTGGGCTTGCCCACCGGATCTTCTCCCCTGGGCGTGTATAAAAATCTGATCGCCATGAACAAGGCCGGCAAGGTCAGCTTCAAGAATGTGGTCACCTTCAATATGGACGAGTATGTGGGCCTGCCCAAAGAGCATGACCAGAGCTACTGGTATTTCATGCACGATAATTTCTTCAACCATGTGGATATCCCTGCTGAGAATATCAACATTCTCAACGGCATGGCAGAGGATCTGGAGGCAGAGTGCGCCCGTTATGAGCAGAAGATCGCTTCCTATGGCGGTATCGATCTGTTTTTGGGCGGCAGCGGTGTGGACGGCCACATTGCCTTTAATGAGCCCTTCACCTCTTTGGTATCCCGCACCGGCGTTCGTGCCCTGACTCAGGACACTCTGATCGTCAATTCCCGTTTCTTTGATAACGACCCCAACAAGGTGCCCAAGACCGCACTTTCTGTGGGCGTTGGCACTGTTTGCGATTCCAAGCAGGTGCTGCTGCTGATCTCCGGCCATAGCAAGGCCCGGGCTTTGCGCCATTGCGTGGAGGGCGGCGTGGATCATGCCTGGACTATCAGCGCTTTGCAGCTGCATCCCGATGGCATCGTCGCCTGCGACGAAGCTGCTTGCGGCGAGCTGAAGGTGGATACCTATAAGTACTTTAAGGAAATCTACAAAGACGAAAAGTAAAATCATACGCCCGTTGCAGAATTGCAACGTGCGATATCATTAGAGTTCAGAGTATCCAAAGCTGTTAACCAGGGCGTCAATTTTAATGCCCTGCTTGCAGTAGGGGCACTCCCGGTAGTCATAGCTGGCATAATCCGGGAAATCGCTGAGGTTGTAAACGGAAGCCACGGGGTAGCCGCCCGTATCCCGCACAGCGCTGTACAAAGCCGCAACGCCTGCCACATAGCCGCCGTAATAGCCGATG
>JAZNSR010000072.1:0-8475 GCA_045591335.1 Faecousia sp.
GTGGAAAATGTATCCGTCACCTATGGCGATGCTCTGACCCTGGGCCAGGTGTTTACAGCTGTTGAGGGTGTAGAAATCGGCAATGTGACTGCCACCGTGAACGGTGAAGCAATTGCGGTTGATGCCAATTGGGCAGATACCGTGCTGCATTTGCATGCAGGTGAAGCTGAGATCACCATCACCGATAATGACCGTTGCTGGGCTGCTGCAAATACTGTGGTGATTAAGAAGGCTGATCCCACTTATACTGTTCCCACCGGCTTGACCGCAACCTATGGTGATCAGTTGTCTTCTGTGACTTTGCCCACCAACTTTGCCTGGGAGTCCACCGGCACTGTGGGCAATGCAGGTGTGAATACCTTCTATGTAACCTACACTCCCGATGATACCGCCAACTACAATGTAGTGACCGGTATTGAGGTAACTGTAGCAGTTGCCAAGGCTAACCCCACTTATACGATTCCCACCGGACTGACTGCTACCTACGGTGATACTCTGGCAGATGTTAAGCTGCCAGAGGGCTTTAGCTGGGTTGACAATACCGCAGCCGTTGGCAACGCCGGTACTCAGGCCCATACCGCAATTTATAATGCAGGCGAGAACTATAACACCGTAGAGGTCACCGTAACTGTCGAGGTTGCCAAGGCTGATGTGGAAGCACCTGCAGTTGGCGCTCTGAATGCTATTTACGGTCAGACTTTGGCAGATGTTGAACTGCCCGAGGGCTTTAGCTGGGTTGACGATACCGCAGCCGTTGGCAATGCGGGCACACAGACCCATAAGGCAACTTACAATAAGGGCGACAACTACAACCCTGTAGAAGTTTCTGTGACTATCGAGGTTGCCAAGGCTAACCCCGATTACACCGTACCCACTGGCTTGAAGGCTACTTACGGTGATGATCTGTCCAGCGTTCAGCTGCCTGCAGGTTTCACCTGGAAGTCCACCGGTTCTGTGGGCAACGCAGGTACCAATAGCTTCACCGCTGTTTACACACCTGCTGACACTGCCAACTATAACACCGTTGATGTTACTGTGTCTGTGGCAGTTGCTAAGGCTGATCCCAGCTATGAGATTCCCTCCGGCTTGAAGGCTACTTACGGTGATGATCTGTCCAGCGTTCAGCTGCCTGCAGGTTTCACCTGGAAGTCCACCGGTTCTGTGGGCAACGCAGGTACTAATAGCTTCACTGCTGTTTATAGCAATGGCGATGCCAACTACAATATTGTGGAAGTCACCGTAACTGTGGCAGTTGCCAAGGCTGACCCCGCTTACACCGTACCCACCGGACTGACTGCTACCGAGGGTGATGCATTGTCTACTATCACTTTGGAGGGCGGTTTTGCTTGGAAGGATGCCAGCGAAATCGTTGCTCTGGATAAGACCGAGTATGCAGCAACCTTCACGCCCAGTGATACCGCCAACTACAATATTGTAGATGTGAATATCCCTGTTGCGGTTTCTGAAAAGGTAAAGACGGCTGTGGATAAGTTCGCAGTTGCTTTGTATGAGGGCGATCCTGCATTTTTGTACCGTGTGGGTAATGTGAATGCTGTGAAGCTGAGCAGCTTGTTCAAGGCTTTGGACAATGCAGATGTTGGTACTGTTTCTGTAGAGATTGAAACACTTGGTGGAAATGTAACCGGCGTCTATACCGCGAATGCGACCTGGACTGATGGCACGATCAAGTTTACAAACACCGGTGTGGTGAAAGTAACCATTTCTGATGAGGCTGATAACACCATCGGAAATCCTGTGTCCATTGCTCTTGAGGTAGTTGATGCCACAAATGTTACTGCATACAGTGAGTTGAAGAATCAGAACAGTGTTCTGCTGAATGATATTTCCATTTCCAACAATGGTGCTTACTATTTGAGCAATGCTACACTGTACGGCAACGGCTTTACCTTTGATGTGACAGCCGGTGCCTTTACGGGCACAGGATATGTCACCGGTAACTATCTGGTTGGTTTGTATAATGCAAGTCTGGATAACATTCAGGTTATCGGTGCGGTCTACACCGCATACGGCCCCACCAGTTCTGACGATTACAACAGATCTACCGTATCTGTTCAGGGTAATTGTACCATTGCCAATTGCTATATCTCCAACTGCGCATCTCCCATCCGTGTACATGATGGCGATTTGGAGATCATCAATACCACTCTGAAGGGCGGTAACTATTCCAACCTGGATATCCGTAACGGCAATGTGGTGTTGGACAATGTGACCACCATCAACCAGGTCAAGGACAATGACTTGGGCGCTAACGATACAGTTGTGTGCGGTCTGGGCATTGTATTCCATTATGAGCAGGTGCTGGATACCACTACTCTGGAGATCCGCAACGGCCTACATCAGTACAACTATTTCTCTGAGGCCCAGGCCAATACATATATGCTGGATGCCAAGGCAAGTGCTTTGACCAAGACTATGTTCAAGTCTGATTATTCGGATTTGCAATATACCGATGCCAATGGAGATAAATGGGTCAATGCCGGTATCATTGCTATGTGCGAAACCATCGGTGACGATAATATCACGGATGTGGATGGCTATATCAGCATGAATGCAACCTTGACCGGAACCACAGGTTTTGTTCATAGCTGCAAGCCTACTGCTGATGCCATTGCCGCAGAGCTCCCTGCATATGTATCCGGCGGTCAGTATGCCATTTCTCCGTCCTACAGCTTTGATTACACCACCAAAAACTATGTAGAAAAGACTGAAGGCTCCAACGATTATTGCTATTATTCCAACGGCACGGTTATGATCTCTATGGACGAGGGCGATAGCTTTGCCTGGGATCCCTCCATTCTGACTGCGACCAAGAACGGTGAGACTTTGTCCTACACCGTGACCATGAACGGCACTGATTATTCCGGCGAGAAGATCACCTTTAATACTGCCGGTAAATATACTGTGACCTATACCTACATCGATAGCAATAACTATGGCCTGGATGCCGATGGCAATGTGATTACCTACGATAAGTCTTATACCAAGACGGTTCGTATTCAGGTGGCTGCGGTGAAGGCCGCTGCAAAGAATGCGGAATTCACTTTTGGCAGCAGCAATACAGCCTCCAAGGTGGTTGCCATTGGTAATGATACCTATGTTATGCCCAATGTGACGGCTACCAGCTCCACCATCGCCAGCAGGACTGTCAGTGGTACAACTGTTTATATGCCGATTATCAATTGCGCCGCCAGTAATAATAAAACCAGTCAGACCAGCGGTACGACATGGTATATGCTGTTCCCGGTGTTTAAGAATGTGGTGACTATCACAGATTATGCTGACGGCGGTACCGGTGCTGCGGTGACCTATAATAGCAGCACTACAACATTGCCCTCCGGTCTGGCGGCCGTGAATCCCAATACTACCTTCCAGTACGCTTCTGCCAGTGAAGCGCCGACTACGCCTGCGGTTTACAGCAAGGTTCTGTATTATACCTCTCCTGCTATGGAAGGCGTCAACCGTGATTCCTACACCATTGATGCAAAATATCAGTATACGGACAATGCAGGCACCACTTACTATTACTATGTGCGCTACATCACGCCGAAGATCACCAACTCTGCTTGCGTCACAGCGGATACCTTGGTCACCTTGGCGGATGGCAGTCAGAAGCAGATCAAGGATGTGACCTACAGCGATCAGCTGCTGGTTTGGGATTTCTACAATGGTCAGTATGCGGTTGCTCCTGCTGCAATCATCTTCAATATGGGAACAGATAACTATAATGTTATTAAACTGAAATTTGAAGATGGAACGGTGGTCAATGTAATCAATAACCATAGATTCCTGGACAAGGATCTGAATGCATTTGTGCTTATCAATGAA
Organism: Faecousia sp.; assembly: GCA_045591335.1. Taxonomy (GTDB): domain Bacteria; phylum Bacillota; class Clostridia; order Oscillospirales; family Oscillospiraceae; genus Faecousia. The sequence continues at coordinate 3,847 of JAZNSR010000072.1, forward strand.
AGCAATGCAGCATCTTATATTGGTCACAGCTTTGTAAAGCAGGATGGCGATTCTTACAAGACAGTGAAGCTGGTTGATTATACCGTTGAGCAGCAGTACACCACAAGCTATTCTATCATGAGTGCATTCCATTACAACTTCATCGTTGAGGGTATGTTCTCTGATACCTTCCATGAAGAGGATGCTCCTTTGTTTGACTATTTCGAGATTGGTGATGATATGAAGTATGTCCAGACAGCCATGGAGCAGGATATTGCCACTTATGGTCTGTATACCTATGCCGATTTTGCTGATTATCTGACCTATGAGCAGTTTGTAGCCATGAATGTTCAGTATATGAAGGTTAGTGTGGGCAAGGGTATGTTTACCTATGAAGGTATTTTGGAGCTAATTGCAACTTATTTGGACAATTGATTTCATAAAAAATTTCACCCGATTTTTCGGGTGGAATTTTTTATTTTATTCTCCAAAAACTTTAGCTGCGTTTTTCAGCATTTCCCGGATAGGAAGCTGGTAGGGGCAGCGGGTCTCACAAATGCCGCAATCGATGCAGTCCGAGGCTTTTTTTGGCAGAGCGGCGTACCGCTCTTTTGCCCAATCCTCCAAATGGTAGCGGCTGTAATAGCCCTCCATGAGAAATACTCCGGAAATGGGAATGCCTGCAGAGCAGGGAGCACAGTAGTTGCAGCGGCGGCAAAACTGGGTGCCCAGGAATTTGCGGATTTTTTCCAGGCCTTCCAGTTCTTCGTTGCTCAGAGGGGCGGAATCGTTGAGGGCAGCCAGATTCTGCTCTGCTTCCTCTGGCTTTGCCATGCCTGGGATTACCACAGTTACATAGGGATTGGCGGCAATAAAGCGCAGAGCCAGGGTGGCATCGTCAATGGCGCCTCCGGCAAGAGGCTTCATAGCAATAAAGCCAATGTTCTTTTCTGCGCATTTGGCAATGAGGGCTTCGCCCTGGGTCTCCACGATGTTATAGGGGAACATGATGGTTTCCACCCAGTCGTACTCCACGGCTTTTTCAAACAGCTCCACGCTGTGCAGCGTCACACCTATATGTCCAATCTTGCCAGCGGCCCTGGCCTCCAGTAGCGCAGCCAATGCGCCGTCCGGCTGCTGTACCTGCTCTAATTCTGCAGCGGTGGGGTTATGGATTTGGTATAGGTCAATGTAATTCGTTCGCAGGTTTTTTAGGCTGATATCCACATCTTTTGCCATGGCCTCTTTGCTGCGGGAATAGCTTTTAGATGCCAAAATGACCTGATCCCGCAGACCCTCCAGGGCGTAGCCCAGGTATTCCTCGCTGACGGTGTAGGCCCGGGCAGTGTCAATATAGTTGACGCCGGCTGCAAGGAGCTTATGGATCACCTGCTTGGTGCCTTCGGCATCGATCCGCTGAATGGGAATGCCACCAAAGCCCATGCGGGAGATCCGCAGGCCGGTTTTTCCTAGAATTCTATATTCCATATTGTGCGCCTCCTTTTGCTTTATTATAGCAGGGTAGACCCGGTTTGACAACCTATAATCCAATCCGCCCCCCAGGATTCGCCTTGACAGAAGGGGAGGAGGATGCTATACTTTGTAACCGTATTGTAACTTTTGTGCAATGCAAATCACCGAAAGGAGTAGGTTTGTATGAAACGATTTTACAAAATAAGTCTGTGGCTGCTTTGTATTTGCCTGTGTTTTGCGGCATTGCCAGTGGGTACAGTCAGCGGGCAGACTTATGGGGATTACGCCTGCAAGGTGTACCAAAGTCCCAACAAAGGCATGATCGGTCAGTTTGAGGATGGCACAAAGCTGACAGTGCTATCGGAAACCGTAGATTTCTATAAAGTAGATTGCTACGATATGACCGGATATATTGCCAAAGCGCAAGTGGAAATGCTGGATGGAGAATATTATGTAAACTGCGATCCGGAATCGGTACATAGTATTCCTATGGAATATGTGAGTTTATCTGAGGTTCTGCATCTGCGGTCCGGTTTGCTGCGAACTGCCCAAAGCAAGCTGGGCTGCCGGTATGTGTATGCCACCGCTGGTCCTAATACCTTTGATTGTTCCGGCCTGACTTCCTATATTTATGCCCAGCATGGTTATGGGCTGCACCGCACTGCCAGGGATGAAATGATGGATGGTATCATTGTATCCAAAGAGGGACTGCAGGTGGGCGATCTGATTTTTTATAACCGTACAAGCCGCAATGGCGGTGATCAGGTGAGCCATGTGGCTATGTATGCCGGTGACGGCATGATCATTCACGCGGACAGCCGGGGCATCCGGTATACGGATATGGACGACAGTTATTACGCTGCCCGGTATGTGTGTGCCCGGCGGGTGGTCAATGTGCGCCCTGCTCAGATTTGGCAAGTGACTGCGCCTTCTGCGGCCAATGCCATCATGCGTGGTTATGCGTCAGAGGGTTTGCGATAATAAAAGGGACTGTTGCAAAACTTTCATTTTGCAACAGTCCCTTTATTAGGTCATATGTTCCTGGGCGCAGAAGCTATGGGGCAGAAGCTCGCCCAGGGTGGCGGTGTCATAGCCTTCCGGACCGATCATATAGATGGCAAAATCATCGGCACAGAATTCCCGCATAACCTGGCGGCAAACGCCGCAGGGAGGGAATTGTCCGGTGATCACCCCGTCCTTGCCGCCGCAGATGGCGATGGCGGTGAAGGCCTTGTGACCTTCGCTGACGGCCTTGAAAAATGCCGTTCGCTCCGCACAGACTGTGGGGGTGTAGGAGGCATTTTCAATGTTGCAGCCCTGGTATACAGTGCCATCAGCGCAGAGCAGGGCAGCGCCAACTTTATAGCCGGAGTAAGGAGAATAGGACTTGGTCATAGCCTCCTTGGCCAGCTCTATTAATTGTTCAGGTTTCATTGGTTCTCCTTTCTCTGAAAGGCTTAAATGATTTCCTTTAAGAAGCTTTCACCGGGGGTGTCCAGCTTTACCTGCAGCATTTCAGCCACGGTGGCGGCAATGTCTGCAAAGGATTTTCTAGTGCCCAAATTCACGGGCTTGATGCCCTGACCCATAACCAACAGAGGTACATATTCTCTGGTATGGTCGGTGGTGGCGGTGTAGCCGGGGTCGCAGCCGTGGTCGGCGGTGATCATCAGAACATCCTCCGGCTGCAGCTTAGGCAGGAATTGCCCCAGCCAGCGGTCAAATTCGCTGAGAGCATTGGCGTAGCCGTCAATATCCCGGCGGTGACCGAACTGCATGTCAAAATCCACTAGATTTACAAAGCAAAGACCTTCCCAATCCCGGGCAGCATAATGATCTGCATGCTCCATGCCGTTGGCGTTGGATTGGTTGTAAACATGCTCGGTGGTGCCGATGCCCGCAAAGATATCATAGATCTTGCCTACGGCGATAGAGGCCTTGCCAGCCTCCTTCAGCGCATCCAGCAAGGTCTTTGCGGGGGGTTCCAGGGAGAAATCGTGGCGGTTGGCGGTGCGCTTGAAGCTGCCGGGCTGACCGATAAAGGGCCTTGCGATTACGCGGCCCACACCGTGCTTGCCCTGCAGGATCTTCCGGGCGATCCGACAGTATTCATACAGCTGCTCCGGGGGAACGATGTCCTCATGGGCAGCGATTTGAAACACAGAATCAGCGGAGGTGTATACGATCAGATCTCCGGTTTCCATGTGCTGCTTGCCGAACTCGTCGATAACAGCTGTACCGGACCAGGGGGCGTTTGCCAACACGCCTCTGCCGGTGGCCTGGCGGAAGGGAGCTAAAACCTCCTCCGGGAAGCCGTTGGGGTAGGTGGGCAGGGGATCGGGGGATACGATACCGGCGATCTCCCAATGGCCAATGGTGGTATCCTTGCCCATGGACTGTTCCGTCAGCCGGGCGTATGCGCCGGTGGGGGCAGCGGCTTTTGGCAGGCAGGAAATGCCGTCGATATTGCCCAGTCCTGCAGCCAGCATGTGGGGAATGTTCAGCTTATCCGAGGCTGCGCAGGATGCCAGGGTGTTCACATTCACATCACCGAAGCTTTCCGCATCGGGCATTTGCCCAATGCCGAAAGAATCCAGGACGATCAAAAATACTCGTTTCATATTGTTCACTTACTTTCTTGAGTGGGTCTTATCGGGATTTATATCGACTTATTTGTTCTCCATTGCCACAGCCACATCCAAAGCCACCTTCATCATGGCGGTAAATGCGGTCTGACGCTCAGCTGCGGTGGTCTCCACGCCTTTGAGGATGTGGTCGGAAATGGTGCAGATGCACAGGCCCCGCTTGCCGTAGCGGGCAGCGTTCATATAAAGGGCGGCAGCTTCCATTTCCAGGGCCATAACGCCCATCTTCTTCAGGCCGTACACGCTGTCCAGTCCCTCGGGGACACCGGCGTGGTCGCCGTAGAACACATCAGAGGAGTTCACATTGCCCACGTGATAGGTGGCTCCGTGAGCCTGGCAGGCCTTCACCGCTTCGCTTAAAAGCTCATAGGAAGCGATGGGGGCGAAGGTGCCGGGCAGATGGAACTGGGCAGCCCAGTTAGAATCGGTGCAGGCGCCCTGGGCGATGACCAGGTCATACAGATTGATATGATCCTGAATAGAGCCGGCAGAGCCAACGCGGATAATATTTTCTACATTGTAGCCATTAAAC
>JAZNSR010000073.1:0-4233 GCA_045591335.1 Faecousia sp.
CCCCCAGCACCCACCCTAAACTGGGCGTAAAAAGCAGGCACCAGGGACTTCATCGATATGCCCTTCATAGGATTTTTAGGCCCTACCTGGAAGTCGGTCATTTTGACTAGGATACTGCACCGTCGTGTTGCATAATAACACAGAATTATTGAATATGCAAGCATTTTTCAGAATTTATGAATAAATTTCCACTAAATTCACGCCAATATCAGTAACACCCCGTCATCCGCTGTCGTTGTACAAAATATATCGGACACATATTCTTTATGATATCAAAACTCTTCCGGAACCGGTTTGGTCACTCCCGTCCGGCGAGTACGATCTAATCCACCGGTCATGTGTTCTTCAGGATTTTGTGCAAATTTTGCCCGTCGAATAATGTCTTCACCGTATTTATCACGCAGGGCGTCTACCGCTTCTCCTAGTTTTATTTTTTTCTCATACTGAATCGGAGTCATCCCCGAAAACAAATCATACTGACAGTATGGTTCATTGGATAGCCGCGTTACCTGCACTCCCAGTTGGCGCAATGGCGTAATATGATCCCATGTTTCCTCAAAAAGCTCCCACGCACAATCAAAAATCTGCTCTGTGACATTGGTTGCGCTATGCATGATTCTTTGGTGTGACATATGCCGAAAATCATTGCTTCGGTAATGTACAGAAACACAGCTTCCGCATTTACAGTCCTTCCGCATGCGCGCCGCTACCGTCTCACACAAGCTCAAAAGGACTTGCCTGCCGTATTCAGGGGTCGTGATATCTACTGCCGTCGTAACCGAGTTTCCATATCCTTTATTTTCCACAGGCTCAGGGGTCACCATATCTGCATTTCGTCCATTTGCAAAATGCCAGATCAGTTCTCCATGCTTTCCCAGTTTCTTGCGCAAGAGTGTACATTCCGCGGCAGCAAGATCTCCTATGGTATAAATCCCCATGCGTTTTAGCTTTGCCTCGGTAGCAGGTCCGACCAGAAACAAGTCCCTGACGGGTAGAGGCCACATTTTTGTTTCTACTTCTTCCGGAAATAATGTATGTACTTTATTTGGCTTTTCAAAATCTCCTGCCATTTTTGCTAGCAATTTATTAGTGGAAATTCCTATGTTAACTGTAAATCCAAGTTCTTCCCATATGCGTCGGCGCATTTGTTCTGCTGCTAACCGGGGATGTCCAAAAAGTCGCTGCGTACCGGTCATATCTACCCAAGCTTCATCAATGGAGTATTGTTCCACGTTAGGGCTAAACTGCCGCAGCATATTAACAAAATGTCTCGAAGCCTCTACATATAGTCCATAATCCGGTGGGATCACTTTTAGTTCCGGGCATTTTTCCAATGCTTGAAACAACGGCTCCCCTGTATGGATACCGTATTTCTTTGCGGGCGTACTTTTCGCTAAAATAATGCTGTGCCTGGACGCCCTATCTCCCGCTACAACAGACGGCACATCTCGAAGGTCCTCCTTCTCCCCAAGCACTTTTATTCTATACGCCGCAGACCAGGATAAAAAAGCACTGTTGGCATCCACATGAAAAATTACTCTTTCTGCCATATTCAGCACACCTTTCTCAGTAGACACCAGTTATGGCTGCGGATGGTATATTTCAGTTCAAAGATCCACTTTTTATTCCCTACCGTTGCCCGGCATAAAAAGATTGTAGCTTCAATCCCCACATATTGAATCTGTCGGCTACTTATAACTTCATCAATATCGATCCGCAAGAGCTGATGCTCCTCATCTTCCATTCGGATCCGCAGGGGCCGGATCTCTCCATTTGCGCTGCACACGCAAATAACATCCACCGGACAAACATTCTGCTGCACAGCGCTCACCTTCTTTCCTGTATTATTATAGTACATTCGTTCGAAAATATCAAGAGGAAATTTAAGGTTGTTTCCTTTCTCTCTTTTTGCTATAATACGCGAAAGGAGTGTTGCAAATGCTGAAATATCCCTGTCTGATACTCGACCACGACGATACCGTGGTGCAAAGTGAATCTACAATCAACTACCCGTATTTCTGCTACATTCTTGATCAGTTCCGTCCCGGACAAACCATTTCCCTCCATGAGTATATTGACGGCTGTTGTCATTTAGGCTTTGTACAAATGTGCAGAAAAAACTACGGTTTCACCGATGACGAACTGACGCGAGAATACCTGGGCTGGAAGGACTATATCAAAACTCACGTTCCCGCCCCCTATCCCGGCATTGAAAGGATTATCAAGCAGCAAAAAGCTGAAGGCGGTCTTATCTGTGTTGTGTCCCATTCCGGTGCAGAAAACATTTTGAGAGATTACCGGGCACACTTTCAGATCCTGCCGGATGAGATATTCGGCTGGGACCTCCCGGAAGATCACCGTAAACCCTCCCCATTTCCGCTGGAGCAAATCATTAGCAAATACGGTTTTTCTCCGGAGGAAATGCTTGTAGTTGACGATTTAAAGCCGGCGTATGAAATGGCTTCAAAAGTAGGTGTGCCTATCGCATTTGCCGCATGGAGCAAGCTGGAACAGCCGGAAATTTACACCCAAATGGCACAACTTTGCAACTATACCTTTGATAGCCCTACAGCCTTGGAAAATTTTCTGTTTGAATAGTTTTATCCCCTTGACAGACATGGTATAATATTACGGAAACAAGCAAGGAGGTGAGCGTTCTGGACAAGGAAAATATCCGTGTCATGGCCCGAAACCGGGAAGCCTACCATGAGTATTTTGTGGAGGAAGAAATGGAGGCCGGTATTGAATTGCTCGGCACCGAAGTGAAGTCTATCCGTCAGGGTACACTAAACTTAAAAGATGCCTGGTGTGGAATCAAAGACGGAGAGCATCACCTGAACCAGATGCACATTTCCCCCTACGAGCAGGGCAACCGCTTTAACCCTGATTCCAAGCGCGTTCGCAGACTCCTCATGCACCGTCGTGAGATCATGCGGCTGCTGGGTAAGGTAAAACAGGACGGTTATGCGTTGATCCCCCTTTCGGTTTATTTCAAGGGCAGCCGTGTAAAAGTCAAAGTGGGACTCTGCAAAGGTAAAAAACTATATGATAAACGGCAGTCTGCCGCTGAGCGGGATGCAAAAAGGCAGATCGACCGCGCAATGAAAGAGAGGTACTGATTATGAATCCTACATTTAAGATCACAATGGAAAATGGTGCTGTTATGGAGGGCGAACTCTATCCCGATGTGGCACCGCAGAGTGTGTATAACTTTATCGATCTGGCAAATCATAATTTCTATGACGGCCTGATCTTCCACCGGGTGATCCCCGGCTTTATGATCCAGGGAGGTTGCCCTGACGGCACCGGCATGGGCGGTCCCGGCTACTGCAACAAGGGCGAATTCTTCTACAACGGCGTAAAGAACGAGCTGAAGCATAAGCGTGGTATCCTCTCTATGGCTCGTGCGCAGTCCCCCAACTCCGCCGGCAGCCAGTTCTTCATCATGCATGCCGATGCAAGACACCTGGACGGTCAGTACGCCGCCTTCGGCAAAGTCACCTCCGGTCTGGAAGTTGTTGACGCCATCGCCGGCGTCGCTACCAACGCCCAGGACCGTCCTCTTGAGGAGCAGAAGATCGCATCCATCACAGTTGACACTCACGGCGAAACTTATCCTGAGCCCAAGAAGCTCCAGGATCCCTACGGCAGATTTTAATGTTATGGCGGTGGGATGACATCGTCCCACCGCTCCCCTTTCCTTGCAGTAACTTCAATACGGGGGTGTACTGGTTTCGACGGGGGTAGTGAGGCTGGAATAGCGGGTCGTGGCGCCTGTCCACGATAAAACGGGTACTTTTTAAATTTAACTGACAACAATACTGTTGCTCTGGCTGCCTAATTAGGCGCCCATCCTCCCCGGAAGGTCCACGAGCCGGGCTAGGGTGTGATTTGAGTGGAGACCGTGCGTGTACTAAGCTTTGGGTACACCATGCATCATGAAGCTACTGATTCCGGAAGGGTGTTTGTTTCCGTCCGGTTGAGGGAATCTAAATAACAAACTGCACCCGGAGAAGTTCTTTCCAAGTTGCTTTCGGACAGGGGTTCGATTCCCCTCACCTCCACCAACGGGGTATAAAGCGAACACCTACTACTTCAAAGGCGGTTTCGCCATAGAAGAGTTCCTGTAATGTCATCACGAAAAACGAGAGTCAAGGTTTTCACGCCTTGGCTCTCGTTTTTGCTACTCTTCTTTATTTTCAGTTTGCATGTCTTTGTTCTTTTCTTGCTGTT
>JAZNSR010000074.1:0-3661 GCA_045591335.1 Faecousia sp.
ATAGCGGTCCATAATGGCGTGGATTTGGATTTGTAAATTGCCGGAAGGCTGCACGGCTGCAAACTCCCATTGAGAAGACGTTCTCCTTGCGGGTTGTGGTTTTGCAGTCTTCCGGATTCTTTATTTCCGGAGGAACACAAAGTGAAGAAAAATAAACGAAAGCAAAGCTGTGCACCACGCTGTCCTTATTGCGGCAGCCATTCTATTCTGAAAAGCGCGGAAGGGATTTATAAGAACAACAGCCGCGATACGATGCTCTATGTCTGTAAGAACTATCCCGTGTGCGATTCCTATGTACGGGTGCATCCCGGTACCAAAATTCCTATGGGGACGATGGCCAATGGCGAGCTGCGGAGGCTACGCTATGAAGCCCACAAATACTTTAATCAGCTTTATGAAAGCGGCTATATGACCAAGGATGATGCCTACCGTTGGCTGGCGGCGATCCTGTGTGCACCCCAGAATCAAGCCCATATCGGGCTGTTGGGAGAGTACTACTGCAGGGTGGTTATCGAAGAAAGCAAGAAGCTTTTGAACCGGCAGACCGTGCATTTTATTACGGGTGTCTCCATGCCCATTTTGGCTTAAAAAGTTCGAAAATTTACCCCTTAGAGTTGTCCAAAAAGTGGTTGAAAATCGGGGCAAAATGACATAAAAAATGATACCCATAAATTTAACTGCCAAAAGTCCTTGCATCGCAACGCTTTTTAGCGGTTTTTGCACCAGTGTTTTACGGCCAAGAGTGCAGGCATACGCCTAAAATTCACACAATTCCAGAGTGAGTGTTTTTCCTACAAATGTTCCAATGCTTTATGTTGGGCCGGGGCTCTTACAACTCCTCCTTGTGTGAATTTTATGGCGGTATCGCATAAGCTGCGGTACAACAATGCCACAACACCGGGTTTGTAAGTGCTGGTGAATCGAGATGGATGCACAGATCCAACAAGGGGTGTCTGCATATAAAGGGGTGTGTTGTGGCGGACTTGCTGTATGGAGGGCATAACGGGTGATCCCGCACTAGTACCAATCAGGGGCATAAATCAAAAAGCTAATGTAGGTGTGGCTGTTAATGTGATTCACCAGATACATTATAGGTAGGTGTAGTATTTAGTATGTAGTATGTAGAAGCTATTTTCACCGCATGCGTTTTGGGAAAAACCAGAGAAGAAATTGGGAACATTATGGAAATGACACGGGAAATAAATGTGTTTATAATAATAGTATCCAATACTGCACCCTGGTTGAGGCCTCTTACTAATGTGACAAAAGTGGTAAAATTTTTTGACAACATTTTGGCAGTGACAAGGCAAACGAAACATGTTATCATTGTATTATCAAAAATTGCAACCAAAAGGCGTGGCAACCAAATGGCATTTTCGCTGTCAAAGGTGGTATAAAAATTAGGCAGCACTTTGCCGATGACTGAAAATGAGTTATGTGCTATAATTGTATCGTCAAAAATTGTAACTGCCGGATTTAGATAGTGGCAGAGCTTTGGCAGAACTCTGGCAGAGTTTTGGCAGGACAGGTACAAAAAATTGGCAGAACTTTGCCGATGACACGCAAAAACATCCATGTTATAATTGTACTGTCAAAAATTATATCCAAGCGAAAAACTCGAAATGACACTGGTTTGGCAGAAGTGGTAAAAAATATTGGCACGCCACTGCCGTATACTGAAATTGGGATATGTGCTATAATTGTATCGTGCAAAACTGGCTGATCCCAAACCCATATTGAAACATTGAAGGGTCCTTGAAAAAGGGCCCTTTTTTGTTGCCCAAATTTCATAACGCCCAGAACAGAAAGGCGCTACTTTGGAAGAGAAATCTTCCGAGGTGGCGCCTTTTGTCGTTCTCGGGAAGTTTTAAGGAGGTGAGTCCAATGTACTAGCAAAACCCAGCGCAACCCCGTCCGTCTATCCACACAACAATATTATGGAGGTAAACTATGAACTACAAATCTGATTTTGAAGGCGCGGCTAAGTCTCTGACCAGCCGCTACGCTGAGCTTTCCCGCAAGGCGGAGGAAGCACTGTCTCTTTCCAAGAAGGGACAACACGAGGAGGCCAACGCAGTGATGCTGGATCTGATCCGCAAGTCGGAGAAGGCCACCATACTCAGCCGCAAGCTGCCTGCCCACACCGGCAACCCTAATGCTGCAGCTGAGGTGGATGCCGTCCTGGGTGAAGCCTGTCCCATTAAGATGGGCTTTATCCAGCGGGGATGGTTCTTCCTGCGGATGCCGCCTCTTGCCCGCTGCAAGGATGCTGCCGACAAGGAGTACATCCGCGGTATGCTCTACCCGGCACTGCTCCGGTTCTGGATTGGCAAGCCCGTTGTTCGCTTTCCGGAAAGCGTAATCGTGCTCCGGCACGTTTACACGCTGGAGGAGTACGAGAACCGAAAGCGGGACTACGACAATGTGGAGACCAAATTCGTAATCGATGCGGTGACCATGTATCTGCTGGAGGATGATTCCCCGGATCAGTGTGAGGTTTTTCACTGTGCGACTATGGGGCAGGAATCCAGTCTGGATGTCTATGTGATCCCTCAGGATTACTTCTCCTATTGGTATAACGGCTACAAAACCGACCTTGATTCTGACAGAGTGCTACGGGACGAAGTCCCCTGGCGTTGGAGAGACTAACTGAGAACCGGCAGGGCCCCTTCGGGGGCCTTGCCAACAGGAGGAAACTATGATTTATATTCGAGAAGGCTCCCATGTGCATACACTGCTTTTGTTGCTGGCAACCGTCGGAGAGTATCCGGTGAGTTCATTGCACCTGCTTGGCAGTAAGCGCACATGGAAGACCTTAATTCAAAAACTCTGCAAGACCCAGGAATATTGCCTAAAGGATGCAGACAAGCATTTTCGTTGCAAGTTGATCACCGTTAGCGGTAAGGGCAAGCAGAAAACAATCCGCTTGCATATTTCATCATTGGTGATCCTGGAGAAGCTGGATCCGGACGCATACCGGTATTACCAGACTCATTTTGATTGGCACCACTTCTCCGGAAACCGATATCACATTGACCGGCACCACCGGATTGCCGAGGCACTTGTGATGTGTCTGCGTGCAGGCATCATGTGCTGGCCCCATACGCTCCCAGACCCGGATAGTAATGAGGTGCGAAGAAACGAGATCTCTGAGCCCATGTTCTATCTGTCCCTGGCGTTGAAGGATTTCTGGGAAGGTGAAATGAATAAGACCAAGTTCTCCCGTATGGTGGGGACGGTGTTGTGCCCGGGCTTCTGCTTTATGGTCTACAACAGCAGAGGCACGCTGATGAAGTGGAGTGGCAACGGAGAATCAAAGGTGCAGAGCTACCTTTCTGTGCAGTTTTGCATGCGGCTTCCCGGAGGAAGAATTCGTTCTGCCATTCTCTTTGGCGATAATTACCTGGTTGCCCAACGGACACTGGAGGAGGCTCAGCAGCGCAGAAGATACGACTTGCGATTTGATAATGTATATAAGCATATTCATTTCATTCCGCTGAATGAGTTTGGTATCAAGCAGCTGCGGACGCTCCTTAACGAGGATTGGCATCAAGCCCATCGCGATATTCTCTACGATGAAGAGGAGCAGCAGGGACATTTCTTCCGTTATGAGTTCGATGCGGTTATTGATGGAATCGGACAGATATCTTTTATAGATGGA
>JAZNSR010000075.1:0-5980 GCA_045591335.1 Faecousia sp.
TGGGTACGCTGGATCCGCAGCGGTGATATTCTGACACTGTGGGTAAGCGCCGACGGCACCAACTGGCAGCAGACGCAGAGCTTGTCCGGTATTACGGATACCAATCTGTATATCAAGGCCAACCAGGACCTGGGCGCACAATTGTTGGATATGACCCTTAGCACCAATGCCGTCTTTACCCAGCAGAAAAAAGCCGACACAATGTTTGTTCCCGGTGATTATACAGACGCAAACTATGCTGTCTTTGAAGCCAACATTAAGGCCTTGGATGCCATTACCTATGACTGGGCAAGCAACTTGGTTGTCAGTGTCAGCGGTGATGCAAAGTGGGATAAGTACGACTTCCAGATGCTCTACGGCACTTCTGCAAGCCGCAATCTTGTGAAGCTGACCAATAATACAGCAGGCACTGTTGACGGCATTACTGTGACCCAGGATCAGAACATCAATAATCCTGCCTTTGAAAAGCCCTTCACCGAGGAAGGTATGAATATCAAGGTTGTCCGCCTGGATACTTGGGCATACCTGCTGGTGGATATGGACAACGGCTATGAGATTGTCGGTAAGATGCATATTCCTGCCGATCAGCCAACCCGCTTTGCCGTTTATAACAACAATACGGCAATTGAAGTAAGCAATTACAGTATTGTTACTGGCCAGGATGCTGCATTGGCAGCTTTGGACAGTATCACTTTGAAGGTGGATCAGCTTGCCAATGCCTTTGCTGTTCCTGTAAGTGGCACTCAGTGGACAATCGAGGGCAAGGTTTCCATTGCGGATTTTGATGCTGCGGGGGAATACCGTTTTACCGTTTCCAGCAACAAGAGCGAGTGGCGTCGGATGACCCTTTATTACTTCTTCAATGAAAGTAAATGGAGAGGTCAGTCTGTTGCACAGGTTTCCGGCAGCTGGACGAGCACCGATATTCCCAATGCAGACCTGCTTACCAGTGACGGTCTGTGGACAAGATGGGTTCGTGACGGTGCAGAACTTGGCCTGCTGGTCAGCACTGACCGGGTAAACTGGACACCTGTTCAGGTTTGTGACAACTGTGGTGCGGATAGCGGCGTTATCTATATCTTTGAAGCAAATGGAGATTATAGTCCCATCTTGGAAGATATGACTATCCGTGCAGGTCTGCCGGAGGACAACGCACAATAATGGAATCTTTTTTCTGTACCATCCCTTATTTTTGGGGGATGGTACAGACCATAAGTAAAATAGGAGGCCATTTATGAAAAAACATTCTTTTTTCCGCATGGTCGCGGTGATGCTGGCGCTCGTTATAGTGCTGGGTATGATGCCCCTTGGCGTTTTGGCAGATGAAGCAGTAGAAGCTTCCGAAAGCCACTACATTTTATATGAAGAAAATTTTGACAGCTATGAAGGCAGGTTCGATCTGTCTGACGGCAATAATTATTTAGGTGCCGGCGCAGGCTGGATCTATAGTAAAAAATCTGATAATGGTTATGCCTATATCGAAGACGGCAAGTTGTACTTTGCCGGCAGCGCCTACGATGTGCTGTACCGCGATGGCGGCCAAACCTGGGGTAATTATACGGTAGAAGCCGATATTACTTACAATACCGATAACGCCGGTTGGGCAGGCCTTGCTTATAATATCCAATCGGATACAAAGTGGCAGAAGGCAAGTATCGGAACCACAGGCAGCGTAGGTCTCAACGGTTATGATGCAACCTATGGCAGCTGGACAAATAACGATTCTACGCTGAATAAAACCACTTTGACTAAACTTGGTTTGAACAATAGCTTTGCATCCGGTCAGATGCGCTTTAAGGTCAGTGTGAACAATACTTCCGCAACCCTTTGGATTGCCCAGTATACAGATGGCGTTCTGGGAAGCTGGGTAGAGGCGTTGCGCATTGACAATATCTATGAGGATGCCCAGACAGGCTCCATCGGCTTTATGACCTCAAACGGCTCCTTAGGCAGTGTGATCATTGATAATATCAAGGTCTATTCTGACAGCTTGGTCAGCTTTACCGAGGACTTTGACGAATACGAAGGTGTTACCCTTAGCGCTGGAGAGAATAACTGTGTTGATGGCGGCATCGGCATCTATTTCTATCAAGGAGCGAACAAGGCACCTTCCTATGTACAAGATGGCAGATTATATATCGATGCCAGCTCTGTCAATGCCAACTATGACCATGTGTATTTCACTACCGGTATGAATTGGACCGACTATACCGTGGAAATGGATGTTTGCACCTCTGCTGACTGGGTTGGTATGCTTTACCGTGTATCCGGAGAATCCTTCTTCCAAAAAACTGGTGTGAACATCAGTGGCGCTGCCAGTTTGTATGGATATACCGCACCGGGCGTATGGAAGCATAATAGCGGTGCCAATAAGCTCTCCGGCAGCACCATAAAGCCGGTAGCCAACGAGCCTATCCGTCTGAAGATCACCGTCAACGGGCAAAGTGCAACCCTGTATGCTGCCCTGTATAGCGAGGACGGCAGCTTGAATGCCTATACTCAGATTATGTCTGCGGATAACCTGTATGAGGAGCATACCACCGGCTCCGTTGGTCTGATGCTGAAATCCGGTTCTAAGCTGAAAGCGTGGATCGATAATGTTGTGGTTTCCCGTGGTCCGGACCGGATGGCAACTTCCGATACCCAGCAGTATTTGGTTAGCTTCGTTGCTGACGGCAAGACCGTTTACAGCTGCGCCGTGAACAGCGGCGAAAGCGTTGTCAACATTCCCAATGTGCCGGAAAAGGAAAACTACACAGGTACTTGGGATCACGATGGCACCAACATTACTGCAAATACCACTATCCATGCAGTTTACACCGAAAGAGAATACAATGTTGCGGATATTTATATCCCCAATACGGGCATTATCAATCCTCCTACAGTGGTGCAGAGCGTCACATCTGCGCTGCCTGCTGCCTCCGGCAGAACGCCGGCGGTTGCGCTGATGGAGATCGACGAAAACCTGAACATTGCATCTACCGGCACAACGGTGGCGGATTTCTTTGCATCCTGCAAGAAGACCACCATTCCTGCTTTCGTGATGGATTCTCAGGCAGAGGCAACGGCCCTTTCTGCTTACCTGAACGACAACGGTATCATCGATGCTTTTGTGGTTGCGGACAGTGCAAATGCTGCACTGGTTAAGCAGGTTCGTAAGGCTTGCCCCACAGTCCGTGGCGCAATTCGTTTTGAAAGCATTTCCGACAATTCCGCAGTCTTAAGAACCATCAACGAGAATCTGGCCTATGTTGCCATTTCGGCAGAACCTGTCAGTGTGGAAACTGTCAGCTATTTCCATCTACGCCAGCGCGCTCTGTGGTGTGAAGCTGCAGATGCAGGCGATATTTACAGCTCCATCGCTGCCGGTTGGTCCGGCATCATCAGTGCCGATACGGAAGCAGTTTACGATGTTTATGAGGGGATTACCGCCCGCACCGTTACCGGTCAGGCACTGCCTATCGGACACCGTGGCTATGCGGCAACTGTTCCTGAAAACACACTGGCAGCCTTCCGTGCTGCTATGGAGCAGGGCTGTTTGGCAGTGGAAACCGACCTTCGTATCTCTGCTGACGGTGAAATCTTCCTGATGCACAACAATACTTTGGATTATGCAACCGACTATGAGAACCGTACCGCAGAGTTCACCAAGGGCAATGTAGGTTCTTCCTACACCATTGCCGAGCTTAAGCAGCTGAATGTGGACTATAAGGGCGGCACCTACCAGATTCCCACCTTCGAGGAAGCATTGGCAGAATTTGCCCATGAGGGTCTGGTATTCTACGCCCATATCAATGGTGATATCAATCAGGATCCCAAGATTGCAGCCCGGCTTGAGGAGCTCCTGGAACAGTATGATGCCTATGACAATGTGGTGTTCTTCATTGGTTCCGGAGAGCATAGCCTGTATAACCCTGTTGACGAAACCGTAACAGGCAAGATTAGTTTTACTGCCGGTGATGAGGATGAACTGTATGCATCCTCCAATGCCCTTGTCTGTATCGAGAATTTCATCAACGATTTGGTACCGGATAACTATCAGCCGTTGTTCTATAAGTACGGCGAGCACGATGATTGGGATTTTTACTATGAACTTTCTGCCCGTGGCTTTGTGAACTTCCACTCTGTCAGCAATACTATGAACTACTTAGAGGGCATTATGCTGACCGACTGGGGTGTTATCGGCGCACTGACTGACGGCGCGAACCTGACAAAGGATTATGTTTATAAGATTCAGGTTCAGGACAGCAAAATCCTGGTGGGTGATCCCATCGATACTACCTACGACCTTTCAAAGGCAGTGGGTATCACGGAGCAGGCTGCGTGCAGCTATATTCAGCTCTCCGGCACAGAAATCGCCTACGGTACAATGACCGTAGCAGGTGAGGCAGAGGTCGTATTCTACACCACAGTTACCTCTACTACCGGTGCGCAGTATCGGGTGTATAGCCAGCCTGTGACCATTACTGCTGCCGAAGGCGCAGAGGTGGTGCAGTGGAATATTGCCTTGGGCGATGAGCTGTGCCCCAAGTTCTATCTGCGTGTAACAGATGGCGCTGTGGATTCCACAGAAGTCAGCATTTCGGTGGGGAACGGCAAGTCGGTGACTTATCCTGTTTCTGCGCTGAGCAAAACGGATGATGGGTATTATGTGGTCAGCACCGTGGTTTCTGCGGCTCAAATGACGGATGCTATCAAGCTTGAGATCCTGGTAGATGGTCAGCTGCAGAACGCAAAGACCTATACAGTGCAGCAGTATGCCCAGGTAATTCTGGCTGATAAGGACTCCATCCAGTGTCATGATCTGATCCGCTACATGCTCCATTACGGCGCAAAGGCACAGCAGTACTTTGGTTATAATGTCAATAACCTGGCAAATGCCGGCAATGAGATCACCGATCCTGCCCAGGTTCCCGGCGAAGCCCTGGAGCTGATGCTGGAGGGTCAGGTGAGCGGTATTTCTGTTTACGGTGCAACTTTGGTGTGCCGCGATCAGATTGCCGTCCGCTACTATTTCCTGGCTCCAAATGGCGTAGAGGACTATACCTTCAAAGTAGGAGAGACCACCTATACCGCCGTTTCTAAGGATGGCCTTTATTATGTGGAGATCCCCGGCATTAATCCTCAGGATTATGATAAGGTGATCAAGCTGACAGTCTCCAATGGCAATGCCACCTTGAATCTGGAATATAGTCCCATGCACTATATTACCAGAATGTATAACAAAAGCACTTCTTCCCAGAGCCTGCGGGATTTGGTGCAGGCGCTGTATGTTTATCACTTGGAAGCTTGTGAATATCTGCACAATACCGATTCCGATGATATTATTCTGATTACCGACGGTTATGCTGATACCGATACTTATGCGGTTATGTCTGCCAATATAAAGGCCACCACCGCATTGCAATACGGCTGGAAGAATACCGTTGCCCTTGGCGTCAGCGGCAATGTGTCCTGGAGCAACTATGCGTTCCAGCTGGCCTACGGTAACAGCAGTGAGCAGAATCTGGTGAAGCTCAACGATAAGATGGGTTATGATGGCAAGGAAGTCATGCAGGAGCAGTGGTACAACAATGCCAAGCTGGAGGATCTGTTCACTGAGGACGGTATGGATGTAAAGGTCATTCGTATGAATACCCGTGCATTCCTGCTGGCAGATATGGGCGAAGGCTATGAGCTCATCGGTACTATGATGGTACCTGCAGATGCCCCCACCAATTTCAATGTGTATAACAATGATACCGAGGTGCAGATTAAGAATGTATCTGTGGTCACCGGCAAGGAAGCAACCCTGACGGCTCTGAACGGCATTGATCTGACTTTGGGTAATAATCCCTACATCTTCCCCATTGACAGCGATACCTGGACTGTAGAGGGTAGACTTTCTGTTGATATGAACAATTTGCCCACTTCTGACTACCGCCTGTTTGCCGGTGCTGACGGCTGGGCACAGGCTGTGGCAGTCCTGTCCGTAGGCGGC
>JAZNSR010000076.1:0-5117 GCA_045591335.1 Faecousia sp.
CAAGGGATATACCATAAAGAAAGATGCAGTGCAAGCTCTAACATGAAGTAGAGTTTGCACTGTTTTTATTTTTTAAGGAGGAAGGAAAATGGAAACATTACAAGCACTCACACAGTATTATGTGAGCTACGACGAAGAAAACCGCCTTTGCTCCCGGTATGGCATGGTAGAATACCTGACTACGATGCGATACATCGAAAAGTATCTTCGTCCTGGTATGCGTATTTTGGAAATTGGCGCAGCTACCGGAAGATACAGCCACTATTTTGCTCAGCAGGGTTATCAGGTCGATGCCGTAGAGTTGGTGGAGCACAACATTGAGATTTTCAAACAGAACACGAAACCCGGAGAGAAGATCACAATCACGCAAGGCAACGCAAAGGATCTGCGCGGCTTTCGTGATAACACTTATGATATCACTTTGCTGTTGGGCCCCATGTACCATCTGTTTACTGAGGAAGAGAAGCTGCAAGCTCTAGCAGAAGCAATTCGGGTCACGAAAAAGGGTGGAATTATCTTCAGCGCATATTGCATGGGTGATGCATCTGTTCTCATGTACGGCTTTATTCGTGGAGAGATTCATAACATCATTGAGAAATGTATGTTGGATCCCGTAACCTTTGAAACCTTCTCCAGTCCCTGGGATTTGTTTGAACTGCATCGCAAGGAGGATATCGATGCATTACGCAGTCACTTCAATGTGACACAACTGCATTTCCTGGCTACAGACGGATATGCAAATCACATGCGAAAGACCCTTGCGGAAATGGATGAGGATACTTTCCAGCTATACCTGCGTTATCATTTTGCCACCTGCGAACGGCTGGATATGGTAGGTTATTCCAATCACACTCTTGACATTTTCCAAAAGGACTGAAATCACTCAGCAGTTGCACTGCAATTCAATACTAAGGGAGGAAGTACAATGATCCATAGTTGAATTATTTTTTTACCATTGCTGCGAATTAGTAAAAATGCCTGTGCTACAATATACATAGCACAGGCGAAATGTTAATAAATCGTTTTGTATTTAATTATGGATTTCAAATAAGTTTCAGGACTACCATTCAAGATAATATCTGCACATTCAAATCTTATTCTTATTCCACGCAAAGGCTCTCTATGAATTCGCCATTCTCATCCCACAAAAACGTACGAACTAGTCCGCCTTCCTTATATAACATTTCAAAATCTATTCCCCAAGACTTCAGATAATACGCTAGCGCTTTAGCATAATATTCCTGACTCCAGTCGTTATCTTCACAGATTGACGAGGAAACTCCTACTACCATTTCGGGCCTTCCATGCTCATTTAGCATAAACGCATAAGAAGGTTTAACTGATAATAAATAGGATTTATAGGCAAACTTCGTACAGATTTCCGCAAATTGAATAGGGTGAAGAGTTCGCTTTGTCAACATGGACATTTGGGGATCTCCCATGAATATTTCTTCATTAACACCATTATCCATAAGATTCGCAATAATTCCAATATCTCCCATACGCATAAAAAATGTACGTACAAGCGGATTATCGGAAGCCCAATACGAATCTTTTTCGTAACTGTGAAGCCGAAAAAATATAATGCTATACGGTTTATGCCCCTCGAACTTAGCATTTGTAAGCACGGCTTGCAAGAACAACAACATTGTTCGTTCTTCTTTCAGGTCTTCGTTGCTGAGTATTGTTCCCATTGCTGGATTTGAACGGTCCAGCATAAGAGACATCTCTTTAAATAAGATGCCGTAAGAAAGCTTACACAGCCACTGAAAAATTATCTGTTTATCAAGTTTAACAAACGCGTCATACCCTATAGACACAGCTGTCTCAATGGGTTTTTCGACTGTTTTCCCCATGTGTTCATTACAATTCCTGCAACAAGGAATTGTAAGGTTTTTGTATGGAATGGCAGTTCTGTTTAATAGTATTAGCTGCTGATTCCATAAATTAAATTTCTTCTGCAACCAACGCGGATACACATGCTCTTCTGTTCTATTATCCTCAGTTAGGGGCGCCCCGCAAAGAAAACAATGATCGTTATCAAATACTTTGGATGTAAATACCATTTCATTTTCCGTCTGCATATCAATCACCATTTGCCCCCCTGTTTCCTCTTTGCATACAGCAATTATACTACGTGGTTCCATTATGTTCAATAGGTTATAGGAAATCAGATTTGTTATGATTATCAATAATGGAGAATACCAAAAAAGGACTTCCAATTTCGTGAATTTATGGTAATACCATAGCTAACGAAAAGGAGGTCCTTTTTATGAAAGTTACTATGCGACCGGCAAGGGCGCTGCCGAAAATTATCATACACCGTAAGGTTGCTGCTTACTGTCGGGTGAGTACCCAGCAGGAGATACAGCACCACAGTTTGGAGGCGCAGCGATACTGCGCGTACACCGGAAGGGACTCGTTTGCATTTTTGCCCTTGCGTGAGACGGGCAAAAATTAAGGTAGCCACCAGTTTTTGAACTGGTGGCAGCAATATGCCACCGGCATATTGCGATTTGATCTTTCGAGTCCCTTCCTCAATGCATAAATAAAAGACGCAGTGGATTGTATCATCCACTGCGTCTTTTATTGGTACACCGGAAGGGACTCGAACCCCCAACCCTCGGAACCGGAATCCGATGCTCTATCCATTGAGCCACCGGTGCATCTGCTATATAGCCCGGTTATTATAGCAAGGTTTTTGCCTTTTGTAAAGGGGCTTTTGGGAAAAAACCGGGATTTTATTTCGACAGTGGAGAAAAGCAGGGGACACCGTAAAAAACGGTGCCCCCAATCAAAACCCAAAAGTGTGATGCAAAAATGGTTTACATAATATTATTTTTTGCTTTTTTCCAGGAGCTTGCGGTAGGGGGCGATCATGCCCTCGTTCATTTTGTTACCCATTTTATTGAGAATCTTTTCATTGGACAGCAGCAGACCAATCAAATACATCTTCCAGGAAGTCAGCTTGTGCTTTTGCGGGAAATCCTTATAAATGCCCTGCTTTTTGTAAAATTTGTGATCGGCGCGCATCATACCCCGCATTTGGTAGATCAAGTCACGGAAGATCTTCATACCGCCCACACCCCAGAAATTCTGCGGTGCCCGGTGACCGGTCTGCAGAGCAAAGGTCAGCATTTTGGCCAGTGTGTCGATCTGCTGATCGGTATCCCGTTCGTCGGTGGCGGTGCCGCAAAGATAATTGCCGCCGGTTTCGGCACGGGCTTCCAGCACTGTGCGCAGATTTTCCTCACGGCTATAAAAACCGCTGATCAGGTATCCTACCGGCATACCAACGGTAACGGTCCTGTGACCGTTACAGAAATTTCGGTCATCGTACATTTTAAACCGGGAACCCATGGAGTGGTCCCGCACCGTAAAGGCATAGACGATTGCATCGGCTTTTTGAATATTTTCACGCAGAAAAGTGTCAAAACCGTCCGTATAGACGCATTTTTCTGATGCTGCACAACGGAAACAACCCAAACAGCCGCCCTTGAAGGGGTACTCGGAAATATTGATCACCCGTGTTTTGTAGGGCAGCACCGCCCGGAAACGGCGGATCATAGCGCTCAGGTTGCTGTGTTCATCGGTCTCATCGGTGAGGAGCAGCACATCCTTGTCAGCAGCCTGTGCAATCGGTGCAGCCTCTGTTGCCGCGGAGATGGGGCAGGCGGGAGGTATTTCCGCTTGTTGCTCCCATACACCGGCATCAATTTGCCACAGCAACCGTGAAAAGAACTGCTTTGCATCCTGCTGCCCTTTTTCCTTGAGAAGGTCTTCCATATCTGCAGACAAACCGCGAATATACCGCAGACCCAGGTCCAGGGCGTTCTCCCTGATATAGCGGTGGGCGGTGATATCGTAAAAATGCTTGGAGGTTGTGATCTGGGAGGCATATTTTTCGCTCAGGTCAAGACCGGAGGCTTTCAGCAGTTCGATGAACCGGTGCAATTGAGAGGGCGCAAGGAAGGTATACACCGGGTAGGAAAACAGCAGGCAGTTTGCCGATTCCACAAGTTCCCTGGCGGGAGAAAAGTCTTTTTCCAGAGATTTGATCTTTTGTCCGGCGTTCAGTACCGTAAAGGTGTGCTCCGGGAACTGCTGCTGCAAATAAAGCACCGTCTGCAGGGTGATGCTGTAATCGCCCTTGGGACTGCCGTTGATAACCGCAAATTTCATAAGCTTTTCCTTCTCTCTACATCTTCAAATACCGATTTATCGAGGTGTTTAAAATTGCAAATACCTATCAACAAATCTCGTAGGGACGCCTCTCTCGAGGCGTCCGCGGACACCCCGGGAGGGGTGTCCCTACAGTGTTGTACGATAGACTCTTCAAATTCCGATTTATCGAGCCGTTTCAAGCTCGCACCGCACCCTTGCCTCCCTCTGATGAGGGAGGTGGATTTTGCGAAGCAAAAGACGGAGGGAGAGATAAAAATGTTGTAATTCCCAGGTTTTCTCTCCCTCAGTCAGCTTCGCTGACAGCTCCCTCATCAGAGGGAGCCTTGGGGTCATGCGTCGCCGCAACAGCCCGATAAATCAGAATTTGAAGCATTGGGATATGAAAAATGACCACCCGATTGGGTGGTCATTTTTTATTATTACGGAAATACCGCTTAAAACTTATGCTGCGGGGAAAATCTTATCCAGCTTGGTCTGCAGCTGTGCCACAGCCTCTTCAGTGATGAAAGCTGCCCACTTCTCCAGAAATGCACCGATGGTGCCCTTCTCCTCGTCGGAGTAGCTGTCCCAATTTTCGTTGACGCCTTCCAGAACCTCAAAGAGGCTGTAAGCCGTGCCGCTGAAGCCCTCGTCAGAAGCCTTCTTGCCGACATTGCCGCCATCAGCCATGATAAGCAGTTCCTCACCGGCGATGTTCAGCTTCAGGTACGCATTGGCGTAGATGGGCATATTGGCATTGGCAGTATTGGTAGCCTTGGCATTGCGCTCCTTCATGATGCCAACCACAGCGCCGGAAGTGGTATTCACAGTGCCGTTCTTGTAAGCCGCGGCAAAGTCTGCGCCGTCATAAGCGGTGAACTTATCAGCGGTCTCAAAGTCCGCGCCGGGCATATCCTGCAGGCTCAGTGCCACGCCGTAGCTGTCCACATACT
>JAZNSR010000077.1:0-20755 GCA_045591335.1 Faecousia sp.
CCTGACGCCACTTTTAATATGGAAATCACCCTGTCCCATGGCCGCGGCTATGTTTCCTCTGACCGGAACAAGAATGCCCAGATGCCCATCGGCGTGATTGCCATCGACTCCATCTATTCTCCTGTTACCAAGGTGAATTACACGGTGGAGCCCTGTCGTGTCGGTGACAAGACTGACTTCGACAAGCTGACCCTTGAGGTTTGGACTGACTCCACGATCTCTTCCAAGGACGCTGTTTCCCTGGGTGCAAAGATCCTGTCTGACCACCTGACTGTGTTTACCAGCCTGTCTGAGAATCTGGGTACCGGTTCTACCATCGTAGAGAAGGACACCAACCGTCCCGACTCCAAGCTTTCCATGACCATCGATGAGCTGGATCTGTCCGTCCGTAGCTTCAACTGCCTGAAGCGCGCCAACATCAACACCGTTGCTGATCTTATCAGCAAGACCGGTGAGGATATGATGAAGGTCCGCAACATGGGCAAGAAGTCTTTGGACGAAGTGCAGAAGAAGCTGGAAATGATGGGTCTGTCCCTGGCCAGCGAAGATTCCGCTAGCAACAACTAATCAACCTTTAGATAGAGGAGGAAATCGTTCATGTTCGGTACTCGTAAGCTGGGTAAGTCCAGCGATCAGAGAAAAGCACTGCTGCGTCAGCAGGTAACCGATCTGCTGGCCAACGGCAAGATGGAAACCACTTTCTATCGCGCCAAGGAAGTGCAGCCCGTGGTTGAGAAGATGATCACCCTGGGCAAGAAGGGCGGCCTGTTCAACTATCGTCGTGCCATGGCTTATATCACCAAGGAAGACGTTGTGAAGAAGCTGTTCGATGAGATCGCTCCCAAGTATGCTGACCGTAACGGCGGCTACACCAGAGTGACCCGTACCGGCGCCCGCCGCGGCGACGCTGCTGAAATGGCAGTGATCGAGCTGGTGTAATCCGGTAAGAATATGTGAAAGGGGACTGTTGCGTTTTGCAACAGTCCCTTATTTTTTTGTTTTTTGTCAATAGTTGGGGTCAGAGGAAAAAGAATAATGTTTTACTGTATTGTTTCCTCGCTGGTATCGATGATGGTTACCGGCAGCATTTGTGTAACTGGCCGTGAGTCACCGTAGATCTGATTATACAAAGACTGGGCGGCGTAGTAGCCAATATGGTAGCCGTCTTGCTTGATGAGGTAGGGCTTCAGGGTGTTATATTCAGTGTGGGATAGCTCATCGTCAAAGATCATAAGCTTCAGATCCTGAGGAATGCGAAGCCCCAGTTCATTTGTAGCCATTAAAACTGCCGGATATACCGTGCCCAATACGATCATAAGCTCCGTGTCCGGGTATTTTTTTAAATACCGGATGACGGTGTCTTTTATGACATCCGGTGTTTTATCTACGATCAGAATGTTTCGCGGTTCAATTTTTTGATAATAGCGCAGCAAAGCGTGTGTAAAACCGTTGAGCCGGGTTTCCGTGGTGGAGCAAAGAGCAGGGGGAGAAGTGAGATACACCAGATTTTGAACATTCTTGCGATGCAAAAATTCCACGGCATCGATCATGGCCTGATGGTTTTCCGAAGTAAGATAGGATGCCCGGACAGGCAATGCGCGGTCAATCATCACCAGGGGAAATTTTTTTGAGATGAGGCTAAAGAGCGCATCGTTGTAGGATGTATCATAGTTCACTGGAAACAGAATAATGCCTTTGGTGCCGGAGTGAGAAGCGGAATTTAACAGCGTGTTCTCTTTTTCCGGGTCACTGTCACTGAGCAAAATGGAGAGCTCCATCTGGTGTTCCCAGCAGAAAGCGTTGATACCTGCCAGTATGTCGTGGGTGTAGCGGGTGATGATATCCGAGATGATCAAGGTGATTTTAACGGTTTTGGTTGTGCTTGGAGAGTGAAAATTTATGGCGTTCCCGATAAAATAGCCTTTGCCGTGGTTTTTTACAACGACCCCTTTTTTGATCAGGTTTTCATAGGCATGGCGGATCGGCTCCCGGCTGACATCAAATTTCAGCGAAAGCATACGCTCACTGGGAAGCTTAAAATTCGGAATGGACGCATTTTGCGTAATGATATCCATAATGTATGCTTCAATTTCGTTGTATAGTTTTTTATCCATATGCGAACCCTCCTTAATTGGAATATAACACATTCATTTTAATTTTGCAATAAATGCAATAAATTAATAATACCACCATACCAGTTTGTTGATAATTCCTGTTTTCATGGAAAATTGTTTATGATAATATAGTGCTGGTGCATAATATATGCAGCAAAATAGACATAATTTATAGAAATTTTAGCGCTTTGTTTGTTAAATATTGCGCTGTGCTATAGATGTTCGTGGAGTGAAAAGAAATGGCAGATATATATATGATTGGAAACGCCCATCTGGATCCGGTATGGCTGTGGCGCTGGCAGGATGGCTTTTCGGAGATTCTTGCCACTTACCGGAGTGCGCTGGACCGGCTTTATGAATTCCCGGAGACCAGGTTTACCTCTGCCTGTGCAGTATATTACCAGTGGATCGAAAAAATGGCGCCGGATATGTTCGCTGAGATCCAGGAAATGGTCAAGCAGGGGCGGTGGGAGATTACCGGCGGCTGGTTTTTGCAGCCGGATTGCAATATTCCCAGCGGTGAGAGCCTGATGCGCCATACCCTGATCTCTCAAAGATATTTTCAGGAGAAGTTCGGTGTGACTGCCACCACCGGTTATAATGTTGACTCCTTTGGCCATAATGCGGCCATTCCCAAAATCCTCCGTGCTGGCGGCATGGAAAACTATGTGTTTATGCGTCCGTCTTTAACGGAGCAGGGTAGAAGCGAATCGGCGTTCTGGTGGGAAAGTGACGATGGCAGCCGGGTAGCGGCTTTCCGAATCCCCATTCGTTATAATCTCAATGCCAAAAGCTTGCACCAGCTTACAGAGATCATTGACAAGGCAAACACGGAGAATCAGGATATGATGGCTTTTTACGGCGTGGGTAACCACGGCGGCGGTCCATCCATCCGTATGCTCCACAGCTTCAATGAAATGCATCGCAGGGAACTGCGTTACTCCACCGTGGGTGCTTATTTTGAGAAGGTCAGAAAGGACTCCTTGCCCACCCTTCAAGGGGAGCTGCAGCACCACGCCCGGGGCTGTTACAGCGCGGAAACCTCCATTAAAAGAGGCAACCGGAAGTGTGAGGAAAACTTGATTGCCGCTGAGCGGCTCTGCCTCATGGCAAATCAGCTGACCGGCGCAAAATATCCGGCAAAAAAGCTGGATAAGGCTTGGAAAAATGTGCTGTTCAACCAGTTTCACGATATTATGGGCGGCTGCTGCGTAAAAACGGCTTATGAAGATGCATCGTATCTTCACGGCGAAGCAATGAGTATCACCGAGCAGGAGATCAACGCCGCTATGCAGCGTATTGCCTGGCATATTGATACGCTGCAGGGGGAAACGCTGCCGTCGTATAAGTATGACCTGCATGATAAGGGACAGTGGGCAATCTGGGAGCATGAGGTGCTGGGCACACCGGTTGTGGTGTTCAATATCCATCCCTGGCCTGTTCGTCAGACGGTTCAGGTTTATGCTTACGCCAGTAAGATGACCGACGACAAGGGGAATGAGATTCCCTTCCAGCTTGTCCGGGGCGAGCATACGGATGGCACGGACAAAATGAACACCGCTTTTATTGCCGAGGTTCCGGCAATGGGCTACAGGGTCTACCGGCTGTTTACGGAAAAAGAAAGTAAAGAAAACTTTCCCGTGGAATTGCAGGCGACGGAAACCACTTTGGAAAATAGCTTGATTTGCCTGGAACTGGATAAGACCACCGGTGATATTTGCAAGCTTTATGATAAAAAAACCGGAAGGACGCTGATCGATCAGCCCTGCAAGGCAATCCTTTTGGATGAATCCGCCTGCGATACCTGGGCACATGATCAAAGATGTTTGGGAGAAATTTGCGGCGAGTTTGCGGCGGCACAATTTGAGCTGACAGAGCTTGGCCCTGTCCGGGCTTCTATCCGGGTCACTTCTGTGTGCGAAAATTCCAGAATGCAAAGAACCTATACGGTCGCTGCCGGCAGCGACCAGGTGCAGGTGAATGCAAAGATCGATTTCCGTGAAAAGCACAGAGCTTTGAAATTTGCATTCCCCATGGCGGAAGAAACGGTCACTGCTCAGATTCCCTTCGGCACAGTGACCCGCCAGGGCTACACCGGGGAAGAGCCCTGCCAAAAATGGTTTGCCAGCGGCAATTTGTGCATTGCCAATGACTGCAAGTACGGATATGACACCTGCGACGGACAGATGCGTATGACGGTACTGCGCGGCGCGATCTATGCGGACCATTTTGCCCGGCGGGACGAACATAATGTCTATATGGAGCAGGGTATTCACGAATTTACATATAGCCTGTATCCGGCTTGCGGCAACGGCGAAAATGAGCGCAAGGCCGCGCAGCTGAATTTTGGGCTGCGCCGGGTGATGGGAAGCTTCCATAAGGGCAGCCTGCCGGAAAGCAACAGCTGCATTTCCTGCGACTGCGAGAATGTGATCATTTCTGCTGTGAAGCAGGGTGAGGATGGAGAAGGCATGGTTCTGCGCCTGTATGAGATCGGCGGCAAGGATACTACAGCGGAAATAACAGTATTTCATAAAAAGATTGTTGTGTCAGTTCCCCGAAACAGCCTGAAAACAGTGAATGAAAAAGGGAAAGAACTAAATGCCATGGAATGGGAGATGAAAAAATGAAAACACCTTATTTAAGTGAGAAAAGAAAAAGCAGTATATTTGTGTTTTTGATGCTGCTGATTCCGGTTGTACATTTCATTATTTTCTGGTTTGGTGTGAATTTCAATTCACTTCGGCTCGCTTTTACCAGCATTGATTTTGTGACGGGCAAAACATCCTGGTCGCTGGACCATTTTGCCACATTGATCAATTTGCTGAAAACCGGTGAAATTCGCTTAGCTCTGGTCAATACGCTGCTGACATGGCTGCTGAATATGCTGTTGATACCGTGGGCAATGTTTTTGAGTTACTTTTTGTATAAAAGAATTCCCTTGGGCGGAATGTGGAAAACCCTTTTGTTTTTGCCGAGTATTCTTCCGGCAATTGCTATGACCTCTATTTTTAAATATATGATAGAGCCGGACGGCCCTGTTGGACAGCTGATACTGGCGTTGACCGGTGAGGAAGTGTCCAATTTGCTGGCGTTTAACTCTACCGCAAAATGGACGGTGCTGGCATATATTTTCTGGACGAATTTTGGCGGTCAGTTCATTTTGCTCTCCGGCGCTATGGCGAAGATCCCTAAAAGTCTGCTGGAGGCTGCTGAGTTGGACGGCGCCGGAACGGCATCGGAGTTTTTTAAAGTGGTGCTGCCTTTGTGCTGGCCTACCTTATCCATGATTCTGATTTTGAATATATCCTCGTTGTTTACGGCATCTGGACCTCTGCTTTTGTTAACAAAGGGCATGGGAGAAACCAGAACACTTTCCTACTGGATATTTGAGCATGTTCAGGGATCTACGACTTTGGGACTTCCGGCGGCATTGGGCATTGCCTGTACAGTGATCCTGTTCCCCATTGTGATGCTTTCCAAGTGGCTGCTGAACAAGGTCTATGCGGATGTGGAGTTTTAATATGGAAAAGATAAATGGAATATTAAAGAGTATCCTTCGTGCTTGCGGAAAAGTACTGCTTGGAGTGGTCAGCTTTCTGATCCCGGTGGTCGGCATTGTCCGCATCGTGAAAAAGCCCCGTGTTGGGG
Organism: Faecousia sp.; assembly: GCA_045591335.1. Lineage (GTDB taxonomy): Bacteria > Bacillota > Clostridia > Oscillospirales > Oscillospiraceae > Faecousia. The sequence continues at coordinate 5,766 of JAZNSR010000077.1, forward strand.
TAGGCGCGAAAATCATAACCTCTGTGGCCTTTATGATTTTCTGGGCGTATGCCGTATCTTTGATTTATGCCATGGCTTGGGCGTTTATGAATTCTCTGAAAACCAACATTGAGTTTTTTGAGAATATGATGGCTCTGCCGGAGCAATGGTTGTTTTCCAACTATGTGAAAGCATTCAGCTTGATTGAGTATGGCGGCGTCAATTTTGTCGCTATGTTTATCAACAGCATTTGGTTCGCCTTGGGTTCTGCGGTTTTGAGCACCTTAAGTCATGCGGTGACCGGCTACATATTCGCGAAATACGACTTTTTCGGAAAGCACACCATGTTTAATTTTGTGATTTTCACCATTGCCTTGCCGGTGGTGGGCACATTGCCTTCGCTGTATCAAATTGTGAATACAATGGGAATCAATGATTCTCCGCTGTTTTTGATCACGGCATTGGGCGGCTTTGGCTCAAATTTTCTGATTACCTATGCCTGCTTTAAGAGTATGGACAAGACTTATATGGAAGCGGCCAGAATAGACGGCGCTTCTCATTCCGCCATCTTTTGGCGGATCATGCTTCCCCAGGCTGCACCGATGCTGTTTTCCATCGGGCTATTAAGCTTTATCGGTCAGTGGAACAATTACGAAACACCGCTGTTGATGCTGTCTAAAATGCCGACCTTGGCAACGGGCTTGTATCAGTTTAGTGAAAAGATGATCTTTAGTGTTGGCGATGCCTCGCAGACTGTGTATTTTGCGGGCATTTTGCTGGCAGCCCTGCCTGTGGTGCTGCTGGTGATCGCGTTCCACGAAAAGATCATGGAAAATGTAAGTGCTGGCGGTATTAAGGGCTAATACTACCGAACAATATTATTAGGAGGAAAATGACAATGAAAAAGACAGTAAAATCGTTGATTGCACTGGTTATGGCAGCTGTTATGCTGCTGGGGCTGGTGGGCTGCGGACTGACCGCCCAGGAGGAGGAAGTGGATGAGAACACTTTGATCATCCAGGTAGAGGCCAAGGGCTATGGCAGTCAGTTTGCCCGAGACCTGGCTGAGGCATATAATGCCAAAAACACAGGTATCCGTGCAGTGGTGCTCAATGACGCGAATTCCGGCGGCTTTGCAAGCACAGCACTGGGCACAGATACCCCGGTAGATGTTTTCTTCACCATTCAGAACACTGTTTTTCAGGTTATGTCCGGCACAGAAAAGAACAAGTGGGCCGATCTGTCGGATATCTACAGTTCTCCTCTGGTGGGATATAAAGAATCCGGCGAGGGCGTGACTGTGGCAGACGGCATGGAGGATTTCTTTGTGGATTCCTTCACCTATCATGACGGCAAGCAGTATGCAATTCCCTGGACAGCCGGCTTTGGCGGCTTCATGTTCAACAAGACCCGTTGGGACAAGACCAACGAGAATCTGAAGGCTGCAGGCCAGGAGCCCCTGGAGATGCCGTTGACCACCAATGAAATGTTCGCGTTGTTTGACCGTTTGCAGGAGCAGAGCGTGAAGGAAGCCAGCAATGGCGCTTATGTATTCACCTGTTCTTCGGATGCTTCCGGTTATTTGACCTATTTGTTTGGCAACTGGTATTCTCAGTACGCAGGCCGTGAGGCTGCCTATAATTTCCTGCAGGGCAAGGACGAAAATGGCGTTTACACCGCGGATATCTTCAAGAGCGATGCCCGTATCCAGGCTTATGATGTTATGGCAAAGCTGCTGTCTGCGGAAAACGGCTACACGAAGCTGGAAAGCAATTTCCAGAAGATGCAGAGAAGCTTTATTAAGGGCACAGCCATGTTCAGCACCAATGGTGACTGGATGGAAAATGAGGTTTCCTCCGACCTGAACCCCGGCGATGCCAATATTGAATTCACCCGTATTCCTGTGATCAGTGCCATTGTGAATGCAGATGGGATCGCAGCCGATTTCACCGGTACGGATGAAGAAAAAGAAGCAAAGCTGGTTTCTATCATTGAATATATTGATGAAAACAGTTTGACTGCCGCAACCGCAGAGGCCGCAAGTCAGCTGGGAGTCAGTGAAAACACACTGCAGCGGTTGATTGAGGCACGCCTGTTCCAGTACTGCACACCCTCCTTCGCTGTGGTCGTGCCCTCCTATTCGGATCAGATGGATGCCGCCAAGGATTTCATCAAGTTTATGCTCTCCAAGGAAGGCCAGGAGGTATTTATGAAATCCACCTACGGCATTGGCGCGCCCCTGAGCGTGGATATGACCCAGTTTGACTATTATGAGCAGTCCACCACTTTGAGTAAATCCAAGCTGAATCTGCTGCAGAACTCCATGATGATCGGTGATGAGGGCAATTCTTATCCCATGCAGTATATTGCCAACGGCTTGAAGATGACCATGATGGATATGATCAATGAGTTTGCGGGTGCTAAGCCGCTCAGCGCGGAAACCATGGCAATGAACGAATTTGATCATTATAACGCGCTTTGGGCAGACATGATGAAGGCTGCCGGTGTAAAGAATGACTGATGAGCACCTCTATTGACAAGGAGGAAATGTTATGAAAATAAAAAAGCGGATGACATCGGTTGTGTCGTTGCTTTGCCTGCTGTGCCTGATGGTGGGCTTATTTGCAGGCTGCGGCAGCGGCAGCAAAATTGAGGTTGTCTTCGATATGAATTGGAAGGATGCCGTTTCTGTACCGGAGAGTATGGAAGTCCGGAAGGGCAAGCCCTACGGTGAGCTTCCCACCATTGCGGAGGATGCGCGCAAGGGCTATACCTTCGGCGGTTGGTATCTGGATTCCGACTGCGACGGTGAGGAAGTGACGGCGGATACCATCGTGACCACCGGCGTAAGCCATGTGCTGTACGCCAAGTGGATCGGCCATGATGTCACCGTTTCCTTTGACCTGCAGGGCGGCACGATCAACGGCGTTTCCAATGTGGAGGAGGTTGTTGTTAAGGTAGGCAATGTCTACTCTATGATGGCAATTCCCGATGATCCGGAAAAAGAGAACTGCAGCTTCATGGGCTGGTTCTATGATCCTGAGGGAACGGAAGGCCCTGTCCTCACCTCCACCAAGGTGGAAAAGACGGAGGATCATACCCTGTATGCGGTATGGCAGGAATATCAGCTTTTCTATGATTTTGAAAACGGTACAGGACTGGAGACCTTTGCCGCAGCGGGCAATATTCAGTACGGTATCGAGCGGTATAACGGCAGTGACCAGCTGAAGATCACGAACCCCGGCACGGACAAGGCTGACGGTACAGCTTTGCAGATGTGGATTCCTCTGAAATCCGGCACACGGGTGATGATGGACCTGTCCTTTGATGGAGAACTGCCCGCCGAGAATGCCAGAATGTATATGTTCGGCTATGGTATCAATTCCTCCGGCATTGCGATCACAGACGGAGTGCTGGATATTACCCAGAGCGAAACCCATAGAAAATGGTATCACGGCAACGGTTACCGGGCAATGCAGAAGAACGGCGCGTGGTACTACGGCGATGAGGGCAACTGGCATGAGGGCAATACCTGCAGATTCGAAATGATTGTCATGGAGGATTGCGCAGGCCTGTATCTGACCTTCTGCCTGGGCAGCGAGCTTGAGCCCGCCCAGTTTGCCAAGAACAGCATTTATATTGATAATATTGCGTTTACTCCCAATTACTACCGGGTGTTGGGTGAAGGTATGATGGGCAGCAGCCCCCATGGTGCTACGGATAAGGGTATCTACTTCGCCATGACGAAAAACGATATGCCTTATAACAGCGATTGGCAGATCTATTATGATGCTACCAGTGCTGACAATGTTAAGGTTATCCGCAATGGAAAGGTCTATAGAATCGCCCAGACCAATTGCGATAATATTGTTAAGTTTAGCGAAACCGACTATTACCTGAGACTGGAAGAATATACCATCGGTCCTGCCGCGCCTATTTCAAACAAGGATATCTTTATTGTTGAGGGTGATTTCCGCTACGGCAGCAATGTGATCACCATTCAGAAAACCTATATCTACCATGATGGCATTTCCTGGGTGTTTGCGGACCAGCTGCCCGCGGAGCTGGCACCTGCATCAGAGCAGACATATAACTTCCCGGATCCTTATTATGGCATTTTGCGTCCCCATGAAGGTGGCGCAACAGATAGCGGCATCCATTTCAAGCTCAGTGATAACGGCCTGCCGTTTGGCAAGGATTGGGATGTTTACTATGATGCGACCACTGCCGATAATATTAAGATCATTCGTGACGGTAAGGTTTACCGGGCTGCTCAGGTTGGCTGTGATAACATTTGCAAATTTGGCAAGGCAGACTACTACCTGAGATTGGAGGCCTATACCATTGGCGGTTATTGGCCCTTTACAACGGAGGATATCTTCATTATAGAGGGTAAATTCCAGTACGAAAAATCTGTATTGGATATTAACAAAACATATATTTACCATAACGGTTCTGACTGGGTGTTTACAACCAAGCTTCCGGCAGAGCTGGCCCCCGAATCGGAAGAGCCTGTTGAGCCTGAGGAGATCGCCGACGGTGTGATGGGCAGCAGCCCCAATGGCGCTACCGACCAGGGTATTTACTTCACAATGAAGGATAACGGCCTGCCCTATGGCGACTGGAATGTGTATTACGATGCAACAAGTGCGGAGAATATCCAGATCATTCGCAACGGCACAGCTTATTCCGCCGCGGTGGTTGGTTGTGACAATATCTGCAAATTCAGTGCAACCGATTATTACTTGAGGCTGGAGAATTATACCATTGGCGGTTATGCGCCGTTCTCCACGGAGGATGTCTTTGTGGTAGAGGGCGATTTTACCTATGAGGATTCCACCTTAACGATCGTAAAGACCTATATTTATCACAATGGCACTTCCTGGGTGTTTGCTTCGGAGCTTCCGGAGGACTTGAAGCCCGGCGAGGGCGGGGAAGTGCAGGGCAATAACCTTGGCGTTTTGTCCCAGCATGTAAACGGTGTGAATATGGACAGCACCACCAATTCCGTTAAGGGTATCTACGCAACCGGCGCGGCAACAACCGCTCCCTTTAACACCGATTGGTCTGTGGAGTATACTCCCGCAGCTGCAAAGAACTATCAGCTGATCCGTGACGGTGTGACCTATGATGTGGGTGTGCCCGGCAGCGGTACCATCGTCTTGTTTGGTCAGAAAGAGCTGTATCTGAAGCAGGAGGGACATACTGTTGGCGACGGCACGCTGCTTCCCATCCGGGATGGTGACATTCTGGTGGTCAAGGGCGAGTGGATCTGCAATCAGGATGCAAGCGCCAGTATTACCGTCACCAAGACCTGCATTTTGATCAGCGAGGGTACTGCAACCTTCTATGCAGGCGAACCGGATGAAGAAGGCGGCGAGGGTACAGATAGCGAAAACAGCTGGCTGTATACCCATGTATACGGCGTGAATGTGGACACCACTACCAATTCTATCAAGGGCATTTACGCAATGTGCCAGGATAACGAGGCAACCTACAATACTGACTGGTCGGTGGAGTATACCCCTGCGGAAGCAAAGAACTATCAGCTGATCCGTGACGGCGTGACCTATGATGTGGGCGTCTGCGGCAACGGCACGATTGTTCTGTTCGGCCAGACCGAACTGTATCTGAAGCAGGAAGGCCATACCGTCGGTGACGGCAGTTTGCTTCCCATCCGGGATGGGGATATCCTGGTGGTCCAGGGTCAGTGGAACTGCATCCAGGATCCCGGCGCTGCTTTGAACATGGATAAGACTTATATTCTGATCAGCGGCAATACAGCGGTATTCTCCGCTGAGCTTCCCGGAGGCGAATTGCCCGACGACGATGAGCCGGCAGATGTACAGTGGCCTTTTAACTTTGATAACGGCACTGTTTCCACGGATGTTTTTAAGCTTCGTGACAGCGACCTGGATATGACGGTGGAGGAATTGGGCAGCAGCTTGCAGCTGCGTTTGCAGCCGACTGTGGCCAATGGAAAACATTGGCTCTGGCTGGCTCAGGATCTGAAGGCAGGCACCGTGATCACTATGGATGTTACCTTCCAGCGGAAGCTGGGCACTATGAGCCTGTATCTGTACGGCGCTAAGGAAAACGGTGATCCGATCACAGAAGGTACGGTTTCTGAGACTGTGCCCCAGCAGTGGTTTGACGGACAGGGCGTGGCTGCTGACTTTACCGGCGGCAATACCAACACCCAAACCCTGACTTTTACCGTCTATGAGGATTGCCACGGCATTGCCTTTATGCTGGGCTATGGCAACAAAAAGCCCAATGTGATCTATTTGGACAATATCGCTAAGAAGGATGCCTCCCCGGAAGATGAGAATGCGCTGGGTGTGCTGGCGGATCATTACGCCGGCGTGAATCTGGATCCATCGGATATCATCACCGGAATTTACGCCACAGTCAATGCAACAGGCGCGGCATACAACACGGATTGGTCTGTGGAGTATACGCCCGCATTGGCCGGAAATTACAAGCTGATCCGGGATGGCGTGACCTATGATGTGGGTGTTGTGGGCAACGGCACGATTGTGTTGTTCGGTCAAACAGATCTGTATTTGAAGCAGGAGGGGCATACCGTCGGAGATGGCACATTGCTTCCCATCCGTGAAGGGGATGTGCTGGTGGTTGAAGGCCAGTGGTTCTGCACCAAGGACAGCGATATGATGATTACGATTTCTAAAACCTATATTCTGGTTGAAGATGGCAAGGTGAAATTTTCCAGCGAACAGCCTTGATGATTTAGCAGTGTCCTGGTTCGGGGCAGACTATCTGCCCCGGATCAGAATAAAGGAGATTCTTTTATGAGAATAAGATTGGATAGGATTGTGGGGATTGCCTTATGCATAAGCCTTGCGTTTGGCTTGTGTGCCTGCGGAAATGTTCAGGAAGAAGATCTGAATGTTCCGGTATTTGAGGATAATCAGTCCATTGTGCTTGGTACCTGGAGCGGTTCTATGGTGGAATGGACGGAGCAGCAGTTTGCATATCTGGAGGAGGCAAATATCAATCATTTGCTGGGTGTCAGCGAGTATATGGGATATTCCAATGCCTTTTTCGACAGGGCGCAAGCTGCCGGTATCCGCGTAATTCCGGATCAACGGAGCTGGAACGGCGAGGTTTCTGATTATATGGAGCATCCCGCTTTCTTAGGATACTGCGTTTGGGATGAGCCTGGCGATAAGGATTTTCCTGCGCTCGCCGAGAAAAAGGCACTGTGGGAAAATACGATGGGGGACAAGCTGTTCTTTGTTAATATGTTCCCGGGAGAAATTGGAGATAATCAGTTTGGCGGCTATGACAAATACATCAGCGGCTATATCGAAGCTGTAAAGCCTGAGGTGTTGAGCTTTGATATTTATCCTCTGATGTATGATTTCAGCGGAAAAACCGTAATTAAGGACAATTTCTTTAACAACCTGGATATTTGCAGCTACTACGCCAAGGAAGCGGGGATTCCCCTTTGGTTCAGCTTGCTTGCGGCGAAACACATGTCTTATGTGGCGCCCAGCACCGAGGAGTTCCGCTGGCAAATGGCAGTGGGGCAGGCTTACGGGGTGCAGGGACTGGTGCATTATGCCTACGCTTCTCACGATCCGGATTACACCAGCCCCATTGACTGGAAAACCCAGGAGCCCACGGAGCTGTATTACAATATGAAGGATGCCAACGCAGAGGTAGCCGCGTGGGATCATATTTATATGAATTACCAGTGGCAGGGAACTGCCGCGGTTGCGGGCAGTGTGAATCCTTTCAGCACTTCCGCCATGATGTTCTGCGTTCATTCCGTGGATCCCACCCAAAATACCGGGATTACGGAGATTGTATCGGAAGAAGATCTGCTGTGCGGCGTGTTTCAGGATGCGGACGGCAACCCGGCGTATATGCTGACCAACGCAACCAATCCCTGTGAGGATAAAGATACCACGGTTACTTTGACCCTGGATGGCCGGTATAAAGGCGTCTTGGTGATTGACCGTGGAGTGCAATCGGTCAGATTGCTGGAAGATAATGTGGCGACTATTGAGGTGGGATCCAGTGAAGGCGTATTCGTGATCCCGCTCACGGTGAAATAAGGGAGATTCTTTATGAAAAGAATTGTAAGTGTATTTGCATTGGCGTTGTGCCTTAGCTTTGTGCTCAGCGCCTGCGGTAATGTTAGCCTGGAGGATCTGAACAGTCCTGTCTTTGAGGACGATCAGGAAATGGTGATCGGTGTATGGTCCGGCTCTATGGCAAACTGGAGTCAGCAGCAATTTTCCTATCTGAAAGAGGCAAATATCAATCTTCTGTTAGGCACCAGCGAGTTTATCACCTATACCGATCAATTCTTTGATATGGCAGAAGATGTGGATGTTCAGGTTATTCCGGACAGCCGGAAATGGGATGGCGAGGTTCCCAGCTTTGTAGATCATCCGGCATTTGCCGGCTACTGCGTATGGGACGAGCCCTCCAGCGGTGATTTTGAGAAACTGGCAGAGAAAAAGGCCAAGTGGGACGGCTTGATGGCGGACAAGATGTTCTTTGTCAATGTGTTCCCCGGCTGGGCAGGCACGGCTTTGGGCGGAAGCTTCGATTTCTATATCAGTAACTATATGCAAACGGTTCAGCCGGAGGTGCTGTGCTTTGACCACTACCCCTTAATGCGGAATTCAAATGGCAATACTGTGGTTAGAGATACCTTCTTCTCGGATATGGATATCTGCAGCTATTACGCAAAGCAGTCGGGCACGGACTTTTGGTTCACGCTGCTGGCATCGGGGCACATGGATTATGTGAATCCCACAGAGGAGGAATTCCGTTGGCAGATGGCAGTGGGACAGGCTTACGGCGCAAGAGGACTGGTGCATTATGTGTACAGCTCCCACGATGCGGATTATACCTGCCCCATTGATTGGAAAACCCAGAAGCCCACGGAGCTGTATGACAATATGGTGGCTGCCAATGCGGAAGTGGCCGCGTGGGATCATATTTATATGAACTACGACTGGCAGGGAACCGCTACCGTTGGGGGCACCAACAATCCCTATACCAGCATAAGCTTTCAGCTGTGCCAGTATGCGGTGAAGCCGACGGAAAATACCGGCATCACTGCCATTTCCTCTGATGAGGATTTGTTGTGCGGCATTTTTGAGGATGAAAACGGCAATAAGGCTTATATGCTGACCAACGCAACCAACCCTGCAGAGGAAAAGGACGCAACTGTGAAACTGACTCTGGATAAAAAGTATAAGGGTGCTTTGGTGATCGATCGCGGCGAGCAGACCGTGATTTTGCTGGAGAAGAATGTGGCGACCATTGATATTGCGTCCAGCGAGGGCGTCTTTGTGATCCCCCTGACAGCAAAATGATGGATACCCCGTTTATGAACGCAAAAATTGAAAAGAGCTTTGCGCGGCTGTGCAGCGAGCCCTATGCCTCTGTTAACCTGTTCAGCCCGGCGGAATATGACTGGCCGGGAGATTGGGAAGGCCGTGCGCTGCTGGCATATTGCCGGTTGTATTCTCTGACAGGGGAAAAAGTTCCCGCAATGGATAAGCTGATGGAAATGCTGCCGGAAAAGACCAATTCTCAGGGATATTTGGGGGCGGTATTGGATCTGAATGCCATTGACGAACAGCAGCTTTCCGGACATGGGTGGTTGCTGCGGGGCTTAATGGCATATTATGAGCTGTTTCAGAGTCAGCAAGCAATGGAGTACGCCCGTAAAACGGTACATAATTTGTTTTTACCGGCTTTGGCGAATTACAGCTCTTATCCCATAGTGCGGGAAGGCGGCACTGGCGGCGTGTATGGCAATATTGCCGGACGATTCGGGAATTGGCAGCTTTCTACGGATATCGGCTGTGCCTTTATTCCCATTGACGGTTTGGCCCATTATTATGCCGTCACCCGTGATAAGGCTCTGGAAAAGCCCCTCGCCCATGCGATTGCCCAATTTATGAGCCTGGATAAAGTGGCCTTAAATATGCAGACACACGCGACTTTAACGGCAACCAGAGGAATCCTTAAGTATTATGAGGTGTGCGGCGACAAGGAGTATCTTTCCTATGGAAAGGAAATCTTTGCGCTGTATACCGCCCAGGGAATGACTGCAACCTATGAAAACTACAACTGGTTCGGCAACAGCCATGAAGAAACCTGGACAGAGCCCTGCGCGGTGGTAGATTCTATGATCCTGGCGCTGGAGCTGTACGGTATCACAGGGGAAGATACCTACCGCGTACTGGCAAGAAGGATCTGGTTTAACGGGCTGCAGTTCTGTCAGCGACCCAATGGCGGCGTTGGTCCCAATACCTGCGTCAATCAAGATAACCCATATTTGCAGATTTCGTTTTATGATGCCATCCAGTGCTGCACTATGCGGTATCCGGAAGGCCTGTATTGGCATCAAAAAAATAAGGATATATTCCACTGGGAGGATGGCGCGCCTGTTTGGGCGGAAGGCCGTTACTATGTCAATGACTGGCTTTTGGCGGAGGATGTAAACCATGTCTTTCCGGACCATAAGCATTATGAAGCAGACGGCAAAAGCCTGATCAGAATTCCGTCCTTAAACGGAGTCGGGGAGGAAACCGCAAAGCATGCCCGGCTGCGTGTTGTGTTTTAAGACACGGCTATTGAAAAGACTATGGCGGTGACATTTTAATTGGGATCAAGGAAAGCGTGGAGTTCAGGGCTGCGTGATCCTTCTGCTCCCATAAGGAACTGTTAGTTTGCCTTAATCTGATATCAACAAATATACGAAAGGAAGCGATCAAATTATGCAAAAAAGAGTAAATCGAATCCTTAGCGCGCTGATAGCGTTGGTAATGGTATTATCAATGCTGCCGGCAGCTGTGTTCGCCACCGGCGAAGCAGCAAATGTACTGGAAGGCTGGAACATCACCTTAGGCGACGATATTGGTGTGAAGTTCCATCTGAGCAGTGCGGACTATACCGTTACCACTACAGTCAACGGTAAAGCAGTTGCGCCCATCATCTCTGATAAGGTTGTAACCGTGAAGGTTGCAGCCGCGCAGATGAACGATCCCATCGTTCTGACTGTGAAGAACGGAGAGGAAACCGTGCATACCGGAGAATATTCTGTTCGGAAGTATGCGGAAACCATTCTGAATGGCGAGTATGACCAATATGTCAAGGACATGGTTTTGGATATGCTGAACTATGGCGCGGCAGCCCAGAGCTATTTTGGCTACAACGCCAATAATCTTGCCAATGCCGGATATGAGCTGGGATCCTCTGCGGAAGTTCCCGCTGAGGTTTTTGAATTTTCCGTGCAGGATGATCTGGAAGGGATTGACCTGTATGGCGCGTCCCTGGTTTTGCGGAATAAGACGGCTGTCCGGTTCTATTTCCTCGTGACCGGTGATATTGGCAGCTTCACCTTCAGCCAGGGTACTCCCGTGGAGAAGGACGGCATGTACTATGTTGAGATTGCTGACATCAATCCGCAGAATTTGGCCAACGATATCACGCTGAATGTGAATGACGGTGCATTGTCTGTTACATACAGCCCCCTGAATTACATCGTCAGAAAGTACAACCATGCAGACAGCTCCGCGGAGCTGAAGAATTTGCTGCAGGCCATGTACGGCTACCATCTGGAAGCAAAGTATTATAACAGTGTAGCACCCGTCGGTGCCCTGCAGAGCAGCGGCAATGGCTGGACTTCCGGTGTCATTTATGCCACCGCTCCTGAAAATGATGCTTACTATGTCCAGGATGATTGGGGCATTGAGTACACCCCCGTCAACGCGGATGTGATCAAGCTGGTCCGCGGCGGCGTGACCACCAGTGTGGGCGTGCCCGGTAACGGCACATTGATCAAGTTTACCGCCACTGACTATTGTCTGAAGACAGAGCCCTGGACCATTGGCGGCGATGTTCTGCCCTTGGTAGATCAGGACTATCTGATCGTGGAAGGCCGTTTCCAGCATCCTGCTTCCGGCAGTGTGCTGTATATCAGCAAGACTTACATCTACAACAACAACGGTACGCTGGAATTCACCACTACCGAGCCTACGCTGCCCGTTTCCTATGATCTGGGTGTGCTGCAGGCACATAATGCAGGTGCCGGTGATTTGGGCATCTACTTCTCTGTAGCGGAAGCCAACGATGCTCCCTGGGGCGACTGGAACACTTATTATGATTCCCAGAGTGTGGATAACATTAAGCTGATCCGCAACGGTGAGACCATCAGCGTTGGTCTGACTGATAGAAATACCATCTGTAAGTTTGGTCAGAACGACTATTATCTGCGTCTTGAAAACTACACCATCGGCGATTACGCACCCATTACCACCGACGATGTGTTCATTGTAGAAGGCGCATTTACCCACAAGAACAGCAAAACTACCCTGTACATTGCAAAGACCTACATTTATCACAATGGCGCTGCTTGGGTGCTGGCCGACAGTCTGCCCACTGTTTACAACGCAGGTGTTCTGCAGACCCATGAGGCCGGAATGGACGGCGATGGCATCTATGTGAGAACCGCTGCCAATGATGCACCCTCCAACGGTGATTGGAGTCTGGAATATACCCAGACCAGTGCGGATAACATCAAGCTGGTTCGTGACGGGCAGACCGTTTCCGTGGGTATTGTGGGCCGTCCCATGCTGATCAAGATCAACGAGTGCGATTACTATTTGAAGCTGGAAAACTACACCATCGGTGATTATGCACCCATTACCGAAGATGATGTTCTGATCATCGAGGGTGATTTCTTCTATGCAGCAGAGAATGTGACCCTGAATATTACCAAGAGCTATGTTTATTATGACGGTTCTGCCTGGATCTGTGCAGCTGCGGAGCCTGTACCCGAGACCGTTTATGAGGTAGGCGTTCTGTCTGCCAGTGCCAATGGCGGCTCCAATACCGGCTTCGAAGCAACCGGCTTGGAGAATGACGCGCCTTACAGTGATTGGGCTGCAGAATATGCACCTACCAGCAAGGAATGCATCCAGATCATCCGTAACGGCGAAACCATCTACAGAGAGAACACTGGTGCCGGTGCCATTATCAAGCTGGGCGGCACTGGCTACTATGTCAAGTTTGACACTTGGATCGACAGTGCCAACTATCCCCTGCAGGCAGGCGATTTGATCATCATTGAGGGTATCTTTGTCGGTACCGGCAACTATGCCGAGGCTGAGGGCGTGAAGATCAAGATCGATAAGACCTATGTTGCCTATGATGGAACGAGCTTCACCTTCTCCGCTACTGAGCCGGGAACAGCGACTGTGATCGCCGGCGGCAATTTGGCTGGGCATGCGGACGGCTGGGATGCTACAGGTGAGATCTTTGTTTCTATGGCGGAAAATCAGCTGCCTGTAGATGAAAATGCGGAGGTCGAGTACAGTGCACAGGCCGGCGTTATCAAGCTGGTTCGTGGCGGCAACACCTCTGAGCTGACCGGTACGGTCGTGAAGTACGGTGCCACCGACTACTATATGGTTCTTGACGGTGACGCACTGCCTTTGCAGAATAACGATTACCTGATCGTTGAGGGTGACTTTGCCAACGAGAGCAATGGCTATACCCTGAATGTTGCCAAGACCTACATTCTGGTGGACGGCGACAATCTGGTCTATTCTCAGACTGAACCGGAAATCGTGAACAAATACCCAGTCACCGGACTGGCAAACCACTCCGCCGGCTGGAGTACTGGCGGTATCTACATCAGCCACAATGCCCATGGGGCAACCTTTAACAGTGACTGGTCCGTGGAGTACGCACCGGTATCTGCGGATGCCATCAAGCTGGTCCGCAATGGCGAGACCTTCAGCGTCGGCGTTCCCGGCAGCAACACGCTGGTGGTTTTCAGCGCTACGGAAATGTATTTGAAGACCGAAGCCTGGACCATCTCCGGCGAAAAGCTTCCTCTGGTGGATGGCGACAAGCTGATTATGGAAGGCGGCTTTAAGCACGAAGCCAGCGGCAATGTCCTGGATGTGGAAAAGACGGAAATCGTGGTAAGCGGATCTGCTGTGGGCATTAATGTTATTCAAGCAAGCGCTTTGAGCAATCATACAGTTGCTCCTGGCAGCGACGGTGCTTATGCTATTATGACCGCACCTGGCGCGCCCTACGATGTAGACTGGAAGCTGGAATACGCTCCTGTGAGCGCGGATGCTTACCGTGTGATTCGTGACGGCGTTGAAATGAATATCGGTCAGCCTGGCCGTGGTACGCTGGTCAGAATCAGCGAAACCGACCATTACCTCAAATTCTCCGGTTGGTGCTTGGATGGCTTTACCGCCCAAACCTCTGATATTTTCATTATTGGTGGCTTCTGGAAGCAAAATGGCGGCAATGTGACCATTGCGATTCCGAAAACCTACATGTATCACAATGGAAATACCTGGGTATTTGCAACCAGCCTGCCCACTGTTTACAACGCAGGTGTTCTGAAGACCCATGAGGCCGGAATGGACAGCAAGGGCCTGTACTTTAGAACCGAGGCCTGTGACGCACCCTTTAACGGTGACTGGAGTCTGGAGTACAGGCAGACCAGCGCAGACAATATCAAGCTGATCCGTGACGGCGTGACCACCAGTATCGGTATTGTTGACCGTCCCATGCTGATCAAGCTCAACGAGTGCGATTACTATTTGAAGCTGGAAAACTGGACCATCGGCGAGTACGGTCTGGACAGCACCAATCCTATCACCACGAATGACATGCTGATTATCGAGGGCGATTTCTCCTATGCAGCTGAGAATGTGAGCCTGAATATTACCAAGAGCTATATCTATTATGACGGTTCTGCCTGGGTCTGCTCTGCGGAAGAACCCTCTGAGGAGACCATCCCCAGCGCCGGTGTTCTGTCTGCTCATAGCGCTGGCGGTTCTGGCACTGGCTTCCATGCCATCGGTGCGGAAAACGATGCTCCCTATGATTGGGCAGCGGAATATGCACCCAGCAGCAAGGAATGCATCCAGATCATTCGTAACGGTCAGACGATCTACAGAAATAACACCGGTGCAGGCGCTATCATT
>JAZNSR010000078.1:0-5428 GCA_045591335.1 Faecousia sp.
TGTGTGTATTTTCGTTTCTGCATAACAATACCCCCTGTGTAGTTATTATCCTACACAGGGGGCCTTTTGTCTATTGTCCGTTTTTACTGGTTCGGTTCAGCGGTCAAGCCTTTTTGCTATTTAGAAGAACAGTTTTCGCTCCAGCATTTCCCGGGCAGCGCTGTTAATGGCAAAATACATCAGCAAACCGCCAAACAGTACCAACACCACTAACGGATAAATAGACCAGCCAATAAATGCAAATCCAAAGGTAACCCCCAGCAGGACTTCTACCAGCACCGTGAATGCGCCTAGCCCCATAAACGCACCGCCGAATATATACAGTCTGCCCCGGCGCACATAGCGCAGTAAGGTGATCACCGCGGTGACAATCAGACATAACCCAATTGTTACCGGAAGTGCAAAAGTGAAATACCAATTACCTCCGGTCACAAAGTGAATGTAAAACAAATACAAAGCAACTGCCGCAAAATCACAGGGCACAAAAATAACAGGATTCGGTTTCCGGAACCACAAGGGCAATGCCACAGTCACATAAGCCACCAACAGGCCGCCGGCAACATAGCCAAACCATTGTAAATCCTTATCCAACGATATATCCGCATATAAGCAAAGCAGGAAAGGAATTAAAAACAAGACAATAATGATGCCGTTTCTCACCCAAGGGCCGGAGCTGCCTTTGGGCATTTTATTTTCCGGATACAAGGGTTCACCGGACAGAGGCTCAAAATCCGGATGATATACCTTTGTTTGGCAAAGGGGACATTGCTTTTCCGCCTCCCCAAGCTTCACACCGCATTTTACACAATACATTCCCTCACCTCCCGTTCCGGTTGCTTTCCACAGTTACACAAAACCCCAGCTCCTGCAGAACCGCAAAGAAATGCCGTTCCAGCTCCGGATCTTTAATATTGCGAATACAGTTAATATACAAAATATCTTTATAGGACAACACCCCGCAGTTATAAGGCGCAGCCGCCTGCACGCCCAAAATAAAATCAAAGCGTTGAATATAACTTGCCATAATCTCCGGCACTTGCACCTGCCCCAAATTGGATAGGGTTAGACAGGATTGCTTCTCGCCCACATTGTCAAACACCGCTTTCATAACAGCATTCTTAATGGGCAGCGGAATCAGGCGCACCAACGCATGCCTTTCGTCATTAACATTCGTTGCAATGGCGCTGCTCATAAATTTTGCGTTAACCTCCGTTCCCATCTTATGATAAACGATCTTGCAAAGCTCCTCCAGCGTATATTCTCCCAGCCGGGGGTCCGCCTCCGGGACGGTATAAAGAGCAAAATTCCTTAGAGTATTACTTGGGAATATCTGCCGCAGATTCACGGGGATCAAAACCTTAATCCGCTTTTGATGCATCACATTAGGATTCTGCTCATTTTGCAGGTTTAAAAGCGCCTTCATCATCACGGCATTGATCAGCACCGTTAAGGTGACCCCATATTGATGGGCCAGTTCCAGGGCATCCTTCACCGGCAAGGTAAAGCAGGTCAAATGCAAAAAGCCGTCTCTTTGCGGATCGCCGTACATACGCCAGGCATTGGTACCCTTTCGGCTGAGTGCCACCTTGCCCGCATACTTTAAAAAGCAATCCTCCAGCTCTTCCTCAACAGGTTGAGCTCTGCGGTCCATAATGCCATGCTCCAAAGGGATCGCAATGCCATATTTCTGCTCCAGATATTCCGCAACCAGGTTTTTCAGGAAAATCAAAGCCCCGGCGCCGTCAGTCAAAGAATGGAAAAATTCCACCGCAATGCGGTTGCCATACGCAATGACCCGAAACGCGCATTTGCGCATTTCCCCATTGCTCATATACACCAGCGGATAGCTATATTCCTCTTGGAGCTCCGGTGCCGCCTCCACCTGCTGCAAATAATACCAAAACAGGCCCTTACGCAACCGGGCAGCAATGGACGGAAACCGCTTAACTACGATTTCTACCGCAGATTTTAACACCGCCGTGTCCACTTCCTCCGTCAGCGTTACGGATTGCCGGAACACATTGCTCCAATTTCTCCGCCGGGCAGCCGGATAGATCTTTGCCGCATTATCCAGGCGGAGCCATCGCAGCCTATTTTTTGCAATCTTTGCCATAAGACTTCATCCTCAAATCTATTTCTTAAAAAACGCAACCACAACCGCACCGGGGCCGGCATGGGTGCCGATCACACTGCCAACGGTGGTATACCGCACCTGGGACAGGTTGCCTTCCCAAATAAAGCGGCTATCTTCCATATATTTTAAAGGGCTTATGGTCAATGGTCACACCGTCAATGAATTCTTCGTCTCCAAACCGCAAAGTCAGAGGTACAGTATGCACCCGGCTTTTGTATTCCGGCATCAGATCCGCCGTGGAATCCACAATAATTCTTGGTTTCATAAAATGTTCTCCTTAATTTTCCTTGGAAAGTGCGTCCAGGCTCTGACTAATAACGGAAAGGCTGCGGTAAAAGGCGACCCGTTCTTCTTCGGACAGCCCCACGCTGATTTTATCCAGCACGCCGTTGATTTTATTGGCAATCTTCTCTCCGGCTTCCCTTCCCTTTTCCGTGAGCAGCACGGGGCTTTTATACCGTTTCGCATCAGTATCCCGCATAACAAAGCCATTGGCTTCCAAATATTCCAAAGCCCGGGATATGGTGGCTTTATCCTCCTCGCAGTGCTCGCAAAGGTCTGTTGCGGTGGCATTTCCCAAAGAATAGATATAATACAAGCAGGAAACATGGGTACTGCGCAAATCATATTCCGCCATTTCCTGGTTTTTGATTTTTCGTATACTCCGGCTGATCCGGTTGATCAGCACTGTAAAGGTCTCATACCGCTGCTGCATATCGCACCTCCAAAAACTTGTTGAGATATCAACAAGTACAGTATAGCAAAAATTGTTGAACTGTCAACAAGTTTCTGTTATCCGTATTTTTTTACCAGCCTATCAGCCTTGCAAAACAGTTGACCGCAAGAACGGATAATGGTATACTGATTTTGCCGAAAAGGAGCTGACATAAATGAAAAAAGCTTTTGATTATTCTAAAATTATTCTGGCAGCCATTGTTATGGCTTTCAATTATTATGTATTTATTATTACCAATGATTTCGCACCTGCGGGTTTAAACGGCATTGCCACTATGATCCAATTTAAAACCGGCTTCAGCATTAGCTATATGTCACTTTTAATCAACATCCCCTTATCCGTTGCCGCATTTTTTCTAGTAGAAAAAAGCTTTGCTGTTAAAACGCTGTTGTTTTCGTTTGTGTATTCCATTGCTTTTTTGCTCTTGCAAAATTCCGGCTTTACATACATCCAATACAACGCCCAGGGTCACGACACCATTTATCCGGTGATCCTCAGCGGTGTGATCAGCGGTGCGGTTTACGGCATATACTTCCGGATCAATGCCTCCACCGGTGGAACAGATATCATTTCCCGTTATATCAACAAAATCAATCCCAATGCCAATTTCTTCATTGTCACCTTTATTCTCAATGCCATTGTTGCCATGGTTTCTCTGTTTGTGTATTCCCAGGGTGAACTGAACTACAAACCCGTGGCTTTGTGCATTATCTATTGCTTCATTTCCACCTTTGTTGGCAACCAACTGCTGAAAAGCTCCAAAACCGCATATAAATTCACGGTGATCACCCCGCATAAAAAAGAGTTGGCAGCCGAGATCATGCAAAAGCTGCATCACGGCTGCACGGAAATGGACGCCATCGGCACCTATACGGGCGCAAAAAAATCCGTTCTGCTCTGCGTGATCAACAAGCATCAGCTCACGGATTTTCAAAAGATCGTATCCCAATATGACGATACTTTTTCTTATTTTGAAGTGGTCAACGAGACCTACGGCAATTTCCAGTATATCCGGAAACGCCAGAAAAAGGCTTAACCATACGGTCAAACATAAAACGAAAGACGGTGTATATATGCGCAACAAATTAAAGGCCATTACTTTCAGCTATGATGACGGCGTTACCCAGGACATCCGGCTCATTGAACTGCTGAACAAATACGATCTCAAATGTACATTTAATCTGAATTCAGAACTGCTGGGCAATAAAGGTACGCTGAGCCGTGAGGGGCAACGGATCGCTCACTATAAGCTGCATCCGGAGGATGTAAAAAGTGTGTATGCCGGACACGAGGTGGCAGCACACACCCTAACCCACCCCAATCTCACCCAATTATCCGATGCTGAGATCATCCGTCAAGTAGAGCAGGACCGCTTGCAGCTCTCTGAGCTGGCTGGCTACGAGGTTGTGGGAATGGCTTATCCCTGCGGCGGCGTGAACAACGATGACCGCACCGCAAAAATCATCAAGGAAAACACAGGCATTCAATATTGCCGCACCATCACCTGCAGCAATAGCTTCGCCCCGCAGGAGAATTTATACCGTTTTAATCCCAGTGCCTACCATTTGGACTTTGATAATCTGATGCGTCTGGGCCGGGAATTTATTGATCTGGATGCAAAAACCCCGCAAATCTTTTATATCTGGGGGCATTCCTACGAAATGGACTTCGCCCCGGATTACTGGATCCGGTTAGAAGAATTTTTCAAGCTGATCAGCAACAAGCCAGATATCTTTTACGGAACAAACAAAGAAGTTTTTCTATAATGATTCCCAACGGAAGTAGTTTTATATTAAATCAATGGTATAGTATAAGAAAATAAAAAGAAGTGGTAGTATGACAAAAACAGAATTCTTTGAACTATGTAAAAATCGAAAAACCGGCCCCAACCTTATACATTTTGAAAACTCCGTTGCAGATGGATACTATGTGATAAAAAACCACCACAGATGGGAAGTCTTTTATCGTGAACGCGGAAAAGATTATGATTGTGTTGGTTTTCCCTCCGAAAGTGATGCGTTAGAATACTTACTAGGAAAGTTAGGGGTAGATATATGAAAAAACAATTTGAAGCCTACTACTCGGAATACTGGGCTTTGTTTTGGCTCTCTCTATCTATTATTTTTTGTGTTAATATTGCTGTTTTTTCTGTCTGGTGGTTAGAAACGATTTCGCTGACTTTTATTATCGTGTCCTCAATCTGTGCAATTATTTTCTTTCTTATGTTCGTAAAAACCAAAAGAGAAACCGGTGTTGCTGTTGAGATTATTGACGATATTTTAATTCTACACAAGAAAGAAATTATTTCTATTCCAATAGAGGAGGTTCAAAGAATTGATGTTCATAATGCGGACGGATCATTTGATATCCTCGTTAAAACCGCAAATAATAAATATTCAATGCATTGCTTTATTAAAGAACAACGCCAAAAGAAAACTCTATTTATAGACTACCTAAAAAGCAAAAATATCAAACTCAAAACTTATGATTTGCTATAAGAAAAGGCTTGCCAATCGCAAGCCTTTTTAGTTAAAATAAAGTTGTAATCCAATATATTA
>JAZNSR010000079.1:0-9394 GCA_045591335.1 Faecousia sp.
CTGATCTGTCCGGCTGCAGAGGGATGCTGCTTGAGGCGAACCTCAAGGGTAAAGCTGGTGGTCATGGGTTCTTTGAAGGTATAGCTGGCGGTGGGATAGCTGCTTTTCTCAGCCTGATCCATGCGCAGGACACGGTTGCCCTCTACATCCATAATGGAGGTGGTAAAGCCGTTATCCGGTTTGGAGGTTGCCTTCCAGCGTCTATACTCTCTGCCCTTGATTTCGCCCAGCGCCCAATTGTCAAAAGTTGCTTCATAAATCAAGTCGCTGTTGGCAACGGGTGTATAGTCATAAAATACAACCTTTTCTGCGCCCGGTTTAATCTTGAAGTCATCGATGAGCAGGTTACCTGCGCTGCATTGCCAGGTGATCCGCTTCAACTGGGAAATATTAGATTCATAGAAATCATATTCATCCGTAACCAGGTTGCCATCCACATAGGCGAGATATATCTTTCTGGTGTTATCCACAATCAGCTTCACGCTATGCCACTGAGCTTTTGTGGTGAAAATTTCACTTATGCCTTCCTTGCCGTCCTGGAATTTAATACGGTCAGCGTATTTGCTGTCACCGCCACTTAAGGTCATATAAACCTGAAGCTTGGTGGTTTCCACACCTTCACCGATCTTCAAATAGGCACGGCCCTCCATGGGCAGCTGATACTTGAATTCCACGGTGTAGCTATCGCTAATACCCTGAGGAACATAGTAATTCAGTTCCTTGACCTTGACTTTTCCGTTTTCGGTCTGCACGGCATTGCTTTCAGAGGTGATCCACCAATAGCTCTTCAAAGGCGCATTTTTGGATACCATAGCCTGGAAATCGGAGAAACTATCGCTATAATTGCTGGGATTTTCAATGACAGGGCCTTCGTCCACTTCCGGCTCGCCCATATAAATTCTGAAATCATCCAGCTGCAGATGACCGCCGGTACACTGGAACACCACCTGGGTCATCTTGGTGATTTGCTCGTTAAAGAACGCAAACTCGGTGTCGGCGCCGAAGTTAACCTGTCTGCCATCCACATACATCTTATAGGTCTTGTTGGTTTGGCTCACAGCAATCTGCACCAAGTGCCACTGCTCAATACCGTTAAAGATGTAGTTAACATTGCTGGTAACATTACCCTTATTGAAGTTTACACGGTCCTCATATTTGCTGCCGCCGCCGGTAAACTGCAAATAAAGCTGGGATTTTGTGGTTTGAATACCCTGGCCCAGCACCACCTTGGCCCGGATGTCTGTGGGAAGCTGATAACGGAATTCCACGGCATAGTCCCCGGTGATTCCCTCAGGCACATGGAAGGTCAGTTCCGTAACCTTCAGCTTCTCATCTTCAGTCTGGGTGGCACCGGCAGCACTACTGACACCCCAGCCGTTTTCCTTGGGGGCTGCTCCCAAAGAGGGCGCAAAGGTGCTGAAATCGTCACTGATATTGATGTCAGAAGGAATTACCTCTTCCTCAGTGGGCTCAGTGGTCTCCTCGGTGGGCTCAGTGGTCTCACCGGAGCCTTGAGAGGGGAAATTGTCATCCGGCAATGCCATATCATCACCCGTTGCTAAAACGGTGGTAGAGGCCATGCTCAACAGCATTGCCAGACACAAAACAGCTGCCGTGATCTGCTTCGGCTTGCGACGGAGCAGGAAAATGCCCAGAACCACTGCTGCTGCGATCACCAATAGGATCAGCACCACAATCAGAATGATCCACAAAAAGTCCATGGAACGCACAAAGCTCACCGTTATGGTTTTTGTTTCGCCTGCTGCCAGCACCGGAATGGTGGCATTAGAGCCGCGGCTCATCTTATAGCCGGCCGGAACAACACCTTCCAACGATACATTGATTAAATCATAATCATTTGTGTTGGTGACTGTAAGTGTTGCGGTGATTTTCTCGCCCTGAGAATACGCATCCTTGTCGGTAACCATTTCGACCTGGATACCATCCTCGGTCTGCGTTGCCGCACTGACTGGGAATGCCAGCGAAGCAATCAGAAATACCGCGATTAGTAGTGTGAAAATTCTTTTCATAATTTCCCCTCCGTTATTGTCCTATGTAAAAATTACCGGTTGCAGTGTCATAACCACTCAACGCATCCAATTGCACCTGCAATTGCTCGGCAATAATTTCCGATACTCTGTCGCCCAGCAATCTCCGCCCCGGATCCGTATAGAAGTGTGTGGGGTCTGAGAAAATTTCTCTGGGCGCAGCCTTGGTCAAAGCATACATATCGTTGATAATCACATCATCGTACTTGCTTAACCTTTCGATAGCCGCTTGATTATAGGCCTCAATGTCTGCATTCAGACGGAAGAACCGTTCCGGCTCTGTAAAGCCTTCTTCAATGACGCAGGTAGAAGTGGCAAAGATCTGCTTTGCCTCCGGCGCCATTTTTTTCATGACCTTGTAAATCCGTTCAATGGTTTCTGCGTACCAATCAATGGGCACCAGAATTCCCTCTCCGTACAAATGCGCCACATCATGCAGGCCCGCATTCCAGTGAATCACATCAATATTACCCTGAAAACCGGATTTTTCCAGCCATTCACCGATGTGTCTGAGGACATAATGCGCAAATCGGCAATTATCCTGGGGCCAATACACATTGGCAGAGGTTCTCAGACGATTTTGCACATATTTGTCATAAACCGCACGAATGGAATCGCCAATCAAAATAACATTTTTCATGCTTTCACCTTCAAAACGACTTTTACCACTTGATTTTTTGTGTCCGTATCCATGGAAGGCTTGTGGGCATCCTCCGGGAAGAAAATGGCAAATTCACCCTGCTGCAAATCGAACACCAATCGCTGCTTGTCTTCTTCCAGGAACATATAATCCCCGTCTTCATGATATTCCGTTTCGGTAAAATCGCACCGGTTGCCGTAAAATACCCGTTCAGCGCCTCTGGCGATAAACTGAATGTCAATGTATTTGTTATGTACCTCGTACAAGCCCTCAGAGCGGGTTTCATAATCCATTACCTTGGCGAACAAATCATCGCCGCAAATAGGATACTGACCTACCTCCTTGGGATTTTGCAGGTATTCCTCAATAAAGCCAAATGCCTTTTCAAACAGGGGATGTGCTTTTGCGTACAAGTCTTTGTTTCTAATATTGTCAAAAATCATAATTCTACCTCTTTATTGCAAAAAGCTGTTCTGCGCATAAATTGCCAGCTCCACCATATCAAACACTGCCCGCTTATCCCACAAGGTAGGGTCATCGCACAGATTTACCGCGCAAATGCGGTTATTTCCATGCTTCAGCAGTTCCACAGGCACTTTGTAGTATTTTACGTACTGGGGCGCAGCCGCGCCTTCCATGGATAGGGGAGGGAAGAGCTCGCCCATCCACATAATTTCTTCAACATCACAGCCATTGATGCTGGCCGCAATCGTCAGTCCCTGACAGGGCTCCTGGGTCTTAATCCGCAGGATCGCATGCTTAAAGTCCTCAGTAATGTTATGCTCCGCTACATACAGATCCATAGCAAGGTGATTAACCAGCGGTAATTCACTGTAATTGGGTCCCACAAAATAATGCTTATCCAACTTTGCCAAACACTTCAAATCGGTAATTCCCTTAAATGCCTCTAAGGGCGGCTGACCGTCCTTCATGTGCAGTCTTCTGGACTCGTTAAAGAAATGATGTCTGGCATAATCCGTATTGAAGAAGGATACGCCATCCATTCCCTGGTCCATATAGGTTGCTGCCAATGCCCGGTACATTTCTTTGGTGGTCTTACGATGGCAGTTATTCATAAAGCCATTGTAAATTTTGGCTTTGTCGATGATAAAATGCATCTCGCCGTACATGGCGGCATTTTGAACAATCTTCTTATAGCCGGCAACATCCACCTTGGGACTGCAAATAAAATAGGTGGAAATATTGACCATGTCGATCAATTTTTCTTTGTCCCAGCGCTCCACATCCAGTCCCACTTCATAACACCACTTGGTGGTATAGGGAACTCTAACGCACAGCTTTAATTGCTTGCCCCGCTTTTCACCCCATACATCCAGCATTTCGCGGATAGAGCGGACAAATTCTGTCATAATGGCTCGCCCCTCTTCCAGATGGGCGGCATCAAAATAGGTAGGCGAACGCATGAAGTCCAGCTCCACGCCTGCTACATCATATAAAGAAACCAATTCTTCTAAAAGGCTGAAATAATGGTGACGGACTTCTTCATGATAGTAATCAAAATACCGTTCGCCATCACAAAGCGCCACATCATTTTCTGCCTTTTCTCCCGCTTTCAGCCATAAATGCGGGTTTTCTCTCCAAAAACGGGGATGCACAAAGGCGTCTGCCTGACTTAAGTAATGATGATCGTTCATTCTGTAAGAAATAAACGGAGCAATTCCACATTCCTTTGCCGCGGCAACCGCGGTACCCACGGGGTCATTGCCTGCCATCATAAAATCTCTCAGGCGGAAATAGGCCTTTTCGTGATATTTCAGGTCTGCCGTAAAGTAGGGCTGCTTGATCTTAGGCGCTTCTTCTTTCCAATGGGGGATTACCTTAGAATCCCACAAGGGAAGCTTCCATGCTGTGGGACAAATCATCACAGCATCCACATCTGTATCCTTAAGCTGATAGATATAATTTGCAGGTGTCTGTGCCTTGATCGGTTCATTATAATCCTGAAAAGGGGGCTTGCCGGTAGCAATGATCAGCATTTCCAGATTATACAGGCATTTGAACATTATGATACACTCCTATTCTTTCAGCTTTAAGTACACTGGGGAAAATTATTAGATGCTCTCCCAGGCTTTGTGCAATCGCTTATAGGTTTCTTCCACAGTAAATTCCACCGTTTCACCGGGGAACGGCTGCATTTCCATAATCAGAGGCTTTCGGTTATTTTCGTCCAGATATCCAACCTCGTAGAGCTTTTTCAGAATTCTGGTCAGCTCCGGCGTATCAATTTCGCCACCGGACAGACCCATAGGCGGATGCATATCGCCGTAAAGGGGATGGGCGGTATCCTTTATTACGCAATTGCCCAGATGAATCCGCTTTAAGTAAGGAGCGCAGCGCTCGATGGCGCTTTCAAACTCCTCAAACATCAGGGGCAAATGGGCCATATCCAGCTCGATGCCTATGTTGGTGATGCCCTCGCTGCGCAGATCCTTCATTAGCTCCACGCAGTCGTCAATGGGGCCATACAGGAACTTTTTATCAATGGTCCGGTCAAAGGGCTCCAGCAGCGCATCTATGTTATACTTTTTCAGCTCTGTGCAAAACCATCTGCAAAATTCCTTAAAGGCCGCTCTTGCTGCCGGGCGGTTATCGGGAACATCCGCACCGGACACGAACACAAAGCCTGTGGCACCGATGGCAGCTGCCATATCAATCTGGTCTTTCAGCACCAGCTTGGTCATTTCCTGCTCCTGAATATCCAGGCTGGAAAGAGAAATCTTCCTTGCGGGGAACAGATGCAGCGCATAGGCAACATCCTTTCCGCAATTCTTCACCTTCTCCACAATGCCGCTGGTTCGGTACTGCTCACCATAAGGAATGCAGCAATCCAATGCCTCAATGTCATTTCTTTCAACAAACTGAGAAAGAGTATTTACATGAAATTTTCTATCGGCGGTGCACTTCGGATAAAGCATATGATGCACCAAGCCAAGCTTCGCATATTTTTCAATATTTTTCATTTCACAACCCCAAAGCTTAACCGCTTTTTACTTCCTGTGTGATTTCAAAGGTCTTTTTGCAAGCAGAATCCACAAACAAAACATCTGTTCCTAGGGCAAAGAAGGTGTAACCCTGCTCCACTGCTTTCTTCACATTTTCCTTCGTGGCTATGACAATATGCTGTCCTGCCACTTTATTGTGCTTTTTACAGGCTTCCAGTACAGTTTTTTTAGCGTTTTGTACCAAATCGTGCTCCACCTGACCCACAACGCCGTAAGAACCAGACATATCATAAGGTCCAATGAACACGCCATCAATGCCGTCAACCGAAAGAATTTCATCAATATTGGCAACGGCTTCTTTGGTTTCAATCATAGCGATGACTGCAATGCTGTCATTGGCAATGCGTGCATATTCGTTAAATTCCACGCCGTACTTATTGGCGCGAATCCAGGCAAAGCCCCGCTTGCCCATGGGGGCATATTTGGCCGCTTCCACCACTTTTTGCGCCTGCTCCTTGGTGTTGACCATAGGTACGATTACACCCAGCGCACCCAAATCCAAAACCTTTCGGATGGCCAGCGCATCATCACTTTCCACCCGAGCAAACGCAGCTGTTCGTCCTTTTACGGCTCTGGCAAAGTTAACAAAATCATTCTCATTAATGGCAGTGTGCTCCATATCGGCTGCAATATAATCCCAGCCGTACTCTGCCATGATTTCCGCTACCACCGGATCGCCAGTCTGCAGCCAGGTTCCAAAGACCAATTCCTTATTGATGATTTTTTCTCGGATGCCAATCATTTTGTTGTCATCTCCTTTTCCATCAAAAGATATGCAGACCAGGTTTCCAAAAGATTGTCACCGGTCATAGCCACAGTGTTCTCATTTACAAAGATTTCCGGATGGATTTCCTTCATAATCTTCAAATATTCGCAATCGGAATACTGAATCTTAATAGTCACGGGCATACTAGGCTTTTTCGGCAAAAGCGTTGCTGCTTTTTCAGCCGCCTGCATAGCGGCAGCCTTTAATAACTGACGGGTTCTTGCAGGCGTCTGACACAAAGCCTGGGCCTCGTCCAGACTCTTCTTGACCGCAACCGTTACCACACCGGGCATATAGGTTTCCGCCTCCCGGCAACCCATGTCGTCACCGGCCACGAATACCAAAGGTGTGTCCTGCTCACCGGCCAGCAGACATTCCACGCCAATTTCACCAACCAGATCGTTGTTAATATGGATAGAATCATATTGAATCAGATAAGAATGGGCTAACATTGCTCCCGGTTCACGGGACATGGCGTGCAGACCTACCATAAACAAGCCGTCAAAGCCCTTGCCAACACCCCGCCACAGCTTGCCGTTAATAGGCTTGCCCATGACCACGGGCACATCCTCCGGCAGTTGGGAAATATCCACATTCCGACCGTCCGTGTGCATATCATACACCACGATCTCATGATGTCCGTGACTACGAATGCCTTCAATGACCGCCAACAAATCATTCATCAGCATATCCCGGCCAAACTGGCTGTTCTCCGCTTGCTGATAGGTTGTTACACCGCTAACGCCCTCAATATCGGTCATAATTAAAAATTTCATAATACTATCTCCATTCATTGCTGACCAATTATCTTTTTCACAACCACCGAAGCCGTATGCTCCGTATAGCCATAGGTGTTGATAACTGTGTCCGCAGCCATATATTCTTCGTCCCAATAGGGATGTCCATAGTTCACAAAGATGACCGGAGGACCGATTTTACACCAGCCGTCCATCATATTTCTGGCAACAGCGCCATGCAATCTGGCAGTGTTCCAGCCGGGCTTTGTATTTGTGCCTATGGTGCAGACGATGAGGTCATAGCCTCCGTCCTCCGCCAGCGCCAAATTCTTTTTGGGGCCCGCATCTATGTACACATCCACATGGTTCGTAATTTTCTTAAGTTCATTTGTCAAATCCTGCGCATATTCCGGCGGGTAGTTATTGCTGCACACCAGATGCAGGATTTTCGTATTCTCGCTCAGATTATAGGGCAGTAGCTGCTTGCGGTCGCGAATGACCGTACAAGCCTTTTCCACCATTTCGTTCGACACCGCTTTTGCATCTTGTTTGGAAATTTCCGGGTTGTGATACTCCTCGGCACAAATCTCTCTGGCAAAACACAGCATCCGGTAGGCACGGTTTCGAAGGGTGTCCACAGAAAGCTTTCCACTTTCTGTCAGTCTCTTTAAATTATTTACAACACGCTCCAAATCATTGATAAACAGCAGACAATCTCCGCCTGCTTCCAGGAAGCGCGCACAAGCTTCATAGTAATTGATGTATCCGCAAAAACCGCCCATGACGGTTGCGTCAGATACGATAATACCTTCAAATCCCAGCTCATTTTTGAGCAGGTCCGTCAGAAGGCGCTTAGATAAGGTGGCCGGCGGATAAATGCCGGTTTCCGGGTCGATTTCATCATAGGCCGGCAGAGAGATATGACCGGGCATAATGGTCTTTACTCCCTGTTCAATCAATTCCCGGTATACCCGCCCGAAGGTGGCATACCACTGCTCCGTGGACAGCGGATTCTCTACAGCGGTCAGATGCTGATCAAAACGGCAGGGCCCATCACCGGGAAAATGTTTCAGCGTGGCTACTACTCCGTGATCCTGCAAGCCGCGCATATAGGCACCGCCAATGCGAATGACCTGCTCGGCATCCTCCCCCACGGATCGGGAGGATACAATGGGATTATCATGGTTGGTACAAATATCTACACAGGGTGCGAAGGTCCAGGCATAACCGACCTTACGGCCCTCCACGGCGCACACCTGTCCCATACGGTAAGCCAGATTTTCGTCATTAACTATGCCTGCTGCCCGCATCACAGGAAACCGAGTCTCCCCTAAAACAGCATCACCTGCTCCGGCTTCCAAATCTGCAACAAACAGCATATCATGCTCTGCGTGGTGCTTTGCCCCTTGTGTAAAGGCAATCGCCTCCTGGCTAGTGACTGGATGCACAAATACGCCCACATTTCTGTAATCGACGGAATCGCCGCTGTGAATGTCCGGAATGATCACGCTGTAAAGCAGGGATTCCACATCCATTTCCAGGACTTTTTCCCATAGATCGTCGTATTTTTTCACAATATACTTCATAATTGCCACCATCCAATGCATTTTGAGGTTATTTTGAGCGAAAAGGGTCCACACCCTATGATGTGGACCCTTCGTGAGCAAAATTACTTACTTATTCTTATTTGCCCAATACGCATCCAGCTGTTCCTGACAGGCTGCAATCAGGCCGTCCACATTGGCATCCTTCAGCTTCTTCATGTAAGCGTCATATCTCGTTGCAGAATCCTCATAAAAATAAGCGTTATTATACTCGGTTCTGATGGCAGAGATATTTGCGATCACGCTTTCCCAGCCGGCGGGGTCAAACTTGAAGCCGTCGATGGGGGACATCTGTGCAGACTCGTTTATAGCAATGGTCTGCTCTGCCAGATTTTCATCCTGATCGCCATAAGCATAAGCCAGGAAAGAGTTGCCCAGTGCCCATGTAGCAGTGTAGCCGCCCCAACCGCTGTTTTCCTTCACGGCAACCTTGTTCTCGCTCACCTTATCATAGTGAACACCTTCGATGCCGAAAGCCAGAGCATTGAACAGCTCCTTATCGGTATGCAACAAGTACAGCAGTTCCATAGCCTTTTCAGGATTTTCAGAGGTGTAGGGGATACCAAACAAAGTACT